>JBGPZT010000193.1:0-4229 GCA_041493915.1 Candidatus Limnocylindria bacterium
CCGAAGTCGTGATCCAGGAACTGTCCCCACGTCCACGCGAACTGCGTGACGCCGTTCTCAGAGAACAGGTTCTGGTTGACGTCGTTGAACACGCGGTTGCTGACGTATCGCGCTGACGGACCGGAGACCATCTGGCTCTTTCCGTCGGCGTAATTCGTCCGGCCGACCCGGACGTATTGGGTGTTCGCCTTTCCCCAATCGGGATGTCGTTCGTTGTTTCTGCTTCCGTCCAGCGAGCGGACGGACATCCGATCCGAGTCCGCGAAAGCCACTCCCGGATTTCCCGAGAGCGTCAGGACCGTTGTGAGTACGAGCAGGCGAGCTGCTGAGCTCTTGAGTTTGCGCATGAACCCTCCCGCCCCTCACCACCCTGGAGACGTGCGGTCGTGGTCCGAAGCCCTCAACTTCGCGCGTTCGCGCGTCGAGCGGTCGGCGCCTCCCCGCGCCAGACGAAGCCTCGACTCGGCTGCGACTCCTTAGCGGTCAACTTGGCCGAGAGTCGGTCGTTATGTGGATAACAGCGGTATTCAGTACTCCGTGGCCGACACATTTGGAGCGGCACGCGGCGCGTGCTCGATATTCAGGATCGCGCTGATCTCTCGCCGGCGCGCAACGAGGCGAACGCTTAACGGAGTCTGTCTAGACGACGCTCAGCGCCGGATCGCGAGCGGGTTCGCGTAGTCGTCGGTCCACACGCTCAGGCCGATGAGTGTGCGCGCCTCCCGCCAGCCGACCGCGCGTTCGAGCCGCGCGCGCACGTCGGGCTCCTCTCCCACGACCGCCCACACCGACGGGGACCAGCCAGGCGCGTGCGCGGGATCGGCGGTCTCATTCTCCATAGGGAGATCCTCGCGCACGCGCGCCGCGAGGTCCGCGTCCGACGCCAGCGCGGCGACGAGCGGCTCCAGGTCGAAGTACAGGTTCGAGATGTGGAGCGCGATGATCCCGTGCGGCGCGAGCACGCGGCGGTACAAGGCGAAGGCTTCGCGTGTGAGCAGATGCACGGGCATCGAATCGCCGCTGTACGCGTCGATCGCGAGCACCTCGAACGCTCCATCCGGAACGTCGGTCAGCGAGATCCGCGCGTCGCCGAGCGTGATGCTCTCCGGTGGGCACAGCCGCAGGTAGGTGAAGAGCGCGGGATCCTCCGCGAGTGCGACCACCGTCGGATCGATCTCGAAGAAGCTCAGGCGCCGGTGCTCGTCGGCGTAACAGGCCATCGCGCCCGCGCCGAGACCCACGACGGCGACCCGCTTTTGGCGGCTTGCCGCACCGGAGGCCGGCAGGATGTCGCCGAGCGGACCCCCGCGCGTGTAGTACGCCTGCGGCTCGCGCGCGTGCGCGGGGTCGAGCAGCTGCGCCCCGTGCGACACGCGTCCGTTCAAGAGCACGTGCTGCGCGCCGTCCGAGGACACGAGGACCCGGTTCACTCCGAAGAAGCTCCGCTCGACGCGGATCTGGCGGAATCCCCCGGGGATCGGGCTCGCGTCCGCGACGACGAGCGCCGCGAGCATGATGACCCCCGCCGCGGCAGGCACGCGCGCGATGCCGGCGGCGAGCATGACGGCCGCGGCGAGCGCGAGGGGGAGCAGGAATGGGTGAAGCGATCCAGACGCCGCGAGAACGAGGAGAGCCGCGGCGGCGGCGATCGGTGCGAGCCTGCGCGCCGAGAGGCGCGCTCGCACACGGATCACGAGGCCGCTCGCCACGAACGCGGCGAGCACGAGTGGGTATTCGAGCGGCGTGTCGAAGAGCGCCGGCGCGATGACCGCCGCGAACATACCTCCGAGTGCGCCACCCGCCGCGACGGTGAGGTAGTAACCGGTGAGGCCGGTCGCAGGGGGCCGGTCCGCGGCGAGCGCGCTGTGGCACGCGAGCGCGCCCGCGAAGAGCGCGGCGGCGTGAATGAGGACGACGACCGCGACCGGCTCGATGAGGTTCATCGCGAGCGCCACTGCCGCGGCGGCGACGGCGAGGCGCGCGAGCGTCGACGGGTCGCGTAGTGGCGTGTCGACAAGCCCGATGGCGTCGGTGATCGCCTCGAGCCGCGGGGCCGCGATCGCGAGGAGCGCCGCCGGCGCGAACGCGATGATCAGCGTGACCAGATAGATCGACAGCGGCAGGACCCAGAGGAGCGGGATCGGTGCGACGGCGACGGTGAGGTGCGTGGTGATCGCGCCGAGCCACGCCGCAGGGAGCATGGCGAGCGCCGCCCAGCGGAGGTAGCGGCGAGCCGGGACCGGATCGCGACGCACGGCGTCTGTCGCGGGCGGCGGCACTTCACGCCTGTGACGCACGACGACGACGCCGCACGCCGCGACGAGCAGCGCGGCGGCGACGTAGGCCGCCGCCCACAGAGACGACTGCGCGCGCAGGCCGAGCCACGGCTCCAGGATGAACGGATACGCGAGGAGGCCGGCAAGGCTGCCGGCGTTGCTCGCCGCGTACAACACGTACGGATCCGCGGTGATGCCCGCGCGTGCGAGCCAGTGCTGGAGCAGCGGCGACGTCGCGACCAGCGCCGTGTACGGAAGCCCGATCGTCGCCGCGAGCGCGACGAGGGCCGTGGCCGAGGGCTGGGAGAGATCGGCGGGCACTCGGAGGGCGGGCGGAACGAACACCAGCGCCGCGAGGAGGACGGCGAGATGCGCGATCAGCTGCGCGCGGAGGCTCCGCGAACGTCCGAGCACGTGCGCGTACGCGTAGCCGAGCAGGAGCGCTGTTTGGAAGAAGAGGAGCGACACGATCCACACGGCGGGCGCGCCGCCGAGCCGCGGCAGGAGCATGCGCGCGATGAGCGGTTGCACGGAGAAGGACAGCGCGCCCGCGAGCAACAGCGCCGCCGCCCACAGCGGCCCGGCCGCCACGCGGGGGAGCCTAGCGGGACTACTCCGCGATGACGTGGATGCGCTCGGGCTTCACCGCGACGGTCACCGGTCCATCGAAGTCGGCGGCCGCGCCCGGATCGGGCTGATCCACGATCCACTCGCGCCCGTCGACGGTCACCCAGTAGCGCATGAGGTCGCCGAGGAACGCGCGCCGCGCGACGACGCCGGGCAGGCGGACGCCGTCCGGGTCGGCCGATGCAGGACGCAGCGCGAGCGCCTCAGGCCGTACGCAGAGGTGCACCTCGCGTCCGACGCTGAGCGCGAGGCCGCTCGGACGTCGCACGGTGACCGCGCGCTCGCCGAACGCGACGACGACCTCCTCGCCGCGCACCTCGCGCACCGTCCCCGGCACGAGGTTCACCGCGCCGACGAAATCCGCGAGGAACGACGTGCGCGGGTGGTAGTAGATCTCCCACGGGGTACCGGCCTGCTCCACCTTGCCCGCGTTCATCACCGCGATCCAGTCCGAGAGCGACAGCGCCTCGTCCTGGTCATGCGTGACGTAGACGAACGTCATGCCGAGCCGCTGCTGCAGGGCGCGGAGCTCCCAGCGCAGCTGCACGCGAAGCTTCGCGTCGAGATTGGACAGCGGCTCGTCGAGCAGCAGGATCTGCGGCTCGAGCACGAGCGCGCGTCCGACCGCCACCCGCTGCTGCTGTCCGCCGGAGAGCTGGTTCGGCCAGCGGTCTCCCAGACCCGCGAGGCCGACGAACTGAAGGATGTCGGTCACGCGTCGCTCGCGATCGGCGGCAGGTACGCGCGCGACCCGTAATCCGTACGAGACGTTCCCCTTCACGGTCATGTGCGGGAAAAGCGCGTAATCCTGGAACACCATCGCGGTGCCGCGTCTGTGCGCGGGCAGTTCGTTGATTCGCTTTCCGCCGAGAACGATGTCACCGTGATCGGGGTCGTAGAAGCCGGCGATCATCCGCAGCGTCGTCGTCTTCCCGCAGCCCGAGGGTCCGAGCAGCGTTGCGAAGGATCCGCGCGGGACCTCGAAGGAAATGTCATCCACCGCTGCGGTGTCGCCGAACCGCTTCGTGACGTGGTCGAGGCGCAGGTGCACCTCAGACGGACTACGCACGTGAGGCTCCGAGGGCGATACGACCACGCGCGAGCACCGCCATGACGCTGAGTGCGACGATCGCGAGACCGATGTCGATCACCGTGAACGCGGTCGCGCCTCCCCAGTCGAGATCGTTGACCAGCTGGAAGATGCGGATCGTCGCAACGGTCGTGCCCGGCGTGAATAGGAAGATGACCACGGAGAGCGTCGTCACCGCGCGAACGAAGGTCGTGACGAATCCGACGCGCAGCGACCCGCCGAGCATGGGGAGGAGC
>JBGPZT010000137.1:0-7279 GCA_041493915.1 Candidatus Limnocylindria bacterium
CACGGCGGACCGCGGCACCGCAGGCGTGGCTTGTGAGTTGATTTCCCTAGGATACGGTCGATGACGACCGTGGGGACGAGCGCGACGCTCGGCGATCGCATGCGCGCCATCCTTCCTGCGGACGCGGTCATCGACGACCCCGCGACGCTGCTCCCCTACGCGTACGACGCCTCGTTCTGGTCGCTGCGGCAGCAGCGCCTGCCCGACGTGGTCGTGGTGCCGCGCTCGACCGCGGAGGTGGCCAGCGTCGTCCGCCTCGCCGAAGCGACCGGAACGCCGGTCGTGCCGCGGGGCGCGGGCACCGGCCAGACCGGTGGCGCGGTCGCAGCGCGGGGCGGCATCGTCATCTCATTCGCGCGGATGCGCGAGATCCTCGAGATCGATCGCCGCAACCTGCAAACAGTCGTCGAGCCGGGAGTCGTGTTCGCCGATCTTCAGGACGCGCTCAGGCCCCAGGGCCTCTTCTTCCCGCCCGATCCGGGGAGCGGCCGCGCCTGCACGCTCGGCGGGATGGCCGCGAACAACGCGAGCGGTCCGCACGCGGTGCGCTGGGGAACGACGTCGGCATATGTCCTCGGCGCCGAGGTCGTGCTCGCGGACGGATCCGTCATCACCACGGGCGGCGTGCGCTCGAAGGCGCTGAAGTCGTCGAGCGGGATCGACCTCACGAAGCTCTTCGTCGGCTCGGAGGGCACGCTCGGCATCATCACGCGCCTTCGCCTCCGCGTGCAGCCGCGGCCGCCGGCGCGTGGCGTCGTGCTGGCCGGGTACGCGGCGCTCGAAGACACCGTCGCGTCGCTCGACGATCTCTTCGAGGCGGGCGTGCTGCCGTCGACGGCGGAGCTGCTCGATCGGAGCGCCGTGGATGCGCTCCAGCGCTGGAAGCCCGACCTCGAGCTACCCGATGGCGAGGCCGTCCTGCTCATCGAGGTCGAGGGAACGCCCGACCACGTCGCGTCCTCGGTGCGCTACGTCGACAGCATCGTGCGCCGCCGTGCGACGGTGACGAAGTTCGCCGAGGTCGAGGCCGACGTCGCCCGGCTATGGGCGGCGCGCAGCGGCCTCGCCGCGGCGGCCGCGCTCGCCCATCCCGACAAGCACCGCATCTTCGCGGGCGAGGACCTCGCCGTGCCGCTGTCGGAGATCCCGCGCACGATCCACCGCGCGCGCGAGATCTCCGCCGAGCTGCACCTCGCGGTCATCTTCTACGGTCACTTCGGCGACGGGAACGTCCATTCCGCGATCCTCATCGACCCCGCGGACCCCGACGAGGTCCGCCGCGCGGACGAGCTCGCCGACCGGCTGCATCGCCTGGCGATCGAGGTGGGCGGCACCGTCACGGGTGAGCACGGCACCGGCGCCGTGCGCCAGCCCTACATGCGAGCGGAGCACGGCGACGCGCTCGATGTCATGCGGCGCGTCAAGGCCGCGCTCGACCCCAAGGGGATCTTGAATCCGGGAAAGATCTTCTAGGGCAGCGCGCGGACGGCGAGCGGCCGCTCCCCCTTGGGATCTACCTGGAACGCGCGTCCATCGGGGCGCGCGCTCACCACCTCGACGAGGCGCTCATCGTCGTAGCGCGCCGCGACGCCGTCCTCGAGCGCGATGCCCGGCGCCAGACCGGAAGCGATCTCGCGCGCGTAGACCGGGCGGCGCGCCTCCTGCGAGTCGTAGTGGGGACATGCGCTACCCGCCAGGATGCCGAGGCCGTCACGAAGCGCGCCGAGCTTCGAGGTGAATGAGTCCGTGATCCCTCCTTCGAACCAGCACAGACAGCCCGCCGACCAGCCGCTGAGGACGGTGCCGGCTGCGTAGGCGGAACGCAGCGCGTCCTCCACGCCGTGCAGCCGCCAGATCGCGAGCATGTTGGCGGTGTTGCCACCGCCGACGATGACAACGTCCTGCGATCGCACGAGTCCGTCGATGTCGTCGACCACGCGATCGAACAGGGCGAGATGGCTCGGTTCGCAGTCGACGCCCGCGAACGCTTGATAGAAGGTGAGCAGGTACTCCGAGCTGTCGCCTGACGCCGTTCCCACGAAAAGCACCCGGGGGCGCGGGCGGCGGGCAAGCCCCAGGACGTAGCCCGTGAGCGCGGGGAACAGGAGCTGCTGACCACCGCAGGCCACGATCCGCCGTACCATCACGCGATCCTCTTCTGGGCCTGCCGCGTTGCGCCGCGGGACACGATGAACGCGACAGCGGCGAGGATGATGGCAGCGCCGATCAGCATCGACGGCGTCACGGCCTCGCCCAGCACGAGGGCCCCGAGCAATACGGCCACGACCGGATTCACGTAGGCATAGGTGGAGACGACCGACACCGACGTGTGCTGGAGCAGCCAGGTGTAGGCGGAGAAGGCGACGAGCGAGCCGAACACGACGAGGTACGCCATCGCCCCGAGCGACGCGGTCGAGAACGACGACGGATCGGCCCGCGCCGGCTCGCCGATCGCGGTCGCGACGACGACGAGGAGCGCGCCGCCGGCCAGCATCTGCACTGCCGTCGAGGCGAGCGGATCGCGCGGCGTGCGCAGACGCGGCGACGCGAACGTGCCGAGCGCCCAGCAGAACGTCGCGCCGACCACCGTGAGAAGTCCGAACGGGTCGACCTCCCCGCTCGCGCCGCGCGGGACGACCAGGAAAGCGACGCCGGCGAAGCCCACCAGCACGCCGGCCACGAGCGAGGCGCTGACACGGTCGCCGGCGATGAGACGGAACACGACGATCCACAACGGTACGGATGCGACGACCAGGGCGGTGAGGCCCGATGGCACCGTTCGTTCCGCGAGCACGACGAGACCGTTGCCGCCAGCGAGGAGCAGCATGCCGACGACCGCGGCGCCACGCAGCTGCGCGCGGTCGATGCGCAGCGCTTCTCGGCCGTGTCGTGCGACGAGCCACACGCCAAGGAGCACGCCCGCGAGGAGGAAACGCAGACCGGCCGACAGGAGCGGCGGGAGCGTCTGCACCGCGATCGCGATCGCGAGATACGTCGATCCCCAGACGAGGTAGACGACCCCGAGCGCGGACCAGACGAGGATGCGCGACGAGCTAGCGGATGTAGCCGTAGTCGGCGAAGAGCAGACGCAGGAAGAGCGCGCTGCACAGGACGACGAACCCGATGCGCTGCGAGATGATGGCGCGCGGATTCTCCTTGCCAACGAGCGCGACCTGGCCCCAGAAGAAGAGGACGAAGCTCATCTCGGTCCACATGAAGAGCGCGTGGTAGTAGCCGAGCGGTGTCCACTCGAACGGCCGGGTCATGGTCCAGTTCAGGAGCGCGTTCACAGCCTGGTAGAGGTGGACCGCGACGGTGATCACGCCGGCGCCGAGGACGGCACCAGCTATCTCGGTCATGCGCGCCTTCCGGCGCCAGGCGACGAGCTGGCTGGTGATGAAGACGTTCGCGAGCGGAACGAGGAGACCGTCGCCGACGATCGCGGACGTGTATTGGAGGGTGGTCCGGTACTCGCTGACGATCGGGTCGGCGCGCCAGTTCAGGTAGACGTTACCCACGGCTTGCACCATGAACCCGAAGAGAACGGTCGCGCAGAAGACGCCGGCGAGCAGCAGCCATGGGCGTTGTTCGACGGCCGAAACCGTACGCAGCATCTCCCCTCCCTCCACGCGGGCGTCCCCGGCCAGAAACGCTAACAGACTCGCATCATTTCGCCGAGGGACTCAGTGTTTTGGAGCGCCCAGAACGCCCGCCCGGAAGGAACGGCGATCGACGCGCGGGAGCCTTTTGGCGACCGCGTGGCTGATCAGCGACGTGTGGCGCGCCACGGTGAGCCACTCCACCACCGGCCAGAGGTCCTCCTCCGCGATCATCCAGTTGATACGGTCGAACTGCGCAAGCGACAGCGGTCGTGAGTACGCGCGGAGGCTGCGGTCGCCGTCCCAGTTGAAGTAGTCCTCGAAGTAGCTCATCACCAGCTCTCGGATCGTCCGGTAGACGGGCGCGCGGAAGCGCAGCCCGGAGAACTTGGACGTCGCCACCGAACCCCACAGACCGCGGTCGCGATACACCGCGAGCACGTGATCGTCGTCGTTGTCGGCCTCGAGATCGACGAGCAGCGGCGGCCTCCCGTTGACGCGGAACGCGGCGGCCGCGAGGAACGCGCCCTCGGCGCAATGCGCCGTGCGGTCGCGCATCACGCGCCGCGGAGAGCGCACGGTATCGCCATCGCGCTCGACGTTATAGGTGAGGTCGTCGAGATACCGCTGCACCTTCTCCGGCGTCGAAAGGCGACGCAGCATCCCCGTCTCCGCGCGTGTCAGCCCGTACACGCGCGCCAGTCTCTAGCATTCCGCCGATGCACGCGGCACATGACGTCGTCATCCGCGGTGGCACCGTCTATGACGGCTTGGGCGGGCCGCAGTTCGCCGCCGACGTCGCGATCGATGGCGACCGCATCGCCGCGATCGGCAAGGTCGCGGAACATGGGCGCGAGGAGATCGACGCCCGCGGTCTCGCGGTCGCGCCAGGCTTCATCAACATGCTGAGCTGGGCGACGACGTCGCTCATCGCGGATGGTCGATCGCAGAGCGACATCCGCCAGGGCGTGACGCTCGAGGTCTTCGGCGAGGGTTGGTCCCTCGGCCCGGTCAACGACACGATGCGGCGCGAGCAGAGCGAGGAGCAGGGCGACATCAAGTACGACATCGCCTGGACAACGCTGGCCGAGGCGCTCGACACGATCGCGGCGCGTGGAATCTCGCCGAACATCGCCTCGTTCGTCGGTGCCGCCACCGTTCGCATCCACGAGCTTGCGCACGAGGATCGGCGTCCGAGCCCCGAAGAGCTTGGGCGCATGCGCGCGCTGGTCGACGCGGCGATGCAGGGCGGGGCGCTCGGAGTTGGCTCGGCCCTCATCTACTCCCCGGCGACCTACGCCGACACCGACGAGCTCGTCGCGCTCGCGGAGGTCGCGGGGCGGCACGGTGGGATGTACATCTCGCACATGCGTAGCGAAGGCAACCGTCTCGTCGAGGCGGTCGATGAGGTCGTCGAGATCGCGCGGCGCGCGAAGCTCCCTGCTGAGATCTACCACCTCAAACAGGCGGGTCGTTCGAACTGGACGAAGCTCGACACGGTCATCGATCGTGTCGAGCGCGCTCGCGCGGAGCGTCTCGCCATCACCGCGGACATGTATCCGTACGAGGCCGGAGCGACGGGCCTCAGCTCGTGCTTCCCGCCGTGGGCGCATGAGGGCGGACTGCGCGCGACGCTCGCGCGCCTGCGCGACGCGGCTCAGCGCGCCCGCATCAAGGGCGAAATGACGCGCCCCGGTACGGATTGGGAGAACCTGTACGAGGCGGCAGGCACGCCAGAGGGCATCGTGCTCGTGGCGTTCAAGAACGAGCGCCTCAAGCCGCTCACCGGGCGGACGCTCGGCCAGGTCGCGGCGCAGCGCGGCGCCGACCCGCGCGACGTGGCGATGGACCTGGTGCTCGAGGATGAGAGCCGGGTGGGCATGGTCATTTTCATGGCCTCGCCCGAGAACCTGCGGCGCCAGGTCGCACTGCCGTGGATGAGCTTCGGCTCGGACGCCGGCTCGATCTCGCCCGAGGGTGTGTTCCTCCTGTCGCAGCCACACCCACGCACCTACGGGACCTTCGCACGCGTGCTCGGTCGGTTCGTTCGAGACGAGCAGGCCGCGCCCCTGGAGGACGTGATCCGGCGCATGACCGGCTTCCCCGCGGCGAATCTCAAGCTCGACCGCCGTGGCCTCCTGCGCCTCGGCTATTTCGCGGACATCGTCGCGTTCGACGCCGCGACCATCGACGACCACGCGACCTACACCGAGCCCCACCGCTACGCGACCGGCGTGGCTCACGTCCTGGTCAACGGAACGCCCGTGCTGCGGGACGGAGAGCACACCGGCGCTCGCCCCGGTCGCGTCGTCTTCGGCCCCGCGCGCCGCGACGGCTAGGCTCTCGCACGATGCCGGTGGACCCACAGATCGCCGCGCTGCTGGCCGAGGCCGAGAAGATCGACCCGCGCCCCCTCGAGGCGCTCAGCGTCGCGGAGGCTCGCGCTCGCGGCGGATCGGTGATCGTCGCGCCGCCGTTGCCACCGGAGCCCGTCGCCGATGTTCGCGATCTCGTCATCGACACGCGCCCGCCGCTCTCGGCCCGCCTGTATCGGCCGCGCTCGGGAACGCTTCCGCTGCTCGTGTACTTCCACGGAGGCGGTTGGGTCGTTGGCAGCGTCACGATCTCCGATCCGTTCTGCCGCGCGCTCGCGAACGCCAGCGGCTGCGCCGTCGTGTCGGTCGAATACCGCCTCGCGCCCGAGGACCGCTATCCAGCCGCCGCAGAAGACGCCTACGCGGCGACGCGCTGGTCCGCGGACCACGGGTCGGATCTCGGTATCGACGCGTCACGCATCGCTGTGGGCGGCTCGAGCGCCGGCGGCAACCTGGCGGCTGTGGTCGCTCTCATGGCGCGCGAATACGGCGGGCCGGCGCTCGCGTTCCAGTTGCTTCACGTGCCGGTCACCGATCACGATTTCGAGACGCCCTCGTATCGGGCGAACGCCACCGGCTTCGGCCTGACGCGCAGCGGTATGCGGTGGTTCTGGGATCACTACACGCCCGATCCGACCCTTCGCGATGAGCCCTACGCGTCACCCCTTCGGGCGAAGGACCTCTCGCGCCTTCCGCCCGCACACATCGTCACCGCGGAGTGCGACGTGCTACGCGACGAGGGCAAGGCGTACGCGACGCGCCTCCGCGAGGCCGGCGTCGCGACGACCTACATCGAATACCCGGGTATGGTGCACGGCTTCACCGGGCTGGCCGTGAAGATCTCCCTGGGACGCACCGCGATCGACGATATGGGCGCGGCACTGCGAAGCGCGCTCGGCTGACGCCTAGGCGCGGGCCGGTGCACGGTCACGGGTCGCTCGCCTCGAGCTGCTTCGAGACGTCCCTCAGATACCGCGCGGCGTCCGCGCCATCGGCAACACGGTGGTCGACAGTGAGCGTCAGGGACACCACCGGGCGCACCGCGGGCGCGCCGCCGCGGGCGACGACGCGATCGGTCACGCGTCCGACGGCGAGGATCGAGGCTTCCGGCGGATTGACGATCGCGGTGAAGCGATCGACGTCGAACGTGCCGAGGTTCGAGACGGTGAGCGCCGCTCCGCCGAACGCGTCGGCGCGCGCACGACCGGACCGGACCGCGGCCTCGAGCGCCTCGCGCTCGTCGCGCAGCGTCGCGAGCGACTTCCGATCCGCGTCACGCAGCACCGGCACGATGAGGCCCGCATC
>JBGPZT010000147.1:0-6661 GCA_041493915.1 Candidatus Limnocylindria bacterium
CCATCGCGAGGATCGCGAAGACCGAGAGGCTGAACATGTCGACGGTCCAGTCGCTGCCGTTCTCGGCGTGCTCGACGTCGTCGCGGAACACGCTGAGCGCCTCTCCCGGCGACCGGTCGAGCGCGCGCGCACCGGGGCGCCGCAGGATCTCGGCGAGCATGTTCCGCTGCAGCACCGCGCTCACGCTGAAGCGGAACAACACGTCGATCGTGATCCCGGCCGTGTTCGCGACCGACCCGGCGATACCGGTCCCCACGAACGCCGCGCAGATCCAGGCGATGGTCGGCGGATCGGCCGTGCCCCGCTGCAGGGCGTCGAACGCCTGCTGCGCGACGAGCCCTGGGAGGAGCCGCGCGCAGTACACGGCCGTCCAGAGGAAGTCGTCGGTGACGTAGAGCCACGGCCGGAACGCGACCATGTGCCAGAGGAAGCGGCCGGTGCCCAGCGACTGCGTGCTCATACCAGCACCTGCTCGAGCCCGGTCCGCAGCAGGTCGGCGAAACGCGACGACGGATCCTGCGCAAGCGCGGCGCGACGCCCCTGCTCGACGATGCGGCCCTCTTCGAGGATGAGGATCCGGTCGCAGCGCTGCACCGTCGCGAGGCGGTGGGCGATGACGACCCCGGTGCGGTCCGCGAGCAGCGCGTCGATGGCGCGCTCGATGTGCCGTTCCGTCGCCGGGTCGAGGCGCGACGAGGCCTCGTCGAGGATGACGAGACCGGGCTCGCGCAGGAAGACGCGCGCGAACGCGAGCAGCTGCGCCTCGCCGGCCGAGAGCCCGCCGGCCATCATCTCCGAGTCGAGGCCGTCGCCGCCGCTGGTCCGCGGCAGGGCGCGCAGCCAGCCTCCGAGGCCGATGCGCTCGAGGACATCCGTGATTCGCGCGTCGTCGATCGTCGGGTCGAAGAAGGTGACGTTCTCGCGCACGCGCGCGTGGAAGAGCTGCACGTCCTGGCTGACGAGCGTCGCGCGGGTGCGCACGTCGTCCAGCGTCGCGTCGCGCAGATCGACGCCGCCGAGGCGGACCCTACCGGCGGTCGGGTCGTAGAAGCGGAGCAGGAGACGCGCGAGCGTCGTCTTGCCGCTGCCGGTGCGCCCGAGCACGCCGAGCACCTCACCCGGCGCGAGCCGGAGCGACACGTCCCGCAGCACGAGGTCGTCGCCGTTCCCGGCCGACGATTCGTAAGCGAACGAGACCGCGTCCAGCTCCACCGCGAGCGGTCCCGCGGGGATCGGCGCGCCGCGGCCCTCGGGCAAACGCGACTCGGTCCGCAGCAGCTCGTTCACGCGACCGACGCTCGCGACGGCGCGCTGCATGTCCTCGAGCTCGCGGCGCAGCTGCTCGATCGGCCGGCGGAGCATGTCGGTGTAGTGGAAGAGCAGGTAGACCGTGCCGAGCGTGATCGCACCGAGGCTCCAGAGATAAGCGCCGACGCCGAACGCGATCGCGCTGCCGACGGCGAACAGGAGGATGCTCGTCGACCAGAGGACCGTGCCGGCGTAGCTCGCCTGGCGACGTGCCGCGAGCCACGCGCGATGGTGCATCGCGAGCCCGTTCATCACGTGCGTCTCCGCGCCGCTGGAGCGGATGTCCTCGGTGCCGGCGAGTCGCTCGCCGAGGAACCCGAACATCTGCGCCGTGACCTCGCGCATCCGTCCCCAGTACTTCACCGCGAAGGTGCGCAGCGGCCCCGCCATGAGGAGAATCGCGACCGCCGCGAACAACGTGAGCGCAAGGCCCGCGCGCAGGTCCTCGCGCGCCACGGCGACGAGGACGCCGACGAGCAGGAGGAGATTGCCGAGCACGTTGACGACGAAGCGCGAGAAGAACGTCGCGAGGGCGGTCACGTCGCCGTCGATGCGCTCGATGAGCTCGCCGGCCGTGCGCGCCTTGTGGAAGGTCAGGTCGAGGCGCAGGCAGTGCAGCGCGAGGTCGGCTCGCAGCGCGTTCGTCGCCGTCCAGCCGAGGTCCTCGCCGGCGTACTGCGACCACGCCGTGAGCAGCTGCGTCGCCAGCGCGACGGCGACGAACGCCAGCGCCAGCGTCGCGAGCGACTCGAGGGCGGCCCCCGCGATCGCGCTGTCGATGAACGCGCGCAGCAGCTGCGGGCCGAGCAGCTGCAGGCCGATGCTCGCGAGGATCAACGCGGCGAGCAGCGCGGTGCGCCGCCACTGCGGCGCGACGTAGCGGCGGAACAGCTCGACGTAATCGCTGCTAACGCGCATGCCGGGAGTTTCGCACGCATCCCTGGTCATCGAGCTCTGCTGCCAGCCCACGAGCCGCTACATTCCCGCACGTGTGGTGCTTTCGGTGAAGCGTGCTGCGCTATTCGCGCTCTTCGGCGTCGGTTTCTCCGCTCACTGGTTCGTGACCAAACCCAGCTACGAGATGTCACCGACCCAGGGTGAGTGGCCGTACGTGCTGGCGTTCAGCGGCGTGCTCCTCGGTCTCGCCTGCGCCGTGCCATTGTTCGCGCAGCTCGTCGGCGAGCGGATCGCGTTCCGGGCTTCGCTCGTGGTGGCAGCGGGCGCGGTGCTGAGCAGCGGCGCCAACGTCCTCGAGGATGGCCTAAAGATGGAATGGGCCTTCTTCGCATTCGTCCTGGGCACGGCGATCACCCTCATTGGTCTGCTGGCGCTCACGGCCGCGATCGTGGCTCGCGGAGGCCAACGGCACTTCGCGCTCGTTCCGGCTGGGACGCTGGCCGCGCTTGTGTTCAATGTAGCCGCCGGCGGTCCCGTCATGCTCGTCACATGGCTGGCAGCAGCCGCGCTCGCCCTCGCGCCAACGCGTAAGCAAGCGGAGACCGCTCCCACGACGTCCTAACGCGTGGGAACACGCGAGCGTGCCGTGTTCCGTAGGTACGCGTGCGATTTACGCTACGGAGGTGACCGAAGACGTCACCCTGGACTACCGCCCGCGGATGCCGCGCGCCGTGAGCGTGATCGTCGTTGGCGCGATCGCGCTCGCGTCGCTCGTCGCTCTGGTGTGGCCGTCCCTCCCGATGAACCAGGCCGCGACCGGACCGACGCAGGTCGGCGTCATCCGACGGCAGATCGACGGGCCGGACATGGCCGGGCGCATCGGCGCGCTCGCACCCGACTTCGAGTGGAACGCGCCCGACGGCTCGACGCGCACGCTCGCGAGCCTGCGCGGCAAGGTCGTCGTGATGAACTTCTGGGCGACGTGGTGCGGTCCGTGCCGCACCGAGATGCCCGCGCTGAACAGCGTCGCGCAGGGCAGCGACGCGGTGTTCCTTGCCGTCGATCTCCAGGAGGACGGCGCACGGGTGCGCTCGTTCTTCGACCAGCTCGCGCTCGACCGCCTCGACCCGCTCCTTGACCTGAACGGCCAGACGACGCGCCGCTACGGCGTCGTCGGTCTGCCGGTCACGTTCTTCATCGACGCGCAGGGCGTCATCCGGCACGTCGAGCGCGGCGAGGTCATGGACGCCAGCGTCATCCGCGACGGGATCGCGAAGGCCCGCTAGCCCCGGTAGATGATCCGCGCCTCGAAGGCGCGCTGGAAGACGCGCAGCTCAGCCTCGAGCTCCTCCGGCTCGAAACCCTCGGCACTCGCGTGCGCCTTCACCTCGCGCTGCGCGAGCCGGAAGCCGAGGCTCACCAGGGGCTTCACCGCGAAGTGCTGGAAACCCGCGGCGAGAAGCTCGTTGATGAACGTGCCGGCCTGGTCCAGCAGCACGATCTGCTCGACGTCGTCGGCCTCGAGAGCATCGAGGGATCTCGGCATCGCGCGGCCGCTGATCGCCGCCCAGCGCTTGGCCGCGACGGCGCCCAGGCCAAGGAAGTTCGTGGCGCGATAGGCGTGCCCCAGCGTGTTCTCCTGGATCGTCTCGGCCCGGGGACGCAGGATGCGGCCCAGCGCCTGACGCCGCGCGTACGAACGGTCGTACGCGAACTCCCTTGCCTCCCCCAACTGTGCGCGCTCGGACACCGCGGCGCACACTATCAGCCGAGCCGGTTGACGCAACTTAACAAATCGTCAAAGGCTCGAAGAGGGAGGACGTACATGGCGACTGAATTCATCGTGAAGCTCAAGGACCGACCCGGCTCGCTCGCGGCCGCGGCGCAGGCGCTCGCGGATGGCGGCGTCAATCTCTGGGGCACCGCGGCCTCGACCAGCGCCGGCAAAGGTACCGTCGGATTCGTGGTGAAGGACAAGGACGCGACGAAGGCGCGGCGCGCGCTGAAGAAGGCAGGACTGCGCGCGGCGGAGCGCAAGGCGATCGAAGTGCGCCTTGCGGACAAGCCCGGCTCGCTCGCCCGCGTGACGGCGCGGCTCGCCAAGGCGAAGGTGAACATCGCATCCGAGTACGTGCTCGCGCCGGGTCGCGGCAACGTCACGATCGCGTTCGGTGTGAAGGACGCACGCAAGGCGGAGAAGGCTCTCGGCCGGCGCTAGTACTCGCGTACCAGTCCGCAACGTCATCGCGCATGAGCTGATCTGAAGCGAACCTCCCGACGACACGCGTCGGGAGGTCTCGCATGCGATCATTGCGCCGCTTCACTGCCGGGCACGAGGGTCTGGCCACGATCGAGTATGTCATCGGGGCTGCGGTGATCCTTGGGACTCTGGTCATTGGCGTGTCCGCGTGGAACAACGGACTCGTCACTCGGCTGCAGGCGCTCGTCACGCAGCTACAAACAGTCCGATGACCCGCTGGCGCAGCGACGACCAAGGCATGGCGACCCTCGAGACGACCCTTATGGTGCTCATCCTTGTCCCGCTGCTGTTCGCGATAATCGAGTTCGGCTGGCTGACGCAGCGGTGGCTCGCGCAAGATGGCGTGGCCTTGCAGGCTGCGCGCTACGCGGGTGAGCTTGGCGGAGATCGACCTGAGCTTCGGTCCTACGTCCAGGAGCAGCTGCGGCTAGTTGGCATCGAACCCTCTCGAGTCATCGTGGAAGTCGACCCCTCGTACCTTGCCTGGCGAGAGCCGGTGCGCGTGTCGCTGCAGACCGAGGAGCGGATCGCCGTTCCGTTCCTGTTCGCAACGACCGTCACGGTACGGTCGACGGCCGTCGCGCGTGGCGAGGTGAGCCGATGAGGGACGACGATGGCGGGACCGCGACTATCACGACATTGTTGATGCTGCCTCTTCTGCTCATCGTTCTCGTGGGAGTCCTCGAACTTGGCGCACTGCGCGCTGTCGCATACCGGCTGACAGCGGCTGCGGATCTCGCCACGATCGTCGCGGTCGGCGATCAGGACCAGATCGAGTTGGCACGGACGGGCACTCTTCGGCTCGCTGGTGACGCAGTCGAAACGGCGCGCGACTATTTCGCGCGCAACCTGTCCGCGTCGGCGTCCGCCCTCGCAACAAGCGCGACTGAGATCGCCGCGTCGGCAGATATTGCGAGCTTCCCGAGCGCGCCAAGCGTCGATCCCCGCACGGGCGCTCACTACGACCGTCCGACAGTCCGCCTGATCGCCTCAGTGCCGGTGAGAACACCTGGCTTCGCGGTGCTGTTCATGCCGGCCGTCACGCCGCTCACGATCCGTTCGGCGAGCTCACCGCGATGACGAGGAAGCGGACAGCCACGATGGTGATAGCGATCGCCCTCCTGTCGAGCGCTTCTGCCAATGCGCGCGAGCCGTTCGAGAACGAATGGTCACCGCTCCCGCCTCAGCCGACGCCAGCTCCCGACCCCGTCGCATTCGTGGTGCCGACCGGCCTGTACTACGTGACGGACACCTACGTTGCCGATGTGGTGGCCACCCTTGACGCGACGACGAGGTACTCGACGACGACCGTGCACGAATCGACCGGGACGTACGCACGCGTGATCGACGCCGTCGACACCGGCGCCTCCAGCGCCTTCGACGGAATCGCGTTCAACGGGCGCGGTGCCCTGACAGACGGTCGGGCGCTCGCGGGGACGTACTACGAGAACTTCGTGCTCACTCCGAGTGGCTACGTTCCAGTGAACATCGTGTTCTTCCAGGACGATTCGGAGACAAGGCGACGTCAAGCTTCCGCGTCGCCGGCACCGGAAACAATCTCGCCGGCCGCCACACCTGGACCTGCGGTCGCTTCGGCCGCACCGCGAAGCGTCACTGCGCCGGGGCCGTCGTTCAAACCGCAGACACGTGCCACGCCAGTCGCACCCACGCTCCGTGCCGGGATCGCCCTCGCGCCAGACGGTCCGACGCTCGCGGCGGCCGAGGTGCTTCGCGGACGACGGCTCCAGTTCTGGCCGCGCGCGTTCGCGAACGACGTAGCCGTGCCGATCCGATCATGGCGTCTCGTGTCGGCCCAGCCCGACCACGTCTCCGCTACCTCCGGCAGCGTGGAGCCTCTTGCGGCGCAGTGGATCGAGATGCCGGCCTCGGGTGTCCGCTGGTCGCTGGGCTTCGAGATCTTCACCGAAATGGCGCCGACGGAACGGCTCGAGGCCGAGATCTCGATCACGTTGCGATCGCCCGCGCTCATCGATTGATCGCTCGCAGGTCGCTTCTGCTGCTCGCGCTGGTCGCCGGCTGCATCGCGGGCGCGCTCTATTACATCGGTGCGCAGCGCGTCGCCATGGTCGTCGCCGCTCAGGATGTCGCGGTGATCCGCCCGTTGACCGCGCAGGACGTCGAGCTGCGATCGGTCCCACCGGACGTGTTGCCTACCGGAGCCGTCTCGAGCGTTGA
>JBGPZT010000188.1:0-4446 GCA_041493915.1 Candidatus Limnocylindria bacterium
GGCGATCATGTACGTCGTCGTCCAGGACCAGCTCAACAGCCAGCTGAACAAGACGCTCACGGAGGCCGCCGCCGTCTCACGCCAGCCCGAGCGCGGGCCGGGCGAACGACGGCCGCAGCCGTTCCCAGGTTCCCTCGGATCGCCGCTGTCGGGCCGTCCCGACATCCTCGCCCAGCTCGTCACGACATCCGGGACCGTCGCGCGTGCCGACAGCCAGCCTCTCGTCGACCTCGTGACACCCGAAGCGCTCGCCGTCGCGAGCGGCTCGCGCGCGGCGTACTTCTTCGAGACCGAGCTCGACAGCTCGCACCTACGCGTCTACGTCGCACCGTTCACGAACGGGACCGCGCTGGAGCTCTGGCGTCCCCTCGACGACATCGACCGCGTGCTCGACGAAACGCGCCTGCGACTCGCGATCGTCGCGCTCGGCGCCATCGCGCTCGCGGCCGTGCTCGGTGTCGTCGTGTCGCAGGGAACGCTGATGCCGGTCCGGCGTCTGACCGATGTGGTGGAAGAGGTCGGGCGCACGCGCGACCTGTCGCGCCGCGTCGCGGGCGAGAGTCCCGACGAGCTCGGCCGCCTCGCGGCGAGCTTCAATGGGATGCTCGGCGCGCTCGAGATCTCGCTGCGCCAGCAGCGTCAGCTCGTCGCCGATGCATCGCACGAGCTTCGCACTCCGCTCACGAGCCTGCGGACCAATCTCGAGCTGCTCGCGCGGGGACAGCCCACCGATCCCGTCGAGCGCCAGCAGGTCCTGGTCGAGCTCGTGGGTCAGATCGAGCGGCTCTCGACGCTGGTCGCCGACCTCATCGATCTCGCTCGCGATGAGGAAGCGACGCTCCCGATCGAGGACGTTCGGCTCGACGAGGTCGTCGCGGACGCGATCACCGACGTGCGCGGCCACTACCCGCGCGTGCGTTTCGATGCCGTGCTGGAGGAGACGACCGTGCGCGGCGTTCGTCCACGCATCGCGCGCGCTGTTACCAACCTGCTCGACAACGCCGGCAAGTGGAGTCCCGCCGGTGGTGTGGTCGAGGTGGCGGTGCACTCCGGCGAGGTGAGCGTCCGCGACCATGGTCCGGGCGTCGCGCCCGAGGATGCTCCGCGTGTCTTCGACCGCTTCTGGCGCGCCAGCAACGCGCGCTCGCTGCCGGGCTCGGGCCTCGGCCTGTCGATCGTCAAGCAGGTCGCCGAATCGCACGGCGGCTCGGTCGTCCTCGAACAGGCGAGCGGCGGCGGCGCGCGCTTCCGCCTGCGGCTCGCCACAAGCTCCTAGCCGCTTCTTAGGCGGCTTTCATGCTCCCGCGGGGCGCGGATGCTCTCCTTTATCAGCATGACAAAAGGATCGCGTCGCGCCGTCAAGCCGCTCATCACGTCCACCCTGGTGCTCCGCGCCCTCGCAGCCGCGATCACGCTCAGCAGCTTCGGCGGCATGACGATCTTCGCGAGCGAGAACCTTCACACGTCGAGCGCGCCGCTCCAGCCAGCGGCTGTCGCCACCGCGACACCCACGTCCACGCGGGCGCCGACGACGGTCACGGCGGGGCGCACCACAACGCGGCGGTCGGTGACGAGCACGAACACCGCGCCGCTCACACGCACGAAGCAGTCCTAGCCGAGCCATGACCTTCGATACCAACCTCATCTGGATCCTCGCGCGCTCGACCGGCACCGCGTCGCTCGTCGCGCTCACGCTCTCCGTGCTCACGGGCATCGCGCTGCGCACCGGGACCTTCGCGTGGCTCTCGCACAACCGCGGCGTGCGCGTGGTGCACGGCTTCCTCACCGTCCTCTGGATCCCGCTCGGTCTTGCGCATGTCATCGCGCTGCTGTTCGACCGTTACGCGCAGGTCGGGCTCCTCGACCTCGTGATCCCGTTCGGTGTCTCCTACGGGCGCCTCGCGATCGGCCTCGGCACGATCTCCGCGCAGCTCATCATCGTTGTGCTCCTCTCCACCTGGCTGCGCTCGTCGCTGACGCTCGGGCAATGGCAGGCCTTCCATCGCCTCTCCTACGTCGCGTTCGCCGCGGCGTTCGTGCACGGGATCATGTCCGGGACCGATCTCTCCAACCCCATCGTCGCGGGTCTCGCGTGGGGCACCGCGGCCGCGGTCGCGCTGACGGCGCTCCGCCGCGTGACGCGCGTTCGCGTCACCGCGTAACGAGCACGGCCCGCCCCGCGTCGGTACGCTGGAGGGCATGCGGCTCGTCCTCACGATCAACGGCGCCACCCACGACGTAGACCCACCACCGAGCGCGTCCCTGCTCAGCGTGCTGCGCGACGATCTCGGGCTGACCGGCACGCGCTTCGGTTGCGGGACCGGCCAATGCGGCTCGTGCTACGTCATCGCCGACGGCAGAGCGGTCGCCTCGTGCCTCATGCCCGCTCGGCAGGCGGCGGAGCACGAGATCACGACGATCGAGGGTCTCGCGCATGGCGACACCCTGCATCCGGTGCAGGAGGCATTCATCGCCGAAGATGCGATGCAATGCGGCTACTGCACGAGCGGGATGATCATCTCGGCCGCGGCGCTCCTCGCGCGCGACGCCGCGCCGGATGAGGCCACGATCCGCGACGCGCTCGCCGGCAACCTCTGCCGCTGCGGCGTCTACGTTCGCGCGATCCGTGCGGTGCAGCGCGCGGCCGACGCCAGGGGTGGCAAGGGCGGAGCCCCTGCGATGATTAGATGAACCTCGAGCAACGCATCCGCATTGAGCCCGATGGGTCGGTGACCACCTTCTCCGGCAAGATCGAGTTCGGTCAGGGCATCCGCACCGCGTTCGCCCAGCTGGTCGCGAATGAGCTCGACGTTCCGGTGGGACGCGTGCGCGTCGTGCTCGGCGACACCGAGCAGGTGCCCTTCGACTTCGGAACATTCGGAAGCAATTCCGTCGCGCAGGAGGCGCCCGCGCTCCGCCAGGCGGCGGCCTTCGCGCGGCGCACCCTGATCGAACGCGCGGCCGCGCGCCTCGGCGTTGCTGCGACACGACTGGACACGAAGGACGGCACGATCGGCGCCGGCACCGGCGAACGCGTCAGCTACGCGGACCTGGTGCAGGGGGCGCCGCTCGAAGGTGCGATACCCGACGACGAGCCGCTGCTGCCGCCGGAGCGCTGGCGGCAGATCGGCACGCCGCTCGCGCGGGTCGAGGCGCGCGACATCGTGACCGGACGCGCGCGCTACACCGCCGACGTCCGCGTCGAGGGCCTGGCGCGTGGCGCGATCGTGCGCCCACCAGCCCGCGGCGGGCGCGCGACACGGGTCGACGATCGCGCCGCGCGCACCATGCCCGGCGTCATCGCCGTCGTGCACGACGGGGACGTGGTCGGCGTCGTGGCCGAGCGCGACGAGCAGGCGCGTGCGGCCGCCGACGCGCTCGAGATCGAGTGGGAAGCGCCAAAGGGCCAGGCATCGGCCACGCAGGTCGTACCCCTGCGCGAGGACGCCGGCACCGATGCCGCGCTCGCGTCAGCGGCGCTGACCCATTCCGCCACGTACACGCTCCCTTCCATCGCGAGCGCCTCGATCGGCCCGAGCGTCGCGGTAGTCGACGTGCGGCCCGACGGCGCGACGGTCTACGCCGGCACGCACCGCCCGTTCGGGCTACGCGACGCCGTCGCCGGTCGCGTCGGCCTCCCGCAGGACCGCGTGCGCGTCATGCCGCAGATGTCGAGCGGCACGTATGGCCGCAGCAGCGCGCCCGACGTGTCGATCGAGGCGGCCGTCCTGTCGAAGCACGCCCGCCGTCCGGTGCTCGTGCAGTGGTCGCGCGCCGAGGAGTTCGCGTACTCCCCCAACCGGCCCGAGGCGGTCCTCGAGGTCACCGCCGGTCTCGATGCCGAGGGTCGGATCGTCGCGTGGCGGTATGACGAGCACACCAATGTCCACACCGCCGCGGGTCCGGATCCGCGCGTCGCGGCGATGACGTCGGGACGGAACGCGGTCCCGCCGTACAGGGTCCCTCACGCGAATGTCGTCCTGCACGTCGAACCCACGCCGCTGCGCACCGCGAACTTCCGCTCGCTCGCTGCGGCGGAGAACGTCTTCGCGATCGAGTCGTTCGTCGACGAGCTCGCGCACGCGTCGGGCCAGGATCCGCTCGCGTTCCGCCTGCGCCACGTCGACGACGCGCGGCTGCGGCGCGTGATGGAGCGCGTCGCCGAGGTGAGCGGCTACGGAAAGAAGCTCACGGAGCGGCGCGGGCGGGGCTTCGCGTGCACCCTGTACCACGACACCTACGTCGCGCAGGTCGCGGAGGTCGAGGTGTCAGCCTCTGGCGCGGTCCGTGTTCTGCGGGTGTGGTGCGTCATCGATCCGGGCTTGGTCGTGAACCCCGATGGCGTGCGCAATCAGGTCGAGGGCGGCATCCAGCAGTCGGCGTCGTGGACGCTGCTCGAGGAGCTCCCCCATAAGGGCGGCCGCGTCGCGAGGACGTCGTGGGACA
>JBGPZT010000042.1:0-17056 GCA_041493915.1 Candidatus Limnocylindria bacterium
CAATGTGCCGACCCCGACGCTCAGCGCCTGCTGCTCCGACCGTTCCTTCATCACCTGGATCGATGCGGGCGGACGGACCGCGGTGACGAGCACCCGCTGGCAGAACGGCGTGTCGCCGTACCAGTTCGGCGTGCCGAGCGAGTTCTACCAGCGCGAGTGGGTCGGGCATCTGTACACGGACCGGCCGATCTACCGTCCCGGCGAGCGGGTCGAGTTCAAGGGGATCATCCGCGCCGACGACGATGCGCAGTACTCGCTGCCGCCGCGGACAGCGCCGTTCCAGATCATCATCAGCAATCCGCGCGGACAGCAGATCTCGAAGGAGGACGTGACCCTCAACGAGTTCGGCAGCTTCGCCGGCCAGTTCGACGTCCCGGGCGACGCGCCGCTCGGCGACTACTCGCTGAACATCCAGCTGAGAGTCGGCAACAACAACCAGTACATCGCGGGGAACAGCTTCCTGCTCGCAGAGTTCCGCACGCCCGAGTTCCAGGTCGCTGTGACGACGCCGCAGTCGAGCTACGTGAACGGCGACACGATCGAGGTCAGCAGCCTGGCCACCTTCTTCTTTGGCGGTGGGCTCGAGGGCGCGCCCGTAGATTGGAACGCGCTCGCGGATCCGTCCTACACGATGAAGGTGAAGGGCTTCGAGCGGTACTCCTTCGTCGACTACGACTACGCGAAGCAGGCCGTGTCTAGAGATGCCGTGCGCGCGAAGGGCGCGACGAAGACCGGCGCGGGCGGCGTCGCGACCTTCACCGTGCCCGCGACGCTGCAGGCGTCGGAGGGTCCGCAGCGGTTCACGCTCTCGGCGGCGGTCACCGACGAGAACGGACAGGGCGCCGCCGGCAGTGCCATCGTCACGGTGCACCCGGCGTCGTATTACGTCGGCGTCCATCCGGCCCAGTACGTCGCGCGAGAGGGCGCGAATACGACCGTCGATCTCGTGACCGTTGACACCGAAGGCGGCATCGTCGGCGGCCGCTCCGTCGTGGTCAGTGTGTACGACCGCGAGTGGATCACGGTGAAGGAAGAGATCCCCGGTGGTGGACGGCGCTACCGCAGCGACGTCAAGGACACGCTCGTCGCGACGCTCCGCGCGACCACCGACGCGAATGGCAAGGCGAGCGTCGCTTTCAAGCCGACGAAGCCCGGCACGCTCCGCGTGGTCGGAGAGGTCACCGACGGCAAGGGGCGGGTGGGGCGGTCGGCGGCGTACCTGTGGGTCAGCGGCCCCGGCTTTGCCACCTGGCAGGTCACGAACGACGACACGATCAAGCTCGTCGCCGACAAAGAGCAGTACCAGGTCGGCGATACGGCCGAGGTCCTCGTGCCCGCGCCGTTCGCCGATGCGACGGCGCTCGTCACCGTCGAGCGCGGCAAGCTGATGACGCGCGAGGTGCGGCACCTCGCGACGAACAGCGAACGCCTTTCGATCCCGATAACCGACCGTTCCGTGCCCGACGTCTTCGTGTCGGTCGTGCTCTACCGCGCGCCGACCGCAGAGGATCCGTTGCCGCGCTTCAAGGTCGGATACGTCGAGCTGCCCGTGTCGACGGAGACGCGCGCGCTGAACGTGCAGATCTCGACGGACAAGCCATCGACGAAGCCGGGCGACACCGTCCGCTATGGCATCCGCGTGACCGACCACAGCGGCAAGGGCGTGAAGGCCGAGGTCTCGGTGAGCGTCGTCGACAAGGCCGTGCTGGCGCTACAGGACGAGCGCGGTCCGGATGGACTGAAGGCGTTCTGGTTCGAGCGCGGTCTTGGTGTGAACACGGCCTCGTCGATGACGATCTCGGTCGACCGCTGGAACGATGCGGTGGTCGAGGCCGCACGCGCCGGCAAGGGCGGGAGCGGGCTCGCGCTTGAGCGGGCGCGTCAGGAATTCCGCAACACCGCGTATTGGAGCGCGCAGATCACGACGAAGGACGACGGCACGGCCTCGGTAGACGTGAAGATGCCGGACAACCTCACGACCTGGCGGATGCAGGTCCGGGCGATGTCTGGCGACGCGATGGTCGGCGAGGGCACGAACGAGCTCGTCTCGGCCCAGCCGCTCATGCTTCGTCCGGCCCTGCCACGCTTCCTGCGGGTCGGGGACAACGCGGACCTGCGCGTCCTCGTGCGCAACTCGACCAACGTGGCCACGAACGTGAGCGTCGTGCTGAAGGCCGATGGCGTGAGCGTGAGCGGCAGCCTCGCGCGCACCGCGACGGTCGCTTCGGAGCAGTCGGCGATCCTCTCGTGGCCGGCGAAGGTCGAGGACGAGGGAACGGCGACGCTCACCTTCACCGCGACCGGAACGGGTGGCCTCTCCGACACGCTCATCCAACAGCTCCCCGTCTACATCGACATGACGCCCGAGACGATGGCGACGGGCGGCGTCGTCACCACCGAAGGCGCGCTCGAGGCGATCTACCTTCCCCCGTTCGCCGACACAGCGCACGGCTCGCTCAACGTGCAAGTCCGCTCCGCGCTCGTCGGCTCGATGGCCGACGAGCTGCAGGCGCTCGCCCCGACCCAGTGGGAAGGTGCCGAGGGGATCGCGAGCCGTCTCATCGCCTCGCTCGGGGTTCGCCGCGCGGAGAAGAGCGCCGGCATCTCGAGTGCGCGCGACGGCGCGATCACCAGCGACCTTGCCGCGCTCGTCGGGCGGCAGCGACCCGACGGCGGATGGGCCTGGTGCGATCCCGAGTGCCAGACCGATCCCAACGTGACCGGCTGGGCGCTGCTCGCGCTCGGCGAAGCGCGGCGCGACGCGCTCAGCGTCGACGCGGGCGTCGTCGGCCGCGCGAGCTCGTACGTCTCGAGCTACGTCAACCGCGCGAGCGACGTCGCGCACCCCGCCGACAACTCTCAGAAGGCCTTCCTGCTCGCGGCGCTCTCGAGCGCCGGCGGCGGCGATTCCGCGCTCACGCCGGCGCGCGCCCTCTTCGAGCAGCAGCGCGTGAAGCTCACGAACTGGGGACGGGCCTATCTGCTCCTCGCGCTCACCGATGCCGGCGTGAAGCCCGACGATGCGCAGGTGCGCGCGCTCCTCGATGACCTGGCGGCGGCCACGATCCCCAGCGCGAACGGGAACCACTGGGAAGATGACCCGGTGAGCGGCTCGTTCGTGACGACGACCGGGACGACCGGCCTCGGCACGCTCGCGCTCGCGCGCGTGCGACCGGATCACCTGCTCCTTCCTCAGACCGTGCGGTGGCTCGTGCTCGCGCGAGGCGCCGACGGCTGGCACACCTCGATCGACCGCGCGCTCGGCGTGCTCGCGCTGACGACCTACGCCGTCGGCACGGGCGAGCTCGGCGGCGACTACAGCTACAAGGTGCTGCTGGACGACAACGAAGTGCTCGCGGGTCTGGTGCTCCGGTCCGGGACGGTGACCGCAGCCGGCAAGGAGCTGCCCCTCGCGACCATCACGCCTGGCAAGCCGAGCCTTCTCGCCTTCACGCGCGACTACGGGAAGCCGGGTCGTTTGTACTACACGCTCGACCTGCGATACGTGACGCCCGCGAAGGAGATCGAAGCGCTGAATCGCGGCTTCGCGATCTCGCATGAGTACACGTCGATCGACGATCCGGCGAAACGCATCACGAGCGTGAAGGTCGGTGACACGGTGCGGGTGAAGGTGACCATCATGGCGCCCGCTGACCGCAGCTACGTTGTCATCGAGGACCTCCTGCCCGCGGGACTCGAGGCCGTCGATGCTCGCCTCAAGAACGTCGACCCCGCTCTGAAGTCGAAGCTCGAGGCCGAGCGGGCGCAGTCATCGCAGCAGCAGTTCGGCGGCTACATGGCGCCGTGGTTCCGCTGGTACTACAGCCCGTGGCAACAGGTCGACCTTCACGATGACCGTGCGGTGCTCCAGGCCGATCGCTTGCCGAAGGGCGTCTACGAGTACGTGTACTACGCACGGGCCACGACGCCCGGCAGCTTCTTCGTCGCGCCCGCCCACGCCGAGGAGTCGTACTTCCCCGAGGTGTTCGGACGCAGCGACAGCGGCAGATTCACCGTCGCGCCCTGATGGGGAGGGCTACCCGCTAGTACCCCGGTCCTATGACCGTGCGTCGCGCACGGACCATGGCACGAGACTTCGGTTTAGCCGTTCGCCTCTCTCGCCCCAGCGAAGCGAGCCTCCTAGCGTTCGACCCCGGTAGGCGGCTCGCGCCGACGGGGAGGACACCGAATGAAAGGCCTGCTTCGTGCGATCCCGAGCGGGGTCCTGGCGATCGCCGTAGCCGGCGCCGGGCTCTCCAACGTGCTTGTCGCGCAGGCCGCAGAGAACACGCCTCCCGTCATCACGAGCCTCGTGCTCACGCCCGATGTCGCCAACGAGGGCGACACCGTCCGCGTCGACGTCGCCTTCACGGATCCCGACGTTGGCGATGTGGAGTTGGTCACGGTCGGCTGGGGCGACGGCTTCATCAGCACGGCCTCCTTCACCCGTGGAGAGCGCTCATTCTTCCTGACGCGCACGTATCCCGACGAGGGTCCGTTCATCACGCCCGCAGACACCCTTCAGATCACCGTCACCATCGAAGACGGGGTGAACCCGCCCGTGGTCGGTAGCGTCACGTTGACGCTGCATAACGTCGCGCCGGTCGTGACAGCCTTCACGGTCATGCCCGCGACGATCCTCGACCACCAGAGCGCCGCCGCGACCGGCACCTTCGTCGACCCGAGCAAGGGCGATAGCTACACGCTCGCGCTCGACTGGGGCGACGGCTCGGCCAAGACCCTCATGACGCTCCGCTCGAACGTGCGTCAGTTCACGGCGCCGCACTTGTATCTCGTCGGCGGCAATTTCACGGTGACCGCGACGGTCACGGACGACGACGGCGGCGTAGGTGGCGCGACAGCGCCGATCGTCGTGACCTCGCTGAACACCCCACCTTCCGGTCTTGTCGTCGGCGTCGGCCCGGCGGCCGAAGGCGGTACCACCACACTCACGGCGACCTTTGTCGATCCGGACGCCGCCGAGACCCACACCGCGTCTCTCGACTGGGGCGATGGGACGGCTCCGCAGTCGCTTGCACTAGCAGCAGGAGTGACCTCGTTCTCGCCGACGCACGTGTATCAGGCCACGGGAACGTACAACGCCACGGTGAGCGTCGCCGATAGCGCAGCGAGCACGCCGCAAGTGACGCTCGCCGTAACTGTCGCGAACGTCGCACCGACCGTCACGGCCCTGAACCTGTCCGCGTCTTCGATCGTCGAGCAGGAGAGCGTCACGGTCGAGGCGACCTTTGCGGACCCCGGTGTGTCCGACACATTCAGGCTGACGATCGCATGGGGCGACGGCACCTCGTGGTCCACCGATCTCGCGGCCGGCGCCCGTTCAGCGTCCGCATCGCATCAGTACCTCACGGCGGGGCAGTTCGCCATCACCGCGACGGTGCTGGATCGGGACAACGCCGCGACGTCGATGACGAAGATGCTCGGCGTCCGAGCTCGCGATCACGCGCCGACGGGGCTAACGCTGACCGCCAACTCGCCGATCGAGGCGAGTCCTGCGACGCTGTCCGGGTCGTTCACCGATCTCGACGTCGCCGATGCGCACACGGTCTCTGTCACCTGGGGCGACGGCTCGACCGGCACGCTGCCGCTCGGCGCCGGCGCCGCGTCGTTCAGCGCCACGCACACATACGCGACGCATGGGACATACCACGTGAGCGTCGCGGTCACCGACCCCGCCGGACTTGCAGCGAGCGCTGCGGTGGATGTCGTTGTCCAGGCGAAGAAGGAGGGCGGCGGCAACTGGGAGTGCGACGTGCTGCTCGCGCTCGAGCAGCGGATGTCCCAGTACCCGTGGGCGAACCATCCCGAACTACGCGCGCTTCTCGAGCGCGCCATCGCGTTCCTGAGTGCGCGCTTCGGGTGCGACGACGTCCAGCCGGGGAATGACGACGACCGATCCGGTGGGCACCGCGGAGGCGTCACGCACGCGGCGAACGCGCCGAGGAACGACGCGGCCGAGAAACCCAAGCCGAACGGACAACATTCAGGCCGAGATGGTCGCTGAGAGCACGCGCTCTAAGTAGACTCGCGCAATGGCCCGGATCACCGACCTCCTCGCAGCCGGGCAGACCTTTTCATTCGAGTTCTTTCCCCCCAAGGACGAGGACGAGCAGCGGCTGCTCACGCGGACGATCTCCGACCTGCAGCCGCTCCGACCCTCTTTCGTCTCGGTCACATATCGCGGCGGTCGGATCTCACGCGAACGAACGACACGCGTCGTCATCGACCTTCTTAGAACGACCGACCTCACGCCGATGCCGCACCTCACCTGCGTGGCCCATCCGCGCTTCGAGCTCGGCGAGATCATCGGCGGCTTCCGGGCGGCGGGCCTGGAGAACCTCCTCGCGCTCGGCGGCGATCCCCTTCCTGCTGAGGAGTCGTACAAGGAGCTCGAGTACGCGTCGCAGCTGGTCGAGCTCGGGCGCCGGCTCGGTTTCGAGTCGATCGGGGTCGCGGCGCATCCGGCCGGCCATCCGCGTTCGCCGGACCTCACCTCGGACCGCGAGCATCTGGCTTCAAAACTGCGCCTCGCGGACTTCGCCATCACGCAGTTCTTCTTCAAGGTGGAGGAGTACCACCGCCTGCGCGACGAGCTGGCCGCTCACGGTGTGACCAAGCCGATCATCGCCGGCATCATGCCGATCACCTCACTCGTCTCGGTCCAGCGGATGGCACAGCTATCCGGCTACGCGGTCCCGGAGGACATCGTGCGCCGCATCGAGGCGGGGGGCGACGACCGCGAAGAGATCCGCAAGCGGGGGATCGAGGTGGCCACCGAGCTCTGCCGCGACCTGCTCGACCTCGGCGTGCCGGGGTTGCACTTCTACACGCTCAACTTCTCCAAAGCGACGCGCGAGATCTACCAAAAGCTCGGGCTCGGCTGATCTGGAGTCTTCACGCCACCTTGGCAAACTTCTCGCCTCGGCCTCTGGCCGGACGAGCGCCTGCCGGAGGATAATGCGGACTGGTCGCGCCAGTTGACTGACGACGTGCGCGGAGGGGAGGTCCTCGCGAACTCGACGCGGTTGCTCGCGGCTGACGACACGACCCCGAGACGTTCGATCGTCCGCATCATGTTTTCGCCGGAGGGAGAGATTCATGTTCGCACGAAAGACACAATGGCCTGTCATATCGGCGGTCATAGCTGCGCTGCTCCTCAGCGCGTGCACGCAGTCCGGCACACCATCGACGACGAGCCAGCCCGGTGCAAGCACCGGGCCGCAAGTGCTGAGGATGGCGCGCAACGCGGAACCATTCAGCCCGTTCGTCCCCTGGCAGATCGACGACAATCCCGCGCTGTTCATCTCGGTCAACATCTACGACACGCTGCTCCGCACGTCCAAGGACGGCATCAGCGTCGAGCCGGGTCTCGCGACGAAGTGGGAATCGTCCGCTGATGGGCTGACCTGGACCTTCACGCTGCGGGACGGCCTCAAGTTCTCTGACGGCTCGCCGATGAAGGCAAGCGACGCAAAGGCCTCGCTCGACATGGCCCGCAGCGGGGTGAAGAGTGCCTGGAAAGACAACTACAAAGCGATAAAGGAGATCGCGGCGCCCGACGACAAGACCGTCAAGATCACGCTGTCGCAGCCGTACGCACCGCTCCTCTCCGTGCTGGCGATGTTCTCGGGCGGCATCCTTCCCGCAGCCATGGCGACGGCCACCGATGCGAAGGACTACGACAACGCGCTCGCGTGGAAAACGAAGGGCACGGGCCCGTACTACAGCGAAGGCTGGAAGAAGGGTGACCCGATCGTCCTGAAGCGGAACCCGAACTACTGGAAAGGCAAGCCCGCGGTCGATGAGGTGCGCATCGAGTACGTCCCCGACGACAACACCCGGGTGTTGAAGCTGCAGGGAGGGGAGACGGACCTGGTGGACTTCGTACCGTTCAGCCAGATCGCTGCGTTGAGCGGACAACCCGGCGTGAAAGCGCAGAGCTTCACGATCCAGCAGACCGCGTTCGTCATCCTGAACACCACGAAGCCGCCGCTGAACGACGTAAAGGTGCGGCAGGCATTGAATTACGCGACGGACAAGGACGCGATCCTCAAGAACGTCTACTTCGGCCAGGCGAAGTTCATGAACTCGCCGATCCCGCAGGGCACCTACTGGGACAAGAGCCTGCCCGGGTATCCATACGACCTCGAGAAGGCCAAGCAGTTGATGGCCCAATCGTCCGGCGCGGCCGGGTTCAAGATGGACATGCAGGTGCGCTCCGGCAACACCAACTTCGCCAACACCGCGATCATCCTGAAGGAAGCGTGGGCAAAGATCGGCGTGACGGTGGACATCCAGACACTGGATACGGCCGTCGTGCGCACGAACTATCAAGCGGGCAACTTCATGTCGACGCCAAGCGCGTGGACAAATGACATGAACGACCCGACCGAGATCGTGAACTACGCCATGCGCGGCGGCGCGAGCCCGTTCGCGTACTGGACGCGATACAACAATCCGGACTTGAACGACAAGATCACCAAGGCCGATCTCGAGCAGGATCCGAAGAAGCGGGAGGCGCTGTACTCCGAGATCCAGAAGATCTATCTGGATGCCGCGCCGCTTGCCTTCATCGCCTACCTCGGGGCGACGGCCGGCTGGCGCAGCAACGTGGAGGGCTTCTACATCGACGGGCTGTCGTACTACCGGTTCGAAGATGTGAAGATCAACAAGTAGCTGAGAGCGGGTGGCTGATAGCCCCAGGGCGGGCTATCAGCCACCCGGCTGCTGACCTACTGAGATGATCACCTACTGATATGGGTCGCGCCGCCTACATCCGCAGACGCCTCATCCTGATGGCCTTCGTCCTGTTCGGCGTCACCGTCGTGATCTTTGGGATGGTGCGGATCCTGCCCGGCGACCCCGCTTTCTTGATCCTCGGCGACCGTGCGACAGACCAGAAGGCCGCGGAGCTCCGCGAGCAGCTCGGTCTGAACCGCCCTGTCCTTGAGCAGTACTGGATGTTCGTATCCGGCTTCGCTCGGGGTGACATGGGCCAGTCGCTGCTCTATCGCCAGCCCGTCGGCGATCTCGTGCTGACCCGTGTCCCCGTGTCACTCGCGCTGGCCGCCTACGCGATGGGTCTCGCTGTCGTCATCACGCTCACCTTCGGTATCTTGGCCGCCATCAACAAGGGGCGCTGGCCCGATCAGCTGATCCGGGTCGGTTTCCTCTTCGCGCTGACGACGCCCAATTTCTGGTTCGGCATCCTGCTGATCCTGCTGTTCGGGCTCACCCTGCATTTGTTCCCGGTAGCCGGCTTCGGGGAAACGGTGCCGCAGCACATCTGGTATCTGTTCCTCCCGGCGCTCACGCTGGCGCTGCAGCTTTCGGCCGTCCTCATCCGCAATCTGCGCGGTCAGATCATCCTGACCTTGCGCTCGGACTACGTGCGCACCGCCCGCGCCAAGGGGCTCTCCGAGACGCTGGTGCTCATGCGCCACGTGCTGCGCAACGCATTGCTTTCGACGGTCACCATCCTCGGTCTGCAATTCGGGTACCTGGTGGGAGGCACCATCGTTGTCGAAACCGTGTTCGCCCTACCCGGGACAGGCCAGCTGTTGATCCAGTCCATCACGGCCCGTGACTATCCGGTCGTGCAGGCCATCACGGTGGTCAGCGCGGTGTTGGTGATCGTCGTCAACCTGGCGGTGGATCTGTCCTATTCATTCCTCGATCCGAGAGTGACGTATGAGTGAAAAGGCTCTCGGCGCGCGGCCGCTGCCGGAGATCGTGCCACTGGCGCAGGTCACGCTCGCAACGCGGTTGCGGAAGATCCGGCTCGGCCCATCGCTTCTGACCGGCCTCGTGCTGCTCGGGCTCGTCGTCCTCGTCGCCATCACCGCGCCACTGCTTACGCCCTATGACCCGATCGAGCAGCGGTTCACCGAGGCGTTCTTGCCGCCATTCAGCGCGGGTCACATCCTCGGGACCGACAACTTCGGGCGCGACATCTGGAGCCGGATCGCGTACAGCACGCGGCTCGATCTGCAGATCGGCCTGCTCTCCGTCTTGTTCCCGTTCATGTTCGGCGGCCTGATAGGCATCGCGACCGGCTATCTGGGCGGCAAGCTGGACACGCTCCTCATGCGCGTCGTGGATGTGCTGATGGCTTTCCCATTCCTGATCCTGGTGATCGCGATCATGAGCATCTTGGGGCCCGGGCTGACCAACCTGTACATCGCTGTCGGTGTCGTCGGCTGGATCCCGTACGCGCGCATCACCCGCGGGGAAACGCTCGCGACGCGTCACTTGGAGTACGTGTTGGCGGCCCGGACGATCGGCTGCTCGTCGGCGCGCATCATGTTTCGCCACATCCTGCCGAACGTGATCGCGCCCGCGCTGATCTATGTCTTCACGGGCATGGTGCTGGCGATCCTCACGGGGGCGACTCTGAGCTTCCTTGGGCTCGGCCCGCAGCCGCCCACGCCCGAGTGGGGCGCGATGATCGCCGAGGGGCGCCAGTTCCTGTTGCTCGCCTGGTGGATGACGACGCTCCCCGGGCTGGCGCTGCTCGTCGTCGGTGTCGCGCTCAGCTTGATCGGCGACGGACTCGCCGAAAAGCGCGGAGGCTGACCTCCATGAAATTCTTGATCTGGGGCGCGGGCGCGATCGGCGGAACGATCGGTGCGCATCTCGCTCGGGCGGGGCATGACATCACGTTCGTTGACCTCGCGGAGGACCACGTCGCCGCGATCAACAGGGCGGGGCTCCGCATCGAGGGGCCCCTGGCGCGGTTCGTCTCCCGGATACCCGCCTTTACCCCCGATGAGCTGAGCGGCGAGTTCGCACAGGTCGTTCTTGCCGTGAAGGCGCAGGACACCGAATCGGCCACGCGCGCGCTCGCGCGGCACTTGAGCCCCGACGGGTACGTCGTATCGGCGCAGAACGGGTTGAACGAGCTGATCATCAAGTCGATCGTCGGCGACGCGCGCACGATGGGCTGCTTCGTCAACTTTGGAGCGGACTACCTCGAGCCGGGTGTGATCCAGTACGCCGGGCGTGGCGCGGTCGTGCTCGGCGAGATCGATGGACGCGTGACGCCGCGCGTCGAAGAATTGCATCGCGCGTTCCTGGACTTCGACGACCGTGCCGTCGTGACCACGAACATCTGGGGCTACCTCTGGGGCAAGCTCGCGTATGGGGCGCAGCTCTTCGCTACCGCGCTCACCAATGACTCCATAGCGGACGCGCTGGCCGATCCGAAGTACCGCGACGTGTATGTGGAGATCGCGCGCGAGGTGCTGCGGGTGGCTCAGGCGCGCCGGATCACGCCCGAGGGGTTCAACGGCTTCGACCCGGGCGCGTTCGCGCCGGACACCGACCGCGCGGTGGCCGAACGCTCGCTGGACGAGATGGTCGCCTTCAACCGCAAGTCGGCCAAGACCCATAGCGGCATCTGGCGCGACATCGCCGTGCGCAGGCGCCGCACCGAGGCCGATGCACAGCTCGGCCCGATCGTGGCGCTCGGCGCGGAAGTGGACGTCCCAGCTCCTCTGACCTCGCGCTTGATCGAGTTGATCCATGACGTCGAAGATCGCCGGCGCCAGCAAAGCCACGAGACGCTCGACCTGCTCAAAGCCGCGCTGCCGAAGTGACCCCGCTCGATTACCTCACCGCGCACCACGACCGCAGCCTTCAGGAGTTGATCGAGTTCGCTCGGATCCCCAGCGTGAGCACCGACCCGCAGCATCGGGGAGACGTCGCGCGCGCCGCCGAATGGGTCGCCGCCCAGCTGCGGCAGGCCGGCCCCATCGACGTCCGCAGCATCCCCACACGCGGCCATCCGGTCATCTACGGCGAGTGGATGGGCGCGCCGAACGCGCCGACGCTGCTGGTCTACGGCCATTACGACGTGCAGCCGCCCGATCCTCTCGACAAGTGGCTGAGCGATCCGTTCGAGCCAGAGCTGCGCCAAGGCCGCCTGTACGGGCGCGGCGTGTCCGACAACAAAGGACCGATGTTGATCCCGCTCAAGGTCGCGCAGGCCTTCTTTGCCACGCGCGGCGCGCTACCGCTCAACGTGAAGTTCATCTTTGAAGGCGAAGAGGAGATCGGGAGCCCGAACCTCGAGCCGTTCCTCGCCGCGAACCTCGGGCTGCTGAGAGCGGACTGTGTTCTGTCAGCCGACGGCGCGATGTGGCGAAGTGACGAGCCCTCGATCACGATCGCCAGTCGTGGTCTGGCCGGGTTGGAATTCAGCATCAAGGGTGCGAGTAGGAACCTGCACTCGGGGCGCTACGGCGGTTCGGTCGCGAACGCGCTGCACGCCATGGCCGAGCTGGTCGCGAGCCTGCACAGACCGGACGGCCGCGTCGCCATCGAGGGGTTCTATGACGACGTGGCGGTGGTGCCGGACGAGGAACGGCGCGCCATCGCTGCGCTGCCGTTCGACGACGCGCGTTTTCTTGCAGCGGTGGGCGCGCCCGCGCCCTTCGGCGAAGTGGGTTACAGCACGCTGGAACGACAGTGGATACGCCCGACGCTGGAGGTGAACGGCATGTGGGGTGGCTACCAGGGGCAGGGTAGCCAGACGGTCACGCCGAACGAGGCGCACGCGAAGCTCAGTTGCCGCCTCGTGCCGGATCAGCACCCGGACAAGGTCCGGGCGCTTGTCGTGCGGCACCTTGAAGCGCACGTGCCGGCCGGCGTCAGCCTGTCCGTCCATAGCGATCGGCACGCCGCGCTGCCGTACCGCATCTCGTCGCACCATCCCGGCCTTCAGACGGCGCAGCGCGTGCTCGAGCAGGTCTACGGAAGAAAAGCGCTTTGCGTGCGCATGGGCGCGACGCTGCCCGTGAGCGAGCTCTTCAAACGGCTACTTGGCATCGACACCGTGTTCTTCTCGTTCTCGACCGCCGACGAGGACTTCCACTCGCCGAACGAGTTCTTCCGGGTGCATCGTCTGCACGAAGGTCTAGAGGCATGGACCCGGTACTGGGAGAGCTACGCGCACCGATCAGAACAGTGAACGCCCACCGTCGATAGAGAGGACCTGTCCCGTGATCCACGAGGCTCTTGCGGAGACAAAGAACCGCACACCGTTCGCAATGTCTTCGGGACGTCCGATGCGCCGCAGAGCGATCCCTTCGACGAGGCGCCGCTGACCTTCCTCGCCATAGCTTTGCCACTGGCGTTCGGTCGTCGGATTGGACCGCACGAAACCAGGGGCGATGCAATTCACGGTGATACCGAAGGGCCCGAGCTCATGCGCCATCTGACGAGTGAACCCGATCTGGCCGGCTTTGGCGCTTGCGTAAGCCTGGATGCCGGTGAGGCTCACACTCCGCCCCGCGCCGGACGAGATGTTCACGATCCAGCCGGCGCGGGCCGCCTTCATCGCGGGGATGACGGCGCGAGTGCAGAGGAACGCGCTCGTCAAGTTCGCGTCGACGATCTCTCGCCAATCGTCGTCACTGACCTCGTCGAGGGGTCGCCCGACCTGACCGCAGACGCCTCCCGCGTTGTTGACGAGCACATCGACGCGCCCGAGGCGCGCGATCAGCCGGGCGACCTGCGGCGGATCCGTGAGGTCGACGGTGTCGCGGTCGACGCGATGGACCGTTGCGCCGTCCTCCTCCAATCCGTCCGCGATCGCGGTGCCGATCCCGTGAGCCGTTCCGGTGACGAGTGCCGCCTTGCCGCTGAGCTCACCCATCGTTGTGCCACCCGTTCTCGATCAGATCTCGAACTTCCGCCACGCCCGTCCGCCAGACCTCGAGCACTTCCTCATCCGGTCGCTGATAGGAGCCGCCGAAGCTGCCGTCGACGGTCAATCGGCGTAGCTCATCGGGCGGTGCCTGCCGGATGAGGCGTTGGGGGATCAGCGGCTTGACGCCGTCGGGCATGACCACACCAGATATGCGCGTCCACGGGAAGTTCTCCATCCAGGAGCCATGCGAGGACTCCTTCTCGTAGCGCTGCACGACCGCCCAGACACGCGGAGCATTCCACCAGTCGTGGAAGAGCAGCTGCACCCGTGCCTTTCGAGGCTCGGCCAGCCATTCGCGCAGGACACCCGATGCCGGTGAGTTCCCGCCGTGACCGTTGATCACGGCGATGCGTCGGAAGCCCTGACCGAAGAGCGAATCGAGCAGATCGCGAATGACGGCGATGTAGGTGGCCGTGCGCAGGGAGGGACTCCCAGGGAACGCGGCGAAGTACGGCGTGATGCCGAACGGTAAGGCCGGCAGGACCGGCACCCCAAGCGGTTCGGCCGCTTCCACGGCGACGCGCTCGGCCAAGATCGCGTCGGTCCCCACGGAGAGGTAGCCGTGCTGTTCCGTGGATCCGATCGGCAACACGATCCGGTCGTCGTGGCCGAGATATTCCTCGAGCATCTTCCAGTTGCAGTCGTGAACTCTCATGAGCACCTCCCCGGACAGCCCGCCCGATCGCGCGCGTTAGCGTACGACCGGACGACGTTCAGCGCGCTGCCCGAGAGGCGACGAGCGCCCGCTCTTGGAGCTGCTCACCGCGTGCTGTCGATGGCCAGCGTCGCTCAGAGGGGAGTGACTTGCTCCGCGTTCTCCTTGTTGCGCCGGGGGTCCATGGCCTTCTCGTAGCTCACGCGCTGACCTTCGCTCAGTGTGTCGAAGGACCCAGTCACTTTCGAGCGATGAAAGAAGATCTCGCTCCCATCCGCCTGGGTGATGAACCCGAATCCGCGATCGCTGACGAGCCTCTTGATCGTGCCTTCTTCTGCCATTTCCTACTCCACAGACTCATTGCCGCTGTTGGGGAGAGAGGATTCGAGCCTCTGATTGGCTGATCCATAATCAGCTGATCACCCCGGCCAAGCGCATTGTCGTGTTTCGGAGCAATTTCGCAAATCGCAGTGCAAAGGAAATCGGCGGGCAGGCCACTAACACGCCGAATCAGTCGATCACGCCGAATCAGTCGATCGTGAAACTCCTGTGAAGGGGCTGTCGTAATCACCCGCGATTAACTTGCGCCCGTGGGTCTACGGACGGTCATCGGGGCTGTCGACTCGGTATGACCGAGACCGGCATCCGCGATGTTCCGACCGATTACGCCGAGGGAGTTCCTCTGCGGCGGCTCTGAGGCCATGGAGTGGTTTCGGGCCGGCCGCCGCGCTAATCCGTATTCCGCATCCACAATATCTGCACCTCTTATACGTCTACAACCCGTGGATGATGGACGCGGCGAGGAGTCGGTGGCACTCGAACAGCACCAGCGGATCTCCGAAGTGGTCGAGCGGGAGCAGTCCCGGCTACGCAATTTCATCCGCCGGCGAGTGGCCGATCCGCGGGACGTTGAAGACATCCTGCAGGACGTCTTCTCCGAGCTGGTCGAGGCGAACCGACGGCTCATGCCGATCGACCACGTTACGAGCTGGCTGTTTCGCGTGGCGCGGAATCGCATCACGGATCTCTTCCGCAAGATGCAGCCTGACAGCTTCAGCGCTACGGCCGGAACCGACGACGATGAGCTGCTCCAGTTCGGCGATCTGCTGCCTTCGCCCGATGCCGGACCGGAGGCCATCTTCGCCCGCAACGTGCTCCTCCAGGAGCTCGCGCGGGCGGTTGACGAACTGCCCGAGGAGCAGCGTCGGGTATTCGTTGGACACGAGTTGGAGGGCCGGAGCTTCAAGGAGATGGCCGCCGAGACCGGCGTAAGCATGAACACCTTGCTCTCCCGCAAGCGCTATGCGGTCCTGCGTCTGCGCCGACGCTTGCGAAGTACTTACGACGAATTGTCGAAAGCATGAGGACCTGAGATGAGAGAGGTACCGAAGATGAGAATGAGGCGGATCGTCGCGCTGGCTACCCAAGTGTTGACGACATTCGTCGTGTTCATCGCCGTCGGCGGCGTAGTCGTGCTCCAGCTGTGGAACTGGCTGCTGCCGCCGCTCTTCGGCGCGCCCCAGATCACCTTCTGGCAAGCGCTTGGAATTCTGGCGCTGTGCCGGATCCTGTTCGGCGGATTTGGAGACCCGACTGTCAATCGCTCCGAGTCGCGTCGTCGCACCGCCGAGCGCTGGGAACGCCTGACCCCTGAGGAGAGGGAACGATTCCGGCAAGGCACGCGCGGGCTCGGCTCATCTGCCGGGGAGAGCATCGGGCAATGATCGAGGCGGTCGTACCAGCGGCACCGCGTTTCATGGCGAGACTGGCTGCCGCCTTCTACATGCTGGAAAGCGGGGCGTCGGTGTTCGGCCAGTTGGCCATTCCCGGCCGTCTGGTGGTGCGTGGCGATGCCGCAGCCACGGCGAGCAACATCCTGGCGAACGAGCCTGTATTCCGGTTGGCCATCGCAGCGGCCCTCCTCGCGGTCGCCTTCCACATCGTTGACGCAGTTCTCTTCTACTACCTGCTCAAGCCTGTGAGCCGGAGCTTCTCGCTGCTCGCAGCGTTTTTTCTCCTCGCGGCATCCGGTATTCAGGCGTTTGCCGGCCTTCTGCAGGTTGGGGCCGTGGTCGCGCTGACAGGAGGGCACTCCTTCAGCGCGTTCAGCGTGGAGCAGCTGCAGGCGATCGCGCTCATGCTCCTCAACTGGAATGTTCAGAGTTACAACACCTACCTCGTGTTCTTCGGGTTTTGGTGCATCGTGATCGGCTACCTCATCTTCCGATCGACCTTCGTGCCTCGGATCCTCGGCGCAGGGATGGCGTTGGCCGGGTTGGGTTACACGCCGTATCTGTACCCGCCGCTCGCGAACTATCTGTTCCCCTACAACCTGGTCCTCGGTGTCGGCGAGCTGACGCTCGTGCTATGGCTTCTCATCGTCGGCGTGGACGCTCAACGGTGGAACAAGCAGGCCAGCGCGGGAGGGATCCCGCGATGAAGGCCCTCATCTCTTTCGCAAGCTTTGTGGCTCAGCGACCCGATCGTCTGATTTCGTGTTAGTCAATCGTGTCGACGAAAACACCAATGTCTGTTGGGGAGAGAGGATTCGAACCTCTGATTGGCTGATCCAGAATCAGCTGCCTTACCGCTTGGCCACTCCCCAGAGTGGATGTGGTCTGCAACGAAGTTTACCGGACGCGGCTCACGCTCTCCTTTGATCGAGCCTC
>JBGPZT010000010.1:0-37037 GCA_041493915.1 Candidatus Limnocylindria bacterium
CCTGGCTCATGCAGCTCTTCGCCGATGCGGTCGATCGGCCGCTGCTCATGAGCCGCGCCGGCGAGGGATCGGCGCGTGGAGCGGCGATCGTCGCGCTCGAGAGGATCGGCGCGGTCAGGGACATCGCAGCGGTGCGCTCACCGATCGGCCGCACGTTCCAGCCGCGTCCGGCCGAACACGCGCGCCTGCGCGCGGGGATGGAGCGTCAAAGGCAGCTGGAAGAGGCGTTGGCCCCGCTGATGTCATGATTGACGGTGCCGTAGCTCGGAAGGGGAGGACATCGTGGAGATCCTGATCCCGCTCGTCATCGTCGCGCTCATCGTCGTGTTCGTCATCGGTATGTACAACCGCCTCATCACGCTGCGTCAGCGGGTGCGCGAGGCGTGGTCGGACATCGACGTCCAGCTCAAGCGGCGCCACGACCTTATTCCAAACCTCGTCGAGACGGTGAAGGGTTACGCGGCGCACGAAAAGGGCGTCTTCGAGAACGTGACGAAGGCGCGCGCGGCCGCGGTCGCAGCCGGGAGCGGAACGCCGCAGGATCGCGCCGTCGCGGAGAACCAGCTGACCGCGGCGCTGCGTACAGTGTTCGCGGTCGCCGAGAACTACCCGCAGCTGCAGGCGGTGCAGGAGTTCAAGGATCTCTCGGAGAACCTCACGGCGACCGAGGACAAGATCGCGTTCGCGCGGCGCTTCTACAACGGGAACGTCCGCGACTACAACACCGCGCTGCAGACCGTGCCGACCAACATCCTCGCGGGCATGTTCGGCTTCACTCCGGAGCAGTACTTCGAGCTCGCCGACGCGACCGAGCGTGAAGTGCCGAAGGTGTCGTTCAGCTAGTCGGAGTGGCTGCTCCGCCGTCCCGACTAAACATCTACGACGCCGTCGCCGCGAACCGCTGGCGCACTGTCGCGCTGATCACGGTGTTCACCGGCATCCTGGTCGCGCTGGGATACGTCGTCGGTGAGGTGTTCGCGCCCGGGGGCGGGGTCGCGATGGTGCCTTTCGCTCTCGGCCTGTCCGGCGTCTCGGCCACAGCGTCGTACTTCGCGGGCGACAAGCTCGTCCTCGCGCAGAGCCAGGCGCGGGCGCTCGCGCCGGGTGAGGAGCCGCAGCTGCGGAACATCGTCGAGACCCTTTCGATCGGTCTGGGCATCGACCCACCGCGTATCCATGTCATCGATGACTCCGCGCCCAACGCTTTCGCCACCGGGCGTGACCCGAAGCACGCCTCGATCGCCGTGACGCGGGGCCTGCTCGACAAGCTCGACCGCACCGAGACCGAGGGCGTGATCGCCCATGAGCTGTCCCACGTCGTCAACCGCGACATCCGCGTGATGCTCCTGGTGACGGTGCTTGTCGGAACGGTCGCCCTCCTGTCGGACTGGATGCTGCGCTCGTTCGCGTGGGGTGGTGGCGGGCGCCGCGGACGCGATCGCGGCGGTGGCGGCGGGATCATCCTGATCGTCGCGATCGCGCTCGCGATCCTCACGCCGGTCATCGCGACGCTGATCCAGCTCGCCGTGTCGCGCCAGCGCGAGTACCTAGCCGACGCCTCGGGCGCGCTCCTGACGCGCTTTCCTTCCGGCCTGGCGAGTGCGCTGCGCAAGATCGCCGCGGACAAGGAGGCTCTCGAGGTGGCGAACAAGGCGACGGCGTCGCTGTACTTCGCGAATCCGCTGAAGGACGCCCCGCGCGCCATGGACGGGCTGTTCGACACGCACCCGCCGATCGCCGAGCGCATCCGCCGCCTCGAGGCGATGTGATGGCGATGCCACCGCCACCCGAGACCGCTGGTCCGCCGACTCCGGATCCGGCGCCCTCGAGCGGTGGCGCTCTACCACTCAGCTACGCGGGCATCATCGCCGTCCTTCTGGTCGTCGCGGCGATCGGCGGCGGCCTCGCGATCGGTACCGTCGCACGACCGCGCGCGACGCCGCTCGTCGCGACGCCGGCGCCGACGGTCGCGCCAACGCCGACGCCACTCCCCACGACCGACCCCGCCGTCTTCCGGCAGACCCTCTCGAGCGGCTGCTTTACGGCGCAGGGACTCTGGGTCGTCACGAATGGCGGCGGTCTGGTCCGCTATAACGGAACGGACTGGGCTCAGGTCGACAGCACGCTGCGAACGCACACGCACGCGTCGTGCGACGAGGGGACGCTGTACGCGGTCGGTCCGGTCGGCGCCGTGCTCATCCTCGACGATCGCGCCCGCTCGATCGACTCATTCGATGTGACCGTCGAGGACCTGAGGGGCGTTGCCGCGATGCCGCAGGGCGCGATGGTGGTGGGTACGCACGGCACGGTCATGTTGCTGTTGGGCGGGACCTGGCAGCCGTATGCGAGTGGCATCGAAGAGGACCTGAACGCGTTGCTGGTCTTCGGTCTGCAATCAGGATGGGCCGTCGGGAGCCAGGGGGTCAGCTATCGCCTCGAGGTCGCGGGTTGGCGGCCGGTGAAGACCGGCGTGGATGTCGCGCTCCGCGCGATCGCTGGGCCGAGCGTCCAGACCGCGGTCGCGGTCGGCGACGGTGGGACGATCCTCGCGCTCTCCGGGCTCACGTGGTCGAAGGTGGAGTCCGGGATCGACACGCCGCTCCGGTCGGTCGTCGCCGCGGGATCAGCGGTGTGGGCCGTGGGCGACGGGGGCGTCGTGCTCACCGTCGACGGCGCCCTCGTGATCCCGGGTACCCAGATCCCCCCTAAGCCGACCGTCGTCAATCGCGTCGACATCGGAACGACCTGCGCGCTGACCAGCGTGTTCGCGCAAGGGCAGGACATCTGGATCGTCGGCTCGCGAGGCGGTGTGTCCGGGGTGTGGAGGCTGCGTGATGGAAGAGTCGCGGAGCGCTGGGGAGAGTGCTAAGTCGGGAGCCGGCGAGCGCATCCCTCTCTCGAATCGGAGCCGCGGGCGCGTCGCTCTCTCGAAACTCGCGGCGGCGACAAGACCGCTCGCACACCCGCTCTCTCGAAACTCGCCCGCTCCATCGTTTCGCTGACCAGTTCCTTTTGCCGCGGGCTCAACTCTCGTTCGCGGGTGTGCTCGCGGTCTCGTCTTCCCGCCGCCGCCTCCCGCCTCTCTCTCCGTAGACTCCGCGCATGCCCCCACCTCCACTCCAGGGCATACGTGTTCTCGAAGTCGGTAACTACATGGCGGGGCCGTTCTGCGGCATGCAGCTCGCCGATCTCGGCGCGGACGTCGTCAAGATCGAGGACCCACGCGGTGGGGATCTGTCGCGGCGCCTCGAGCCGCTCGTCGACGGCGAGAGCGGAAACTTCGTGCGCCTCAATCGCGGCAAGCGCAGTGTCGCGCTCGATCTGAAGCAGGAGGCCGGCGCGGAGATCTTCCGCCGCCTCGCGGAGCGCGCTGATGTCGTCGTCGAGAACCTCCGGCCGGGAACGATGCGCGATCTCGGTCTCGAGCCTCAGGGCCTATTGGATGCGAACCCGCGCCTCATCTACGCCGCGGTGACCGGCTGGGGCGTCGACGGACCCTACGCCGACCGTCCGGCGCTAGACATCACCGTCCAGGCCATGAGCGGTCTCATGAGCGTCACCGGCGAGGAGGGCGGCGCACCCGTGAAGGTCGGCGTGCCGATCTCCGACCTCGCCGCCGGCCTGTATGCGACGATCGGCATCCTCGCGGCGCTCGGCGTCCGGCAGCGCGACGGCTGCGGGCAGCTCGTCGACATCTCGATGTACGAGTCGTCCGTGTCCCTCGCGGTCTGGGAAGCGGGAGAGTTCTTCACGACCGGCCATGTTCCGCGCTCCGCGGGCTCCGCGCACAAGCTCGTCGGCCCGTACCAGGCGGTGCGCGCCGCGGACGCGCATTTCGTGCTCGGCGCAACGACCGTCCCGACCTGGCGATCGTTCTGCAAAGCGCTCGGCCTCGAGCGGCTCGAGCGCGACCCGCGCTTCGCGGACGCGACGCTCCGCCAGCGGAACAGATCCGAGCTCATCCCGCTCATCGAAGAGGTCACCGCGACGCGGCCGGCGGCGCATTGGCTCGCGGTGCTGCGAGAGGCGGGAGTGCCGTGCAGCGAGATCCAGGACTACGGTCAGGTCTTCACGGATCCGCATCTGCGCGAGCGCGGCTTCTTCGTCGATCTGCCGCACACGCGACTCGGGATCGTGCGCGCGCTCGGCACGCCGCTGCGCCTGCGTTCCTCGCCGGCGCGCCTCGAGCGAGCCGGTCCGCTCCTGGGGGAGCACTCGGCGGAAGTCCTGCGCGAGATCGGGCATTCCGACGACGAGGTCCGCGCGTTCGTGGCGCGCGGCACCGTGGCGGCCGCATGAACGAGGTGCTCGTCGAGCGCCGCGGCGACGTCGTGTGGCTCACGTTCAACCGGCCCGAGGCTCGCAACGCGATGACGTTCGCGATGTACGAGCGCATGGCCGAGGTCGCCCGCGAGGTGGACGCCGATCGCGCCGTGCGGGCGCTCGTCCTCACCGGCGCGGGCGGCGCGTTCGTCTCCGGCACCGACATCTCCCAGTTCAGTGGCTTCACTCGCGGCCAGGACGCGCTCGAATACGAGGCGCGCATGGACGCGTGGATGACCGCGCTGGAGCGCGTGCGCGTTCCGACGATCGCCGCGCTGCGCGGTCCCGTCGTCGGCGGTGGCGCCGCCATCGCCGCGGCCTGCGACCTGCGCATCGCGGCGCCCTCGGCACGCTTCGGCGTGCCAGTCGCGCGCACGCTCGGCAACTGCTTCTCGATGGCCAACCTCGTGCGCCTGTCGTCGCTGGTCGGCGTGGCGCGCGTGAAGGAGATCGTGTTCACGGCGCGCCTCGTCGATGCCGAGGAAGGGCTCCGCATCGGTCTCTACCACGAGGTCACGAAGGACGAGGACGCCCTCGTGCCGCGCGTGGATGAGCTCGCGCGCACGATCGCCTCGCACGCGCCGCTCACGCTGCAGGCGACGAAGGCGGCGCTGCGGCGGATCCGCGACCGCATGCTTCCCGAGGAGAGTGCCGACCTCATCCTCCTCTGCTATATGAGCCGCGACTTCCGTGAGGGCGTGCAGGCCTTCATAGAGAAGCGAAAGCCGGTGTGGCAGGGCGAGTGAGCTTCTTCCACGAGGCGCAGCGCTTCCGCCAGTGGTGGATCTGGGCGCTGCTCGCGATCACGGCTCTTCCGGTCCTCGTCGTCGCCATCCGTGGGCCCGGCGCTCTTGGCGCTGATCCCTTCGCTGCTCCTGCTCTCCGAAGTGCGGAGGGCGGAGGCGACGAAGTACCGCGCGTTCATCGACTACGGGGGCTACGGTGTGCGGCTCGGCCTCCGGGGGTAGGCGCGGAGCGTCAGCGGTGACGAGGGTGTGCTGGTGGAACGAACGACGGCTCGCGCCTCATGATCGGCTCACTGCGTCCAAAAGAGCTCGAGGCCGCGATCGCAAGGGCCGTCGGCGGTCGCGAGGGCGCTTAGCGCGGCCGGTCGTCGGCAGGTCCCGATTGGGATCAGACCGACCACTGCTCCGATGAAACCCAGGGTCCGACCGTATCACGATGGTCTCGGTACCCGCCGTGGCGTCGCCTCAACGCTCCGGCCTCAAGTTCGTTGCGGGTTACTTTTGGGTCTTGACGCGGACGAGCATCCGAAATTGAATGCCAGCATATGAAGAACCCCACGTGGCCCAAGGCCTTCGCGTACATCGGTCTGACCGTCATGGGACTCGCGCTCGCGTACTACTCGACCTCGATCGCGACCGCCGGCGTTGCCGGTGGGTTCCTCGGGACCGACCGAAACGGTGACGTGCTCATGGTCGGGAGTGCCGCGCTCATCGTCGGCATCGCCGCGGCGGCCGTGTTCGCCTTCCTCGCGATGACGCAGATCCGCGGGCTCAGCCGCAAGGCCTAGCCGCTCTCAACGTTCCCCGGGAGGTTCGCGCGACCGTACTCAGCGGGCGCTACGCCTCCTGCTGCCAGATCGCGAGATCGTGCGCGAAAGTGACGCGCCATGGATCGAATTCCTGAAGGCGAGCGACCCATGGCGCGTACTGCGGATGCGGTCGTCCCTCGCGATCGAGTCGCCACGCGTACAAGTCTCGCGCGTACATCGCGGCATCCTGGAACGCCTGGCCGGCGATGACGATGCGCCCCTCCTGCGTGTCGACGACGAACGACTGATGACCCGGCACGTGCCCCGGCGTCGGCACGACGCGCACCCCGGGCGCGATCTCAGCCTCGCCCTCGAGTAGCTCGAACCGAGCGCCGTCGAACTCGGCGACCGGTCCGGGGAGCGTGTAGTTCGGCGTCGTGACTGCCTCACGCTCGACCTTCTGCGCGAGGATCGGCACGTGCGGGAAGCGGAAGTTGTTCCCGGAGTGGTCGAAATGCAGATGGCAGTTCGCGACCGCTCGTATCTCGCCAAGCGAGACTCCGGCGTCGCGGAGCACGTCGTCGAGCGGGCGGCGCACCGGCTTGTACACCGCCTCGACCTCGGGCAGGCCGACACCGATGCCCGTGTCGAGCAGCACCGGACCGCCAGGGTGCCGCACCAGGAACGCGGTCACCACTACCGCCGCGCCGGCGAACGGCAGGTGCTCAGGCGCGATGAAGTGGCCCATGTGCAGGCGGATCACGTCGCGCGCCCGCAGCACCGCTACCCCATGCGCAGTCGCGGGTCGAGGGCGTCCCGCAGCGAGTCGCCGAACAGGTTGAAGCCGAAGACCGCCATGCTGATCGCGACCCCCGGCGCGATGGCGAGCCATGGTGCCTGTTCCAGGAACTGCATGCCTGCGCCGCGGAGCATCAACCCCCATGACGGCGTGGGCTCGAACACGCCGAGGCCCAGGAAGGACAACGACGCCTCCAGCAGGATCGCCTGACCGAGGAACGCGGTCAGCATGATGAGGTAAGGGGCGAAGACGTTCGGCGCGATGTGCCGGAACATGATGCGGATCGGACCGGCTCCGACCGAGCGCGTCGCCTCGATATAGGGCATCTGCACGATGCTCAGCGCGCTCGAGCGCACGACCCGCGCAACGCGCGGGATGATCGGCACGGTGATCGCGGCGATGACGTTGACGATCTTGTCCTCACCGGCCCCGAGCGCCGCGACCACGGCGATGGCGATGACGATGAGCGGGAAGGACAGCAGCACGTCCATGAGCCGCTGGATGATCTGGTCGGTGCGTCCGCCGAGATAGGCACCGGCGACGCCGAGCACCAGGCCGAGCGTGCAGCCGACGAGCGAGGCGCTGAACCCCACCAGCAGCGCGGTGCGCGAGCCGAAGATGACGCGCGAGAAGACATCGCGGCCGAAGTTGTCCGCCCCGAGGAGATGGTCCGGCCCCGGGGGCTTGAGGAGATCGGGGAAGTTGATCGCCGTCGGATCGTAGGGGGCGACCACGTCGGCGAACGCCGCGGCCAGCAGCATGACGATGATGAGGACGGCGCCCGCGGTGCCGAGCGGCCGTCGCCTGATGAACTCCGTCCAGAAGCGGAGGAAGCGCCGCCGGCCGGTGGACTCGAAGTAGCGGCGCTTCGCGATCTCCTCCGCGGACGAGGCGCGCTCCGTCCCCGGGCGCGGCGCCACCTCGACCACCTACGAGTACCGGATCCGCGGATCCAGCACGACGTACACCATATCGACCACGAAGTTGACCAGGACGAACACCGTGGCCAGCAGCAGGACGAGCGCCTGGATCAACGGGTAGTCGCGGTGCGCCACAGCATCGACCAGCAGCTTGCCGATCCCGTTGAGATTGAAGACCTGCTCCGTCACGACCAGACCGCCGATGAGAAAGGCGAACTCGAGGCTCACGACCGTCACCACGGGCAGCAGGGCGTTCCGCAGCGCGTGCCGGACGACGACGAGCGTCTCGCGCAATCCCTTCGCGCGCGCGGTGCGGACGTAGTCCTCGCGGAGGACCTCCAGCACCGTCGAGCGCGTCATGCGCATCGAGACCGCGGAGTAGCGGTAGCCGACGGCGATCGCCGGCAGGACGAGCTGTGCGAGGTTCGCCACCGGGTCCTCGAAGAACGACGTGAACACCAGCGGCGGTGCCCAGCCCCAGAGCGTCAGCGTGACGAGGACCATCATGATGCCGATCCAGAAGCTGGGCATCGCGAGCCCGCCGATGCTGAAGATGCGGATCGCGTAGTCGAGCCAGGTGTCCTGCTTCACGGCCGCCATGACCCCGAGCGGGATCGCGAGCGCGACCGCGAAGAGGGTCGCAAGCACCGCGAGCTCGATCGACAGCGGCATGCGGACCTGCACTTCGTCGACGACCGAGTGTCCGGTCCACAGCGATTGCCCGAGGTCGAAGCGCGAGATGGAGGACATCCAGTCCGCGAACTGCGCCCACATCGGCTTGTCCAGCCCGAGGATGTGGCGCTCCTGGTCGATGATCTCCTGCGGGACGTTGGATCCGGCGTACCGGAGCGCGACGATGTCGCCGGGCACCGCCCGCATGATCACGAACGTGAGGATCGCGACGCCAATGAGCGTCGGGATCATCAGCAGGAGCCGCCCGACGATGTAGCGCCGCATCGCGCTAGTGTCGGGCGGCCCCCGCCAGTGCGCTAGTTCGCTATTTCTTCGCCAGCCAGACGGTGGTCAGGTCCTGGTTCGTGTAGTGGTTCGAGCCGATCTTCCAGCCACGCACCACGCTGAGGTAGGGAATGATCCGGTACCACCACAGCACCGGGTACTGGTAGGCCATCTCGTCCATCGCGTAGCGCTGGATGTCGCCGACGAGCGCGAGCCGCTTGGCCGGATCGGTCTCACGGCTCTGCGCGTCGATCAGCCCGTCGAGCTTGGTGTCGTCGTAGTACGCGAAGTTGAGGCCCTTGCCGGCCTTGCTGGCCGACCAGAACTTGGCGAGCTGCAGGTCCGGCTCGTCGAGGAAGTCGCAGTTGAAGTCGAGCGCGACCTCGAAGGTGCCGGCGCGGAGGTCGGCCTGATACGCGGAGGTCTCCTTGACGTCGTGGGTCGCCGTGATGCCGACCGACTTCCATTCATTGATGAGGTAGACGGCGACCGGCTCGTACGGCGTGGTGATGTTGCGGTTAAGGAACTTGAACGAGAGGTTCGGCACGCCGGCCGCGGCCAGTAAGGCCTTCGCGGCCGTCTTGTTCGCTGCGGCGTCCTTACCGAAGCCGGAGATCTTCGCCAAGTCGGCGTCGCTCATCGCGAACGGACCCTTCGGGCGCATGAGCCCGCCGACGTCCTTAACGATCGTGGTCTTTGACAGGGCCTCGCCGCCACCCCAGCGGTCAACGGCGAGCGAGAGCGCACGGCGAACGCGCGGGTCGTCGAACGGCTTCTTGGTCGTGTTCGGCACGATGTAGTTCACGCAGATCCACGGCGCTTCCTGGATCGCGAGGTCGTTAGGAAGCGACCGCGACAGGTCGTCGCGCTGTGATGGCGTGAAGCCGCGGAACTCGATCATCGCCTGCTTGCTGCGGATCGCGGTCACGCCGGCGTTGGCGTCGGTGATGATCAGCGCCTTGTACGCGTCAAGGTACGGGAGCTTGGTGCCGTCCTTGTCCTTGCCGAAGTAGTCGGGGTTCTTCTTGCCCTTCCAGTCCTGCCCCTTGGTGTTGCCGTCGTAGAGGAAGGGGCCGGTCCCCATGATGTTCTTCTCGTAGAAGTGGATGTCGGTCTTGAGCTTCGCGGCGCTGTAAATGAAGTTCCACGGCGACGCAAGGTTCGTCAGGAACGAGGCCGATGGGTACTTCAGCTTGAACTCGACCGTGTACTTGTCCGTCGCGTTCACCGCGGACACCACGGCGTACGCGCCCGCGCGCGGCGAGAGCACGCCGGTCGGCGGGAAGATGATCTTGTCGTACGTGGCCTTGATGTCCTCGGACGTCATCCCGGTGCCGTCGTGGAACTTCACGTCCTGGCGGAGCTTGACCGTGACCGTCGTCTTGTCGGCGGAGACGGTCGGCTGCTCTGCGGCGACGTCCGGGATCACCTTGGTGAGGTCGCTCGGGTCGAACTTGTAGAGCAGGCTGTAGTGCGGCGCGATCGGATGCAAGAGAGCGAAGGTCGTCTCGCGGTGTCCGTCGTAGGACGGCGGTTCCGCGTTCACGATGAACGTGAGCGTGCCACCGGAGATCGGCTTTTCACCACCTGCCACCGACGGCGTGACCGTCGTCGCAGGTTTCGCCGTCTGCTGCGCGCAGGCGGCAAGGACGAGGGCGAGAACGAGTACGGGCGCGATTCGCGAACGAAGCACGGCGACCACCCCCTTGGCGCGAACTCTAGACCATGGCCGGGCGCTTCCCGATGACCTCTTCGTAGACGCCGACGAGCTGCGCGGTGACGTGCGACCAGTCGAACTCGGGCGCGCGGCGCGAGCCGGCCTCGCCCAGTCGTACGCGCAGCGCGGGCTCGCAGATGAGCCGCTCGAGCGCCGCGGCGATGGCGTCGGGGTCCCGCGGCTCGACGAGGAGCCCCGAGACATTTCGCTGTACGACACGCTTATAGCCATGGATGTCGCTCGCCACCACCGGAAGGCCGGCGGCCATGGCCTCGAGCAGCACGATGCCGAACGATTCCTGGCCGGTGGAGGGCGCGCAGAAGATGTCGGCGGTCTTGTAGAACCGCGCCTTGTCGACGTCGTCGACGCGGCCCGCGAACAGCACGTCCTGCAGGCGGTTGTCGTGGACGAAGCGCCGTAGCTTCCCGAGCTGCGGGCCCCAGTTGCAGATGATGAGCCGCGTGTCGGGGTACTTGGGCTTCAGCTTCGCGTACGCCTGCATCAGATACATCGCGCCTTTGCGTGGCTCGAGCCGCCCGACGAAGAGGATGTTCGTCTTGCCGTCCTTGAACTCCGGGAACGGCCGCGCGTTCGCGTAGAAGTCAACGTCGACGCCGTTGGGAATGATCTTGTAATCGCCCGGAAAGTAGGTCGAGATGAAGTGGCGCGCCGCGCTCGACACGCAGATCTTCGCGTCGAGCTTGTTCATGTAGCGATCGAGCGCGATGCGGCCGGCCCAGTACGAGACCGAGAACCCGCCGAAGGCGTGGAAGGTGGCCACGTGAGGGCACTTCGCGGAGTCGAGGATCTGGAAGGAAAGGAACGGGACGAACGGCTCGTGGTGGTGGATGATGTCGAACTTCTCGCGCTCGAGCATGTGCGACACCAGCCACTCGAGACGCAGCGAGAGCGTGATGCGACCGATGCTCCCGTTGAAGGGCACCGCGATCGCCTGACCTACCTGGATCACATCGCGCGCCGGCGGGTCGTCACCCCAGGGCGCGGTGATGATCCGCACCTCATGCCCCATGTCGCGCAGCCGCTCGTAGGTCTCGCGGATGTGCGCGTTCGCGCCGCCCGGACGCGGATACGCATAAGGCGACACGATCCCGATCTTCATTTCTTGCTGATCCGTCTCCTCGCGCGCTTCACGGGATCGCGCACCATCGAACGCCACTGCTGACGCGCGACCCCGTCCAGGTGCTCGCCGAGCGTCCAGTGTCGTCCGTCCGGCCGCGTCGTGCGATCCGCGATCGCGCGCCGCAGCGCGTCACCGTCCGACCCAACGAAGTCGGTCCACGTCGTCCCGACCAGCTTCGCGTGATGCGCGTCGCTCGAGCCCGTCTCCGCGACGTGCAGCACCTTCGCGTTGAGCCATGCGGAGCGCGCGCTCCGCACACGGCCCGCGTACGACGGATTGCGCGTCTCGATGGCGTCGACATGCACGAGCGGCTCGGCGGCGGCCGCGAGCGCGCGCAGCGCTCGCTCGCCGACCGAGAACGTGAGATAGGAGAGCGGGTGCGGCACGATCGCGACGCCACCCGCGCGGTGGATGCGGGACACGGTCTCGGCGAGCGCCGTGAACATCGGGATCTCCTCTTCGATCCAGAGCGCGAGCAGATGACCAGAGCGCGTCGTGATCTCGACCCCGGGAACGATCTCCACCGGGCTCGAGCGCCGCGCGGCGATGTCGCGCAGCAGGAACGCGCCGCGGATGTCGTCGTGATCGGTGAGCGCGATGACGTCTAGTCCAACGCGCTCCGCGGCGTCGAGGATCGCCTCAGGTGACGCCAGCCCGTCCCCGAGGTCGGAGTGCAGCTGAAGGTCAGCGCGGCCCATGCCAGAAGTCCTCGAAGACGGTCCACTCCTGCGGCGCATGGCGGACGTAGCGCTCGAGCACGCGCGCGAACCGCTGCACGCCTTCGCGCACGTCGGCAGCGCGGTCACCGGTATTCGGGAGCTCGAGGGGCGGCTCGAACGTTGCGGTGAGCTGGCCGTCGCTCCGGCCCGCGAACGATGGCACCATTGGCGCGCCGGTGCGCAGCGACAGCACGACCGCCGCGGACGGTAGCAGCGCCTCACGCCCGAAGAACTCGACCCGCTCGCCGACGCCGGTGACCGCGCGGTCGGCGAGGATGCCGAGCACCTTGCCCTCGCGCAGGACCCGGAAGATCCCGCGCGCCGAAGCGGTCGGTATCAGCTGCAGGCCCGCGCTACCGCGCGCGCGATTCACGGCGCGCTGGAACTCGGAATGCTCGGCCTCGACCGGCAGCGCCACCGGGTAGCCGTGCGCGATCACCATCTGCCCGACCACCGACACCGGACCAAGGTGCGCGCTCGCCAGGATGACGCCCTTTCCCTGCTCGTAGGCGCGGGCGACGTGCTCCCAGCCCTCGACCCGCATCGTAGCGAGGAGCCTTTTCGGATCGAGCCGCGGGATGGAGAAGATCTCGACGTAGTTGCGCGTCTGCTCGACGAAGATCTGCCGGGCCAGGCCGCTCGCATTTCGCTCGGGTGCGATGACCGCGAGGTTGGCGCGAACGGCGCGTCTTGCCCCCGGCGCCGCGAGATACGCCAGCGTCCCGACGACCGCGGCGAACGGGCCGATGAGCGCCCTCGGTATGAGGGGCATGGCACGCTCCGCCGCCCGGGAGAGCGCTCCCGTCAGCATCGCTAGGTCGCGGCGTCCAGGGGCGCCGGCCACATCGGACGGAAGATGTACCACTGGTCGGGCTCGGGTCGCATGAGCCCCTCGAGCGCGTGCACGATCGCCTGCGTCGCGCGCTCGAGATCGAACGCCGCCTCTTTCGTCCGCTCGACGAAGATCGGCGGCACCGCAACGCCTTTGAAGGAGTTGTCCCGGTCTCTCGTCACCGCTGCGACGATGATCGGCGCGCCGGAGACGCGGGCGAGCGCGGCGGCGATGGTCGGGAAGGCGGTGCGGACGCCGAAGAACGTCGCCTCGACGTTGTCGAGCTCGTGGGCGCGCGGACCGAGATCCATCATGAAGCCGACCATCTCATTGCGACGAAGCGCGGCGAGCACGCGGCGCGTCGCACCCTCGGGCGGCAGGATGACGACGTTCTTGTGCTCGCGGTTCGCGACGAGGAAGTCCATGAGCCGCACGTTCTCGAGCTCGTCGGCGACGACCGTCAGTGGGATCTCCTGCGCGATGCGCGCGCCGCCGAGCTCGAAGTTCCCGAAGTGCGCGGAAACGAAGATGATCCCGCGGCCCTTGTCCCGCGCGGATTGCAGATTCTGGAACGAGACCGGGTCGATCTTCACCAGCTCGTGCAGCTCGGCGTGGCCCATCGAGGGAAATCGCATGATCTCGGTGAGGTACTTGCCGAAGTTCCGGAAGGCGCGCCGCGCGACGCGCGCGACCTCCGGGTCTGCCGCGGGTCGCCCGAGGACGATCGCGAAGTTGCGTTTCGTGATCTCGCGCCTGCGCCGCCACACGAGATATGTGAACTCTCCCCCTACGACGGCCCCGCCGTAGACGAGCCGCGCCGGGAGGTGTTGCACCAGCGCCGCCGCGGCGCGCCACGACCAGTACAGGAGGCCATCGAGAAAGGGGACGCGAAGCCGCACTAGGCCTTCCCCGCGAGCGTGGTCAGGTCGCTGCCCTTGATGTAGGCCTCGAGGCCCTCGCGCGCCTTGTCGTCGTGGATCTGACGCGGGGGCGACTTCATGAAGTACGCCGACGGCGCCACGATCGTGCCGCCCAGGCCGCGGTCGAGCGCGAGCTTGGAGCAGCGGATCGCGTCGATAACGACGCCCGCGCTATTCGGGGAGTCCCACACCTCGAGCTTCACCTCGACGTTGAGCGGCACGTCCCCGAACGTGGTGCCTTCCATCCGGATGTAGCACCACTTCCGGTCGAGCAGCCACGGCACGTAGTCGGACGGGCCGACGTGGACGTCATCAGCAGCCAGAGGGTAGTCGAGCATGCTCGTGACCGCGTTCGTCTTACTGATCTTCTTCGACTCGAGACGCTCGCGCTCGAGCATGTTCAGGAAGTCCGTGTTGCCGCCGAAGTTCAGCTGGTACGTGCGGTCGAGCCGCACCCCACGGTCCATGAAGAGCCGGGTGAGCACGCGGTGCGTGATGGTCGCGCCGACCTGTGACTTGATGTCGTCCCCGATGACCGGCAGGCCCTTCGCGGCGAAGCGCTTCTGCCAGTACGGCTCGCGGGCGATGAAGACCGGGATGCAGTTGATGAACGCGCAGCCCGCCTCCAGCACCTGCTCGACGTACCACTTCGTCGCCTCCTCGCTCCCGACGGGCAGGTAGGAGACGACGACGTCGGTCTTGGTATCGCGGAGGATCTTCACGATGTCGGCCGTCTCGCCGGGAGCCTTGATGACGACCTTCGCGAGGTACTTGCCGATGCCGTCGTGCGTCATGCCACGGCTGACCTTTACGCCGGTCTTGGGCACGTCGGCGAAGCGATAGGTGTTGTTCGGCTTCGCGTAGATCGCGTCGGCGAGGTCCTTGCCGACCTTGTTCTTGTCGACATCGAACGCGGCGACGAACTCCACGTCCCGGATGTGATACCCGCCGAGATCGACGTGCATGATCCCGGGGATCGGATCGCCGGGTTTTGCGTTCCGGTAGTAGTGCACGCCCTGCACGAGCGAGCTCGCGCAGTTGCCGACACCGATGATCGCGACGCGGATCCTGCGGCCGGCGCGGCCGCCTGTCGTTCGTTTCTTCGCAGGCATCTCTCTCACTTCAACCTTTCTTTTCATTGAGCACGCTCGCCATATGGGCGATGCGCTGGAGGACGGTCACGGTCGCGAGGAACGCGGCGACGGCGACCGCCGCCGCGAAGAGCGAGATGAATCCGGTGACGGCCCAGGCCGCCACGCCGATCAGATAGAGCGCGATGCGCGCCTCGCGCGGAGCGATGCCGACGCTCGCACCCTCGCCGAGCGACTCGGCCTTGGCGCGGATGTAGCTGACGAGGAACGACGCGACGAGGAGGATCAGGCCATCGCCGTAGAGCACAGCATCAGGAAGGGTCGCGCCGAGCTGGACGGCCGCGATCGCCAGCGCCGCGTCGGAGAGGCGGTCGAGTGTGGAGTCGAGGAACGCGCCGAACCGCGTGCCGCCGCCGGCCGCGCGTGCGACCTGCCCATCGAGGGCATCGCAGACCGTGCCGAGGAGCAGCACGACCAATGCGGGCGCCGGCTGTGCCGTCGCGAGGAGCGCCGCCCCCACGACCGTGAGCAAGAAGCCGAGCACCGTGACGGTGTTCGCTCGGATCCCGAGGCGATGAACGCCGCGGGCGATCGGCGCGAGGCCGCCGCGGAGGGTGCCGGCCAGGCGGCGGGGGACGATGCTCACGCTGGCGACCGATTCACGAGCGCGCGGAAGCTGCGCTCCTGCAGTTCCGCGAAGCGCTCCCGGTCGAACGAGCAGCGCACCTCACGGCCGACGCGCTCGGTCCGGACGATGCCCGCCCGTGTGAGGCGGCGAAGATGCCACGACATGAGGGGCGCGCTGATCCGCAGCCGGCGCACGAGCTCGGACACGGGGAACTCACCCTCCGTCGCCAGGATCTGCACGACGCGCAGGCGCGTGAGGTCACCGAGCGCGCGGTGGAATGCCTTCAGCTCGCGGAGATACGACTGACTGAGCATCGCTCCCCTTCATGGACGCCATGATGACCGCCCAAGAAGTATCTTAAAGAAAAGTTGAAGTGTCGGCTAGGGAGCGACCGCAGCGTCACTTGCGAGCGGTGCTGAAGATCTCCGCGAGCTCTTTGATGGTCTTCTCTGAGCGTCCCTGGCGGAACGCGTCGGCGACGCAGGTCTCCAGATGCTGCTCGAGCACGAGCGCATCGACGCGCTCGAGCGCCTTCTCGATGGCCATCGTCTGCTTCAGGACATCGACGCAGTACTTGTCTTCTTCGACCATGCGCTCCACCGCCTTGAGGTGGCCGGCGATCGAGCGAAGCCTCGCGATGACGTCCTTGCGACTCTCTTCGTTCACGGTCGCATCCTACTGCGCCGTTAGGCGCAGCTGCGCACTGCGGGCGAGCGAGCAAGGTGCGCAGACACTGCGGCGTGCCCAGGCGGGAGGATCCTGGTGTCAGAATCGTCTGATGGCCTCTACTCGACCGCTCGCCGCGCGCATGCGGCCGCGCGATCTCGCTGAATTCGTCGGGCAGCCGCACCTCGTGGGCGAAGGCCGCGTGCTCCGACGAGCGATCGACGCGGGGCAACTGCCGTCGATGATCCTTTGGGGACCCCCGGGCACCGGCAAGACCACGCTCGCGGCGATCGCCGCGAAGAAGGCGAACGCGCGGTTCGTCGCGGTCTCCGCGGTGTCGAGCGGCGTCGCCGAGCTACGGAAGCTCATCGACGAGTCGCGCAAGCTCCAGCAGCGCACCGGCCAGCGCAGCGTGCTGTTCATCGACGAGATCCACCGGTTCAACAAAGCGCAGCAGGATGTCGTGCTGCCCTACGTCGAGAACGGCGACGTCACCCTGCTCGGCGCCACGACCGAGAACCCGTCGTTCGAGGTGAACTCCGCGCTGCTCTCGCGGTCGCGCGTCTATACGTTGCAGCCGCTCTCCGAGGAGGACGTTCGCACCATCGTGCGGCGGGCGATGGCTGACGAGCGCGGTCTGGCGGGCGGCGTGGCGCTCGCGCCGGACGCAGAGGACGCGCTCATCGCCGTCTCGAACGGTGACGCGCGCGTCGCGCTGAACGCCCTCGAGCTGGCGTCCGACGCGACAGCGCCCGGCTCCGACGGCCGGCGCGCCATCGGGCTGACCGAGATCCGCGAGGCGCTGCAGCGCCGCAGCCTGCTGTACGACCGTGCCGGTGATCAGCACTACGACACGATCAGCGCGTTCATCAAGAGCGTGCGCGGCTCGGACCCGGACGCGGCGCTTTACTGGCTCATGCGCATGATCGACGCCGGCGAGGACCCGATGTTCATCGCACGCCGCATCGTCATCCTCGCCGGCGAGGACGTCGGGCTCGCCGATCCGCAGGCGCTGGTCATCGCGTCGGCAGCGCAGCAGGCGACACATCTCATCGGTCTCCCTGAGGGCTACTACCCGTTGGCCGAGGCCGCGGTCTATCTCTCCCTCGCGCCGAAGTCCGACTCATTGAAACGCGGTCTGGGCGAGCTGCAGCACGATCTCGCGGAGACGAGGGCCGATCCGGTACCCCTGCACCTGCGCAACGCGCCGACGCCGCTCATGGCGAAGCTCGGGTACGGGAAGGATTACAAGTACGCCCACGACTACGAGGATCACGTCGCCCCGGACACGAGCTATCTGCCGGAGTCGCTCCAGGGCCGTCGCTACTACGTGCCGACGGAGCTCGGCGCGGAGGCCAAGCTCAAGATGCGGCTCGAGGACCTCCGCCGAAGCGTGCGAGGAAGAGACCCATCTCGAACAGCAGGTACATCGGGATCGAGACCAGGAGCTGATTGAAAGGATCCGGGGTCGGCGTGATGATCGCTCCGACGATCAGGACGATCACGACGACGTAGCGCCTCTGCTTCGCGAGCCACGAGCGGTTCAGCACATGCACGCGGACAAGGGCATAGATGAGGACCGGCACCTCGAAGACCACGCCCATGCCCAGGATGAACGTGGTGACGAAGGAGAGGTATTCGGAGGCGCGCAGCTGGTTCTCGATCACCGGGCTGCCGAAGTTGATGAGGAACTTCAGCGAGCTCGGCAAGAGGCCGTAGTAGCAGAAGAGCATTCCCAAGACGAACAGCAGCAGCACGAACGGGCCGGCCGTGAGGGCGAAGCGCCGCTCGCCCGGGTGCAGCGCGGGGTCGATGTACGCGTAGATCTCGTAGAGGATCACCGGCATCGAGAGCGCGATGCCGGTGAACAGCGCCACCCGCATGTAGGTCGTGAAGTTCTCCGTCGGGCTCAGCGCGATGAGGTGATCGACGCCCGCCGGGACGAGCAGGATCCTGATGATGTCGGTCGCGAAGAGGAACGAGATCGCAGTCGTCGCGACCACCGCGATCGACGCCACCATCAGGCGGTCGCGGAACTCTTTCAGATGCTGGACGAGCGACAGTTCCTTATCGCGTTCGGACATCGGACGTCACGCTAGCGTAGGTACAATCGACCCGTTCGCCCCCGTAGCTCAGTGGATAGAGCGGCGGCCTCCGAAGCCGTAGACAGGCGTTCGATCCGCCTCGGGGGTACAGAAAACGCGCGCGGCACGCCTCCTGCACCCACGACCTCCGATATTTCCGCGGAGGTGTTCACGTGGGCTTAGTCGCATTCCTGCTGGTCGGGCTCGTCGCGGGCTTCATCGCTCGCGCGCTCGTGCCCGGTCCGGATCCCATGGGCTGGCTCGGGACGATGGTCCTGGGCATCGTCGGGTCTCTCGTCGGCGGGACGCTGGCGGCGTTGCTGATCGACCGCACGGTCGATCTCTCGGCTGCCGGTCTCATCGGCTCGATCATCGGCTCGATCATCGTGCTGTTGATCTGGCGACAGGTCGGCGGTCGCGCCGCGACGACGGTCTAGAGCTAGTGACCCGGCTGCGGCTCCGACGCGGGTCGCAGCTGGGTCACGGGCACCCAGTACTGACCGAAGCGATTCTTGACCAGCCACTCCTCGCCCGTCGTCGAACCCCGGACGAGCTCGGCCTCCTGCCATGTGTCTGCCACGGGAGATCTGTACAGCACCTGCACGCCCTTCCGTAGCTCGAGTGTCGGTGCCATCAGCGCTTCGGAACGATAACCGCTTCGCTCCCCGCCACGCGGCGGACGTACTCGCCGAACATGGGCTCGACGAACTCATAGCGCCCCCGGCCGAGCCGGGTCACGAGTCCGCGGGCTCCCAGCGACTCGAGTGCGCGCAGGACCTCGGGCCGCGGCACCGTGGGTGTCGTGTCCGACGCGAACAGGACGGCGCCCTGCGCGACGCGCGTCGCGACGAGCTGAAGGTATTTCTGCTTGCCGAGCTCCGACCAGTGGAGCGCGAACGGTCGCTCGAGCTCGCGCAGCGCCTGCTCGTACGCGATCGCAAGGAGGTCCGCCGTCACGACGCGCTGCGCGGCATCGCGCATCAGGTAGTAGAGCGCGGCGCACACCTGCATCGTGTCCTGCGGATGTCCGCCGGTCGCGTCGAGCAGGCGGTCCACGCTCGTGTCGTCGATCGCGATCTTCTTCTCCGCGAACTTCTCGCGCAGGTAGGTGAGCCAGTCGTCCGGCGCGATGCCGAAGCGGTGCCCGCCCGCCTCGGCGAGATCGATCGGGATCGCGAAGCGATAGAAGGCTCGACCCTTTTCGCTGAAGAGCTGCTCGAGGATCCCCTCCTCGGAGCCGAGGAATGCGTACGCGACGCCTTTCTGGGCCTGGAAGCGCGTCCGCATCACGTCGAAGACCCGTGGGCCGAGGCGCCCCGCGGCCTGGAACTCGTCGAACGCGATGATGACCCGCTTGCCGGTCCGCGCGGCGAGCGTCCGCGGCAGATCGAGCGCGCCCTCGAAGAAGCGCTGGGCATTCGTCTCGCGCGCGAGCTGCAGCGCGAGCTCGATGTGCTCGTATTTGACCTTCACCGAGGGGCGCATGCCCCCGGCGACCGCCTTCGCCTGCTCGAAGCTTCGCTCGACGCCCGAGACGTTCTCGAGCACCGCATCGATCAGCCGCTCGCCGAGACCACGGATGTCCGTCGCTCCAAGGCAGTCGACGTAAGCGGTCAGCGCGCCGCGGCGCCGGAGCCGCCGCAGGACCTCGAGGATGATCGACGTCTTGCCGATGCGGCGCGGCCCCGCGACGAGCACGTGATTGCCATCGCCCAGACGCTCAACCAGACGGCGGATGTAGGTCTCGCGGCCGACGAGGTCAGATGCTGGCACCGGCCCACCCACCGGAAAGTGAGGTGGGGGAGCGCTCACGCGCCCGAACGGTCCCGGCATCGCTTGAATATACATGAGATGTATCAATAGGCATCACGCGATGCGTCCACACCGCTATGGGACCATCGCCCCGTGGGACTCCTCCCGCTCTTCAGCAAGCCGGATCCCGAGGAGCGGCGCCAGCTCGAGCGCGCCGTCGCCGATGTCGACCGCGAGCTCGCCGCGAACCTCGAGCTGACGTCGATGTTCGACCAGACGCATCAGGCCGTCGTGCTCGAGATCGGCGAATTCACGCGACACCGCGCGACGATCGAGATCGGTCTCGTCGCCGCCTACGGCCCGCTGGCCGATCTCTATTCCCGGGTCGCCAGCACCGAGTCGGCGATGGAGCGGCGCGGCCCGGCGAACACGCTGCGCGACGACGACCGCGCTCTCATCGAGACCTGGGAGGGCGATGCCCGTGCGGCCCAGCGCGGGCTCCGGGAGGCGCTCGCGGCGCCGCGGCTCTCGCCGCTCGCGAGGCTGCTGGGGCGTTTACGAGGGGTGCTGCCGAGCAGCCGGTAAGAGCCCTGCTAATGGCACGAGGTGTGCATTCGTTACATCTCGCGCATGGCAGCAACCGGCCGGTCGACATTGGGACGGGCTTATCGCTCGTATCGCTTTCCACAGCGGAAAGGCGGGCGTCTTTCGCGTCGCCCCGGGACGGGACAGCGGCTCGGCCCGCTCGCCGGCGGTATCAGTGCCTTCTTCCTGGCGATGCTCGCGATGGGCGGCGTCGGGGCGGCCGCCGTGTTCGGGTACTTCGCGGCCGACCTGCCGTCCGCGCAAGACCTCGTCACGGTCTCGATCCCCCTGACGACGAAGATCTACGACCGTTCGGGAGAGCACCTCCTCTACACGCTCGAAGATGAGCGTCGCGAGCTGGTCGGCCTCGACGCCGTCCCGCAGAAGATGCAGGAGGCGACGATCGCCATCGAGGACAAGTCGTTCTGGACCAATCCCGGCGTCGACATCGGCGGGATCATCCGCGCGATGAACGCGAACGCTTCGAGCGGGACGATCTCCCAGGGCGGCTCAACGATCACGCAGCAGCTCATCAAGACACGTCTCCTGGGAGATGAGCCGACGTTCACGCGCAAGATCAAAGAGGCGATCCTCGCCGTCGAGGCCACGCGCACCTTTAGCAAGAAGCAGATCCTCGAGATGTACCTGAACCAGATCTATTACGGCAATCAGGCGTACGGCATCGAGGCGGCGTCGAAGACCTACTTCGACCAGTCCGATCTCACCAAGCTGACGCTGGGCCAGATGGCGATGCTCGCCGGCCTCGCGCAACGTCCGTCCGACTACGACCCGGTGCAAAACCCGGATGCCGCGCGGGCGCGGCGCGCGCAGGTGCTCGACGCGATGGTCGAGAACGGCTACATCACCGTCAGCGAGGCCGAGGCCGCGAAGGCCGAGCCCATCGTCGTGAAGCAGGCCTCGACCTCGCTTTACGCGGCGCACTTCACCTTCCGCGTCCGTGAGCAGCTCATCCGCGAGCTGGGCGAGAAGGCCGCGTATCGGGGCGGCTACACCGTTTTCACGACCCTCGACTGGACCATGCAGCAGCTCGCCGAGAAGGAGGTCCGCGATCACGTGGACGCCCTCAAGGGCAACAACGTGAACAACGCGGCCCTCATCACCATGGATCCGACGACCGGCGAGGTCCTCGCCTACGTCGGGAGCTACGACTACTACGGCAGCACGCCGACGATGCAGGGCGACTACGACCACGCGGGCATCGCCTACCGGCAGCCCGGCTCGACGTTCAAGTTGTTCACTTACCTCACCGGCATGCTGAAGGCGGGCATGACCGCATCGACCCGGCTCTATGACATCCAGTGGTCGATGAATGACGGAAGTGGCGCCGTCTACAAGCCCCAGGACGCCACGAAGGAACAGCACGGCCCGGTCACGCTGCGTCAGGCGCTACGCGAGTCGCTGAACCTACCCGCGCTGCAAGTCACGCGGACCGTCGGCGTCGACGCGATCATCGACACGATGCACCAGCTCGGCATCGACCGGGAGTTCGACCGCAGCAGGCTCGGACTCTCGTTCGGCATCGGCGCCGGCGAGATGCGTCTCATCGACATGGCGAGCGCCTATCAGGTCGTCGCGAACATGGGCGTGCGGGTCGAGCCGACGATGATCCACAAGATCCTTGACTCGAGCGGCAAGGTCGTGCGCGACTGGTCCAAGCCCGACGGAAGGCAGGTCATCGATCCGCGTCAGGCGTGGGTGCTGGCCGACATCCTCAAGGACAACACCAACCCGCAGGGTTCATTCGTGTTCGGGCCGTGGACCAACATCGGGCGGACGGCCGCGCTCAAGACCGGGACCACCGACAACCTGCAGGACGTGCTCGCGATCGGCTGGGTGCCGCAGCGGCTCACCGCGATCTGGATGGGCAACTCCGACAACTCCGAGATGCGCGGCATCTCGTCCGCGCTCGGCCCTGGCGTCCTCTGGCGCGACTACATGAAGACCGTCGTCGGCGACCTGCCGCCCACCTGGTACGACAAGCCTGCCGGCATCGTCGACCGCGTCGTGTGCGTGAATCCGTCCCTGTTCGGCGGCAACGGCTCGGGAATGCTGCCCGGACCGAGCTGCCCCGCCAGCTACCGCTTCACCGAGCACTACGTCGAGGGCACCGAGCCGAAGAGCAACGACTCCGACTTCTACACGTCGTGCGGCATCCGTCTGGTCGCGCCGTTCGCCGACTGGCAGCCCTACTACAACACGTGGGCGACGGGTGCCGTCTCGGGATCCTTCAGCTACGGCCGCTTCAGCTGGACGATCTGCGGCTTCACGCCGAAGCCGTCCGAATCGCCGAGCCCATCCCCTGGGATCCAGAATCCGTTCACGACCCCGCCCCCGCGTGCCACCAATACGCCGCGACCAACACCGACACCGCGCCCGACAAGAAAGCCCTAGCAGCGCGCCGACGGCGCGGCTGGCGCGGGTCGCCAGCGGAGTGCCGCGCGTCCTGCCGCGGATCGCCAGCGCGTGCCGCGGGTCGCCAGCGGGCACATCGCTCTCTCGAAACTCGCCCGCTCGGCTCACTCTGTGCCCCGCGAGCTTCATGCCGCGGGCTCAACTCTCGTTCGCGATGCGCCCGCTGTCTCCTACGTTTGCCGCGTCACCCGCGGCGCCCATTCTCGTCTGCGCGCGCACCTAGACTGCCTTCATGGGAGCGGTGTCCAGTGCTGCGTTCTACGCGCCGGTCGAGGAGGAGCTCAAAGAGCTCGAGCGGCGGCTCCTCGCTGTAGGCCGCGGCGGACATCCCACGTTCCAGGCAGCAGTCGAGCACGTCTTCCAGACGCCGGGCAAGTTTCTCCGTCCCACGCTCGTCTTCCTCTCCGCACGGTTCGGGACGCGCGCCGATCCCGAGACCGTGCTCAACCTCGCGCTGTCGCTCGAGCTCGTGCACACCGCGTCGCTCGTGCACGACGACATCGTCGATCGCGCTGACGTGCGCCGGAACATTCCCACCGTGAATGCGATGTGGGACGGCGACGTCGCGCTCATCGTCGGCGACTACCTGTTCGCCAAGGCATACGCCCTCGCGGCGGTGCTGCCGAAGCCCGAAGTCATCGCGATCGTCGCGCAGACGGTGTTCGCGCTCTGCGATGGCGAGCTGAACGAGGTCACGTCGCCGCCGACGATGCCGAGCGAAGAGGAGTACCTCGAGCGCATCGAGCTCAAGACCGCGTCGCTGTACGCCGCGTGTTGCCAGGGCGCCGCACTCCTCACCGAGGCGGACCCTGAGCACGTGGCCGCGCTCGGTGCGTTCGGCACGAATGTCGGTCTCGCCTTCCAGATGACCGACGACATCCTCGATCTCGTTGGCGACGAGGCCGAATTCGGCAAGGCCGTCGGCCGCGACCTCGAAGAGGGGATGGCGACGCTGCCGATGATCTACGCCGCCGCGGAGTCGGGTGGCCAGGACGGCGAGCTGGCGCGGCGCATCGTCGCTCCGGGAAAGTCGCGCGGCGAGGTGATCGAGCTTCTGGGGATCATCCGCGCGAGCCAAGGGCCCGAGCGCGCACGCGCGCGTGCCCTTGCGTTCCACGACGCCGCGCTTCGCGCGCTGGACGACCTGCCCGCGCGCGGCGAGCGCGAAGCGCTCAGAGACGTAGCCGACTTCGTCGTTAGTCGCGTGCGGTGAGCCCCGCGCCGAAGCGCGAGCTCGCGGAGATGCGTGACCAGCTCCTGCGCGAGGTCGACCGCGTCATCGGCGCGACGGATGGTCTGAGCGCGACCCAGCTCGCGTGGACGCCGGCCGCCAAAGGCGCGAACAGCCTGCTCACCCTCGCCGCTCACACCGTGGGCGCGGCCGAGCGCCACATCGTCGTGAACATCGCGGGGCGCACGCCCGGCGGCACGCGCGACGAGGAGTTCGCGGCGAAGGTGGACATCGCGGGCATCCGCGCGCGGTGGGACAACGTGAGGCGCGGCGTCGTCGACGTGCTGGATCACCTGCCACCGGGACGTCTCGATGATGACCTGCCTGGCCCGGCGTCCACCCGCTCGGTGCAGGGCATGATCATCCACGCCATCACGCACGCGGCCGAGCACGCAGGACAAGCCGAGCTCACGCGAGACCTTCTGAAGGAGCGCGACGCGGCGACGGAGCGAGGCGGCGCCGCGGGTGACGCGGCGAGTCGGGTCCTCGCGAGCGAGAGTTGAGCCCGCGATATGAGGGGACGACTTAGAAGAGGGCCGAGCGGGCGAGTATCGAGCGAGCGAGGACCCCGAGCCGCGGCAGGACCCGCGGCGCCTGTTGCCTATGCCGGCGGCGGCGCTCCACGGTCGCGACCGCCCCGGCGACCGCGACGACGGCGCTTTCTCTTGGCGCCGCCGCCCTCCTGCACCGGTGTCGGGCGCTCCTGCCGCAGGACCTCGTCGCCGCCGTATGAGCCGACGCCGCGGGTGTGCGCGGGGACGGGATCGAAGGTCACGCCGAGCTCCTCGGCCGTATAGTCCGCGCGACCGCCGTCCATCAGGCCCACGACGATCGACTCCTTCACAACGTTGACGCCCTGTGTCGTCGCGCACCCCGACGTTCCGCAGGATCCGCTGACGCAGGCGGGGATGTGGAACGTCTCCCCGAGCTTCGGGAGCTTGCCCTTCACCTCTTGATATGTCTCGAGCTCGTAGATGAGGCAGCACTTGAGACGGCCGCACACGCCGGTGAGCTTCGATTGATTGAGGGGCAGATCCTGCTCCTTGGCCATGCGGATCGAGATGTTCGAGAACTTGTCGAGCCAACTCGAGCAGCAGAGCTCACGGCCGCAGGTGCCGACGCCGGTCATCACCTTCGTCTCGTCGCGCGCGCCCAGGCGTCGAAGCTCGACGCGCGTGCCGAAGTGCGCCGCGAAAGCGTCGCTCAGCTCGGCGAGGTCCCCGTCGGCCGGTCCGCGCCCCGACGGATCGGTCGAGTAGAAGATCGTGAGCGCGGATCCGTCGAATTGCCAGTCCGCGCCGAGGATCTTGATCGGCAATCCTCTGGAGCGAGCCATCTCGGCCGCGGCCGGCGCGGCGTCGGCGTCCATTCGCTCGCGCTTGTTGATCTCGAGCACATCCGCGACCGACGCCTTGCGCACGACCGTGCCGAGCAGCGGGTCGACCTGCACGAGCGGCGAGTCGGTCGGCAGGATCTGCACTCGGGCGGCGTCGACGCCGAGCTCGGTGCGCACGATGATCCAGTCGTTGATGCGGTAGTCGGTCACCGCTCCCGGGTCGAAGAAATACATGCGCCCGGCCTTTATGAAACGCACGCCGACGACGGTACGCATCAGGCCGCATCCGCGAACGTCTCGTCGTACGGGAGCCTCAGCGCGAACAGCTCGAGCAACATGCGTGCGCTGACGGTCGTCTCGACGACGTCGCGGCGCCACCGCTCCATGCGCTGGGCGAGGTCGACGAGGTCGCGCGTCGTCACCTTTGCCGCCAGACGGCGACTCTCCTCATCACGATCCGGGCGCATCGCGCGGTCGGCGACGCCCGTCGCGGCGACAGCGGCGTCGCGGACGAGCTCGCTCCAATTCACCAGGCGCGTCTCGATGAGCTCGCCGCGCTTCTGCGAGTCGCGCTCGTCCGCGAGCGCCGCGGCCCACGCGAAGCGCTCGGTCAGCTTGCTGCCGACGAGGCGGTAGAACTCGGCTTCGGACTGCTTGCGTGCCGCGCGCGCGCTGTCGTCCGACGCGAGCGCGAAAGCGATGCCGGGTTTGCCCGCCGCGGGTGCGGCGAAGCGCGCCGCGTCCTGGCCGAATCGGGCCACCAGCGCGCGCTCGATCTCGAGACGTGCGACGGAGCGAAAGGGCAACGGCTGAAGGCGCGACCGGATCGTCTCGAGCAGGCGCGATGGTGTCGGCGTGATCAAGAGGAGCACCGCGTGCGGTGGCGGCTCCTCGAGGGTCTTCAGCAGCGCGACCTCGGCGTGCTCGGAAAGATCGGCCGCGTCGTCGATGATCACGATGCGCTTACGACCCTCGAGCGGCCGCAGCGCGAGATCGTGCTGCATCTCGCGGATCTGCTCGATGGTGATGTTCTTGCGGTCATCGCGCTTCGTTTGATCGACGAGACGCGTGATCTCGCGGACGTCCGGGTGCAGACCGCGCTCGATCTTCCGGCAGGCGATGCAAACGCCGCATCCGCCCGCCACCACCGGCTGGGCCGCGCAGTTGAGCGTTTGCGCCAACCGCAGGGCCAGCGTGTGCTTCCCGATCGACCGCGGACCGCTGAGCTCGTATCCATGGGCCACGTCGCCGCGGGCCGCTCGCTCGCCAAGCCTGGCGAGCAGACGACGCTGCCCGATCACATCTCTCACGGGACGCCAGGATTGTATGGGCCGCTTAGCCGAGCGCCTCCACGATGCGGCGCACCTGTGCCGGAAGGTGCGGCGCCAGGCGGTAGTAGCTCCAGATGCCCTGCCGCGTCGCCTCGATCAACCCGGCCTCACGGAGCTTTGCCATGTGATGCGAGATCGTCGGCTGCGACAGGTCGAAGGTGGCGGTGAAGTCGCACACGCACACCGGCTCTTTCGCCGCGCGCAGGAAGAGGATGATCTGCACGCGTGTCGGATCGGCCAGCGCCTTCAGGATGTCCGCGATCTCCGCGGCCCGGGACGCCGGCACTGCGAGATCGACGGTGCAGCAGACGCCGCGCTCGCGGTCCGGGAGGACTTCCAGCTTGGTCATGGGCCAAGGCTACACGACCCATTGACAAACATCAATGGGTGGTCTAGACATAATCATCGAGACCCATCGATGGGTCGTCCGGAGGCACAGGTGAACGAGATGGAGATGCAGGAGCTCGTACGGGCAAAGTACGCACAGAGTGCTCTGGAGATGGCGAAGGGATCCGGCTGCTGCGACGAGAGCTGCTGTGACACCACTGGATGCGGCGAAGGCTACGAGGTCGAAGAGCTCGCGAGCCTCGGGCTCGACGCCGGCGCCAGCCTTGGCTGCGGCAATCCGACCCTGCTCGCGAACCTCCGGCCGGGCGAGACCGTGCTCGACCTCGGCTCCGGTGCGGGCCTCGACGTCCTGCTCTCCGCGCGGCGGGTGGCACCGGGCGGTCACGCCTACGGCGTGGACATGACCGACGAGATGCTCGATGTGGCGCGCGCCAATCAGGCGCGATCTGGTGTGACCAACGCGACATTCCTCAAGGGCACGATCGAAGGCGTTCCCCTGCCGGACGCGTCGGTGGACGTCGTGATCTCCAACTGCGTCATCAACCTCGCCGCCGACAAGGGCGCGGTCCTGCGCGAGGCGTTCCGCGTCCTGCGGCCCGATGGCCGCCTCGCGGTCGCCGACATGGTCGCCCTCGAGGAGCTCGCGCTCGAGGCGAAGCAGCGTCTCGACCTCTGGGCCGGATGCGTGGCGGGCACGATCTCCCTCGACGCCTACACGCAGGAGCTGCGCGGTGCCGGCTTCGATGCCATCGACATCGAAGTGACGCGCGAGGTGCGGCTGGAAGGCGTCGAAGGACGGATCGCCAGCGCCTACATCCGTGCGCGGCGCCCATCGCGCGTGGAGACCGCGGCGAGATAAGCCGCCTCGGTCCGCTTCGCGACCGCGGGCCAGGAGAACTCGCGTAGCAGACGCTCGCGCCCCGCTGCGCCCATGCGTCGGGCACGATCGGGATCGCGCAGCAGAGCGAGGATCGCGCCGGCGATAGCGCGCGGTTCGTTGGCAGCGTGAAGCCCGTCGATGCCTTCGCGCACGACCTCGCGCAACGGTGCGATATCACCCGCGATCACGGGTAATCCGGCGCTCCACGCCTCGAGGTAGGTGTGTCCGAACGTCTCGTGGTCCGAGGGCATCGCGAAGATCGTCGCGCGCGCGAAGGCTTCGGCCTTCTCGTCCTCCGTCGCGACGCCGCGGTCGATCCAGCGCGGGTCGCGCAGACCGGGGTCGAGCGCAGCGTTCCATGCGGCCTGCCCGATCGTGACGAACCGCGCGTCCGGCCGCTCCGCCCACACCAGGCGCGCCGCGGCGCGCAGCGCGTGATAGCCCTTGTATCGCTCGCGCCGCCCGACGAAGAGCACCGTCGCCTCGTCGTGCGCGACCGCGGGAAGCGCGTGCAGATTCGGACCGACGCCGGTGACGTGCACATGCCGCGCGCCGCGCTCCCGATACCAGCCGGCCTCCCACTCGGTCAGCGCGATGACGGCGTCGTCTCGCTGGTAGCGGGCCACGTCGGCCGCGCCGGACCCGGAGAACGGCTGGCCCGGATGGACGAGCGGCGTCTCGACGAACGCGGCGCCGACGTCCCGTGCCACCCGTTCGAGCGGGCCCGCCCACTCACGCGCGATGGAGTGCACGACGTCCGCGCCCGCGACGGCGCGCCGGAGATCGTCCGCGCGGACCAGCGCCGTTGGCAAGAGTCCGTCGATGGAGGCACCGACGCGACCACCACGCGCCGGGATGAAGACGAAATGCGTACCGTCGGCACGGATCGTGACCGGACCCGGCGGCGCGGCCAGCGCTTCGCGCGGCACGCCCGGCCGCGACCAGGCCGGCCGCATCCCGACGAGGGTCACGTCGTGGCCCAGCGCCCGGAGCTCACGATCGAGGGCGCGCGCCTGCGCCTCGGAGCCGCCGATCGTCGAGAGAAGCTTCTTAGCGATGACGACGCGCACGCTTCGAAGGCTAGGCGAGCGCCTCGTCCGCCGGCAGATGCGCGCCGACGGCGCGCCGATGCGCGTCCTCGACGCGGTCCATGACGCGATCCCAGTCCCACCGCTCGCCCAGCTTCACGTTGCCGGCACGGCCCATCTCGCGTCGCAGCTCGGGGTCATCGAGAAGGCGGGTCACGGCGCGCGCGATGTCCTCTACCTTCTGCGGTACCAGGAGGCCGTCGACGCCGTGCGCGATGACCTCGCGCAGCGGGGGGATGTCGCCGCCGATCACGGGCTTCTCGTGCAGCCACGCCTCGAGGTAGCCGATGCCGAACGTCTCGTGGACCGAAGGCATCGCGTACATGTCGCACGCGTCGAGCGCGGCCGACTTCTCCGCCGCGCCGGCGCGCTCGATCTCGATGATGCGTTCGTCGGTGTAGCGGGCGAACTCGTCGACCATCGCGCCGTAGAAGCCGGGCAAGCCGATGAAGACGAAGCGTGCCTCGTTGTAGCGTTGCCAGACCAGCTCGGCGGCGTCGAGCAGATGGATGTAGCCCTTGTAGCGCTCGCGCCGGCCAACGTAGAGGATCACCGGCGCGCCTGCCGGGATCCGATGACGCGCGCGGAACAGGGCCCCGTCGTGGGAACGGACCGCATTCGGGCCCATGCCTGTCGTGATCACGCGATGGGGATCGATGCCCAGCCCTCCGAACCAGCCGCGTTCCCAGTCGGTCATCGTCGTGATGACCGTCGCGCGGCGGTACCGCAGGAAGTCCGCGGGCGTGTCGCCGCCGTGGAACTGCCCAGGATGCGCGAGCGGAGTGAGGACGATCGGCACGTCTAGCTCCTGCGCGACGGTCAACGAGCTGTCGAGGTACTCGCGCCCGACGTTGTGGATGAGATCGCGGTCCTCCGCATAGCGCTCGAGCTCTTCCACTCGCATGAGGTCCACGAGCGTCGACGCGTCGGCGACGTGCCCGAGGAATCCGCCGCGCGGCTTGACCTGGATGACGTCGACGCCGTGGTCGTCGAAGCGTGGTCGCTCGTCGAAGGCCTGACCGCAGACGACGCGCACGTCGTGCCCGCGCGCCGCGAACCGCGTGGCCCACTGATAGGTCAGGCTCTCCGACCCGCCCATCGGTGCGTACGTGCGTTTCGTGAACAGGACCTTCATGCGGAGGCGCTCCCGTGCAAAGTCGCTGCCGCGCCGCGGGTCAGGATGCGGCCGCGGACTCGTCCATACCGATGAACTTCGCCCACGCGCGCTCGCCGGCGCGGACATACGAGGAATACAGATAGGTCGGTGTTGCCGGCGGCCGCTTCGGTTGACGAAGCAGCGTCATGTGCGACTCCGATAGCGTCCGGCCGCCCTTGCGGTGGTTGCAGGCCCGGCACGCGGCCACGACGTTGTCCCAGGTGTGCTGGCCGCCGCGATGACGTGGCATCACATGATCCAGCGTGAGGTCGTTCCCCCGTTTGCCGCAGTACTGGCACGTGTGGTCGTCGCGCTGCAGGATCTCCTTGCGCGTGAGTTTCACGACCGGCCGCGGTCGCTTGATGTGATAGACGAGGCGGATGACCGACGGCGACTGCAGACTCAGGCGCTCGCTCGTAACGATGTGGCCGTTCTGCTCGATGACCGTCGCCTTCTGCTTCGAAAGCAGGACGACAGCGCGCCGCACGTTGCACACGTTCAGTGGCTGAAAGTCGAGGTTGAGCACCAGCACGTTCGCATCGACGACCGCCATGTTCCGATTCTACGGGCAGGGCGTTACGATTGCGTACACACGATGAGTACGAACGGTCGCAGCAACGTCCGCCCGGGCCCGGCTTCGCCAGCCCCGGGCGAGACCCATACAACGGCTACTTGGACGCTCAAGAGCGGCCTCGCGCGGATGCTCAAGGGCGGCGTGATCATGGACGTGGTCAACGCGGAGCAGGCGCGGATCGCGGAGGACGCGGGCGCCGTCGCGGTCATGGCCCTTGAGCGCGTCCCGGCGGACATCCGCGCTATGGGCGGCGTCGCGCGCATGAGCGATCCGCAGAAGATCATCGAGATCATGAGCGCCGTGACCATTCCGGTCATGGCGAAGTGCCGCATCGGACACTTCGTCGAGGCGCAGGTGCTGGAGGCGCTCGGCGTCGACTACGTCGACGAGAGCGAGGTCCTCACACCGGCGGACGAGCAGTTCCACGTCCAGAAGCACGAGTTCAAGGTGCCGTTCGTGTGCGGCGCGCGTGATCTCGGTGAGGCGCTGCGCCGCATCCACGAGGGCGCCGCGATGATCCGCAGCAAGGGCGAGGCCGGCACCGGCAACATCGTCGAGGCTGTGCGCCACCTGCGTGCGATCAACTCGGCGATCCTCGCGCTCGCCGCGCTGAAGGACACCGGGCTCGACGCGAAGGCCGAGGAATACCGCGTTCCCGTCGAGCTCGTGCGCGATGTCGCCACGAACCAGCGCCTTCCGGTCGTCCTCTTCTGCGCCGGTGGCATCGCGACACCCGCGGACGCTGCTCTCACGATGCAGCTCGGCGCGGAAGGCAACTTCGTCGGCTCCGGGATCTACAAGTCCGAAGATCCGACGCGACGCGCGAAGGCGATCGTCGAGGCGACGACCCACTTCACAGACGCGAAGCTCATCGCCGAAGTGTCGCGCGGTCTCGGAGAGCCGATGCGCGGCATCTCGCTCGAGACCATTCCCGCCGGCGAACGCCTTGCCGTCCGCGGCTGGTAAGGCCTTCGGCCTTGATGGCGTCGCTCGTCTCCGTGCGTGAGCAAGCTCCCGCCCTCCGCCTCGCTAGCCAGTAGCCGCTCCGCAGTCGCCTTGACGCGCGTCGGCGTCCTCGGCCTCCAGGGCGACTTCAGCGAGCACCTCACCACGCTGCGCCGAATCGGCGCCGACGGCGTCGACGTGCGCAGGCCGGAACAGCTCGACGACATCGACGCGCTCATCATCCCCGGCGGCGAGAGCACGACGATCGGCAAGCTCGCGCAGAGCTACGGGATCATCACGAAGCTCCGCGAGCGCGCCGCACAGGGGATGCCGGTCTGGGGCACCTGTGCCGGAGCGATATTCCTCGCGAAGGACGTGCCCGGCCATCCGCATCCTCTCGCGGAGCTGATGGACATCACGGTCGAGCGCAACGCATTCGGTCGTCAGATCGACTCGTTCGAAGCCGACCTCGACGTCGACGGCATGTCCGGCGGGCCTTTTCACGCCGTCTTCATCCGCGCGCCGAAGATCACGCGGATCGGGTCGGGCGTCGCCGTCCTCGCGCGCCTCGCGGACGGCACGGTGGTCGCGGCCCGCGAGGGCAATCTGCTTGCGACATCCTTTCATCCCGAGCTGACGAACGACGAGCGCTTTCATCGTCTCTTCCTCTCGCTCGGGGAGCGCTGAGTCCGCGTGCCTGCGCGCGCGGCGACCCCGTTCGACATGCGCCGCATCTCGGCGCTGCTGGAATCCGCGCTGCGGACGCGCGAGGGCATCGTCGCTTCGGCGCTGCCCGTGCCGCTCGCGGGTGGCGCGATCGGAGGTTGGCGCGGTCTGATCGGAGGACTGTTCGGGCTCGGCGGGCGCCTTCGCGTCTACCTCGAGGAGTACCGCGGCCAGCTCCGCAGCACCGCGCTCGTCTACGACGGACGGCGTGCGGAGTGGGTCGTCCTCGTGCTCGCGGCACTGCCCGAACCCGGCGGCACGGATAGCGCGTTCCGCCTGCTGTCGGGCATCAGCGCGTCGGCGGCGCGCCACGGGATGCAGCGCGTCTTCGCGGCGGTGCCCGATGAGGCGCGTCCGCGTGAGACGTTCTTCCAGGCCGGCTTCTACTCGTATACGCGCGAGACCTGGTATACGGCCGCGCGTGCCGCACTACCCGCGCCCTCGGCGCGCATGCGCGCCCGCGACGCTACGTCCGTCGATGCACACGATCTCTTCCGCTTCTACGCGATGACGACGCCGCACGCCGTGCAGCGCGCCGAGCAACTGTCGGTGCAGGACTTCGACCTCGGTCGACGCGGCGGCGCTTACGACCCGCCCCATCTCATCGGAGGCAATCCGCTGGCGATGCGCCGTCGTATGGCGCTCATCGATTTCGATCAAACGAAGCCGTGCGCGATCGCCCTGGCGTTCGCGGGATTGGAGCGCCATCCCAACGTGCTGAAGGTGCGAACTGACGCCGGCGACGTCGACATGGCGCGCGATCTGGTGCGCGCGGCGGTGCGGTCCCTTCCACCGGGCAGGCCGATCACATCACCGGTGCGTTCGTATGAGGAGCATGTCGCGCGCGCGCTGTTGTCAGAGGGCTTCCGCGACGCGGCGACGGCGATGCTCTTCGTCAAAGAGCTCGCCGTCCGCGTCGAAGAGCCGGCGCTCGCGCCAGCGGTGGTGCGCTAGGCCTCGATATGCTCTTCTCTTGATGCAGCAGAGCGACGAGCTCGAGGCGCTGCTCCGGGGACTTCCACACGACCTTGCGCAGCGCGTGCGCGCGCTGGACGGACTCGAGGGCCTCCTCGAGATCGTGATGGATCTCGGTCGCCTCCCTGAAGCACGTTTTGTGGGCCGTGAGGAGATGTTGTCGCAGCGCGAGGTGTCCGCCGAGGACCTCGCGTACGTGATCTCGCACGTCGGCCAGTTCGGTGGCGACAACCGAGCAGGTATCGAACGAACGCTGCACCGGATCAGCGCGCTTCGGAACCGAGCCGGCAAGGTGGTCGGCCTCACGCTCCGCGTCGGCCGCGCCGTCTACGGCACCGTCGAGATCATCCGCGACATCGTCGAGTCCGGGCGGAGCATCCTCCTTCTCGGCCGACCCGGTGTCGGCAAGACGACGATGCTGCGCGAGGTCGCGCGCGTGCTCGCCGACGATCTGGCGAAGCGGGTCGTGATCGTCGATACCTCGAACGAGATCGCCGGCGACGGCGACGTCCCACATCCCGGCATCGGCCGCGCGCGGCGGATGCAGGTGCAGACGCCGTCCCTGCAGCATGCGGTGATGATCGAGGCGGTCGAGAACCACATGCCCGAGGTCGTCGTCATCGACGAGATCGGAACAGAGCAGGAAGCGGGCGCCGCGCGGACGATCGCCGAGCGCGGCGTGCAGCTCATCGCGACGGCGCACGGCAACACGCTCGAGAACCTCATGCTCAACCCCACGCTCACGGACCTCGTCGGTGGGATCCAGACCGTCACCCTGTCCGACGAGGAGGCGCGGCGCCGCGGAACGCAGAAGTCGGTCCTCGAGCGGAAGGCGCCTCCGACGTTCCAGGTCCTGGTGGAGATCCAGGCCTACCAGCGCGTCGCGATCTACCACGACGTATCGCAGGTGGTCGACGCGATCCTCCTCGGCATGCCGGTCGCACCGGAGATCCGTGAGCGCACCGAGGGTGGCGAGATCGCGCGGACGGCGCAGGCGTTGTCGCGCGTGCCGGCCGATGCGGTCGAGCGACGCAGCACGCCGCGACTGCCGGTGGACGACGGCATGCGCGAGACGATCAAGGTGTATCCCTTCGGTCTGTCGTGGACGCGCGTCGAGGACGCGGCGCGCGGTCTCGGCATGCCGGTCGCGATCGTTCGCGAGCCCGAGGATGCCGACGTCGTCTTGACGCTGAAGAACTACTACCGACGCAAGACGCCGCGGCTTCGTAACGCCGAATCCGCTGGCATCCCGATCTATATCGCGCGGAGCAACTCGTCGAGCCAGATCGCGAGCGCGCTTGCCAGCGTCATCGATCTGCGCCGGGGTCCTGAAGAGGGGGCCCTCGAGGAGGCGCGCGAGGCGATCGAGGCGGTGGCCGGTGGTCAGAGCGACGAGATCGAGCTCGCGCCGCAGAACGCGTACGTGCGGCGGTTGCAGCACGAGCTCGCGGAGCGCGCCAGCCTTTCGTCGCGATCGACCGGCCACGAGCCCGTGCGCCGCGTGCAGATCTATCGGTGAAGCGCGGCCTCTTCCTCTCCTTTGAAGGGGGCGAGGGCTCCGGGAAATCGCTCCAGGCGCGCCGCCTTGCGGAGGCTCTGACCGAGCGGGGTCGCGAGGTCGTCCTGACGCGCGAGCCCGGCGGTACCGCGGCGGGCGAGCGCATCCGCGACATCCTTCTGCACGCGCGCGAGATCCCGCTCACCCCGGAGGCCCAGGTGCTTCTGTTCAGCAGCGCACGCGCGCAGCTCGTGCGCGAGGTCATTCGCCCCGCGCTCGATGCGGGGAAGCTCGTGATCGCCGATCGCTTCTTCGATTCGACCGTCGTCTACCAGGGTCACGGTCATGGCGTTTCGCTCCAGGCGATCCGCGAAGTGACCGCGCTCGCTGTCGGCACGCTGGTGCCCGATCGCACTTTCCTCCTCGACGTTCCCGTCGAGGTCGGTCTCGCGCGTTCGGGCTGGCGCGCTGAGGCGCGGTGGGATCGGTTCGAGGCTGATGCGACCGACTTCCATATCCGCGTCCGCGACGCTTACCTGCGCCTGGCCGCTGCCGAGCCGCGCCGCTTCGTCGTCATCGCCGCCGATCGCGACGAGGCCGCGGTCGCCAGCGACATCCGGCGTGACGTGGACGCGCTGCTCGGGGCCCCGGCATAACGGGAGCGCGAGGGTATAGTCCCGCCGGGATGAAGCTCGTAGTCGCGATCGTCCACCCCGAGGACGCCGGTGCGCTCGTCGACGCCTTGACCGACAAGGAGTACCGGGTGACACGCCTTCAGTCGCAGGGCGGGTTCCTCAAGACGAGCAACGCGTCGATCATGGTCGGCGTCGAGGAGGCCCAGGTCGAAGATGTGATCGCGACCATCCGGGAGACCTGCCACGCCCGGACGCAGCACATCAGCCCGATGCCGCCGATCATGGAGCCCGGCGAGTTCTATATGCCTTACCCGGTGGAGGTCACCTTCGGCGGAGCCACCGTCTTCGTGCTCGACGTGGCCCGCTACGAGCGCCTTTAGCGATTTGGCCCGATTTTCGGCCGGATTACAGTGGTTGCTCACGTTTCTGAGGGGTATCGGACCTGGGTAGGCCCTTAAGTCGGCGACCAAGCCGCCCGATGAACAGACGTGAAACCCGCGCGAAGGGAGGGTCAGATGCGTCGGATTCTTGCAACTTTGGCCATGCTGGCCGCGCTCGTAATGGCCGGCGGCGCCGGCACCAACGGGCTTTAAGGACATTTCCGTCCTCTAGAGGCGTGTAAAAGCGCGCAAGGGAAGGGCCGTTAAAGGCCCTTCTTTTGTTTCTGTATGTATCCGGTTCGATGCGGCTGGCCCGAGGGCCTCGCATATCCTCGCGCACGTGACCTCCTGGCTTGAACCTGTTCCAGCTTCGCTACGGTGGCTGTTGTTTCCGGTCGTGGCGCTTGGGGGGCTCATTCTCGTCCGCGTCTCGGCACCCCCCCCCGACGACTTCGATCTCGGTCGCGTCTTCTTCTGGATCGTCGTGACGTTGGTCGCCGCGGCACTACCCGTCCGACTACCGGGCGGGGTCCACGCGACGATCACGACCGCACCGCTGCTCGCCGCGATGTTCGATCCGGGTCTCTCGAACCCGTTCGGCGTGTGCTGGGTCGCTTTCATCGGCACCTTCGAGCCGCGCGACCTGCGCGGCGAGCCGAAGTGGTACGGGACGCTCTTCAACAAAGCCGACTTTGTCGTTTCGGCGTTCGCCGGGTGGGCGGTCCTCGCAGTCATGAATGGCGCGGTTCGGACCAACGACCCGCTCAGCGTCATGGCTCAGATCGTCGCCGCCGGCGCCACCTTCGCCATCCTCAACAACGGACTGTCGATGTTGGCCAACAGTCTGAACACGGGTACTCCGCTATCGCGCG
>JBGPZT010000113.1:0-8631 GCA_041493915.1 Candidatus Limnocylindria bacterium
CCCCGGCTCGCGGCCGGGGCCTTTCCGTTTCAACGGAGTGGGTGATCTAGGAACATTCGCGAAACCTGCTGCATGGCGGCGCGCTCTTCCTCGACGAGCTCGCGGAGTTCTCACCCGCCGTCCTCGAGACGCTGCGCGAGCCGCTCGAGGAAGGCGCGGTCACGATCTCGCGCGCGGGCACGGCGGCCCCGTATCCCGCGCGCTTCACGCTCGTCGCGGCGATGAATCCCTGCCCGTGCGGGCATGCCGGCGATCCCGCCGAGCAGTGCACCTGCCTGCCGGACGCGGTCGACCGTTATCACGCGCGACTCTCCGGTCCGCTCCTCGATCGCATCGATCTTCGCGTCCACGTCCCGCGCATCCCGTACGAGGAGCTGCGCGCGGAGGGTCGCGAGGCGTCGCGCGTCGTCCGCGACCGGGTGGTCGCGGCGCGTGAACGCATGGGCGCGCGGCTCGCCGGAACGGGCCGCCGGTGCAACGCCGAGCTTGCCGTCGCCGAAGTGCGGCGGCACTGCCGTCTCGCGAGCGAGGCTGAGACGCTGGCAGCGGAGGCCGTGCGCGGTCGCCGCCTTTCGGCGCGCGGGTTCCACCGCGTGCTCCGCGTCGCGCGGACGATCGCGGATCTCGCGGGCACTGACGACATCCGCACCGCGGACCTCGCCTTCGCGCTGCTTCTCCGCGCGCAGGCGTGATCGCGGTCGCCCCGCGCGACGGGCGTTATCCGTCGCGACTGCGCGATCTCGAGCGGCCGCCGGATCCGCTCTGGATCGAGGGCGACGCAGCGGCTCTCGACGTGCGGGCCGTGGCCATCGTCGGGACCCGGCGCATGACCGCCTACGGCGAGCGCGTCGCCCGCGAGCTCGCCGGGGCGTGCGCGTGCGCGGGCGTCGTCGTCGTGTCGGGTCTCGCGCAGGGGATCGACAGCGCGGCGCACCGCGGCGCGCTCGACGCGGGCGGGAGCACAGTGGCGGTGCTCGGCGAGGGGATCACGCTCTTCCTCGCGACAGTCCGCGGCCGACGCCGGCCGCTCGTACCACGCATCCGCTCCAGCGGCGCGCTCGTGTCGCAGTACCCGCCCAGTTTCTGCGCCCAGCCGTGGACCTTCGCGAAGCGCAACGCGACGATCGCCGCCCTCGCGGAGGCGGTCGTCGTGATCGAGGCGGGAGAGCGGTCCGGTGCGCTCATCACCGCCGACGAGGCGCGTCGGCTCGGCCGACCGCTGTTCGCGGTGCCTGGCCCGCTCGGCTCCGCCGCATCCGTCGGCACGAACGCGCTCCTCGCGTCCGGGGAGGCACGTGTCCTGGTCAGCGCGGACGCGTTGCACGAGGCCCTGGGGCTGTCAGCTCCGTCCGCGGTGGCGTCGCCCATGGACCCGGTCCTCGAGGCACTCGTGGTCGACGCGCTCGACGCCGACGCGCTGCGACGGCGTGTGCACCTGACGGAGGGCGAACTTGCCGACCGGCTGCTGCGGCTGACCCTTGCGGGTCGGGTCATGAAGACAAGGGACGGACGCTATGCGGCGTGCGCGAAGGGCACACGCCAAGAAGACGAGCGCCGGGGGCGCGACTAGCGCGGAGACAAGTGATACCCCGCCGCGACACGCAAGAGGGCCCGGCGATGGACTCTCTCCGCGGGGGTATGGGGATGGGCGTGATCCCGTTGCCTTTTGCGCACACTTCGGCGAAGAGCAGTGACGACTGCCGTCTCTGCGTCGAGATGCGTGTGCCTGACCCGGGCCTTGCGTCTGCGATGCGTCACCTTCGCCACATCGTCCCGCTCGCCCTTGCCGCGACAGTTGGTCTCGCCCTCTCGGCTGTCGACCGCGGCGCAGCGGGATGGCTGGGCGTTGGCGTCGCCGCCGGCATTGCGACGTGCGCGCTGTACGCGTGGTCCGGCCGCAGGAGCCTCCTGCGCAGCGCGCACGAGGCACACGCCAGAGAGCTCAAGGCGGTCGTGGAGAGTGCGGACGGTCGGGTCGAGCTCGTCGTCAAGCAGTTCGAGTGGGCGGTGAACGATTTCGCCAAGCTCAGGAGCAGGCTCGCGGAGGCCGAGGCTTACGTGCAACTGCTCGCGGAGCGCGGTCGAGAGCGCGAGCACCAGAACGAGCAGCTCGTGCGTCAGATCTCCCGGCTGCGCGAGCGCCTCGCGGAGATCGCGATGGCCGCATCGCTGGCCCAGTCCGGTAAGGAACTCCCGCCGCCCCCGTTGTTCGAGGCCATCCCCTTTACATGGGGGCTTCACCTCGACGGACCGAGGGCCCGGCTTGAGCTCCAGACAGCAGCGAACAGCGAGAGCCCGACGCGGCTCCGCGTCATGGACCGTGACGGTCAGATCGTCGCGGTGAGCGGTATGGCGGTGGTGTCGCTCGACGGGAACCTGGAGTTCCAGCTGGAGCCGCCGCTCGATCTCATCGCCGACCTCGACGAGGGGCGGGAGATCAACTACGCGATCGAGGCGCTCGTCGAGACCGAATGGAAGGCCGTCCGGCTCAAGGACAGCGGCCGCCGGACGAGGAGCGTCGTGGATGTCGAAGGCCGGCTCTCACGCGTCCCCGACGCGCGAGACGACTCGCGGCTATCTGGGTCGGCGCAGGCAGAGCGTTCCGCGCTGAACTGATCCGGAGCGGGTCAGCGCTCCGTGCCCCGACAGGGCGGCCATCACAGCGGGGCTCGTGGGTCGATAGGCTGTGCCCATCCGGCGCCAGTGGCGTCGGCACAAGAGGAGAGAAGACTGTGGATGTACTGCTGAATCCGCCATTCGCGAAGGATCCGCCCCTGAAGTTGGACATTCCCGCGAAGACGCTCGGCTTGGTCTACGCGATCCTGGGCGCCATCGGCACGTTCTTCGGCTTGTTCGGTCTGCTGGGGATCAGCGCGCTGGCCGCGGTCGCCGGCATCGGCGCGCTGTTCGTTCTAGGAACGCTGATCGGCTTGGCCGGCACCGCGCTCGCGGCCTGGGGCGGCTACCGGATGTACCAGGCGGATCACGACGGCAAGAGGCTCGCCATCTACGGGCTCGCCCTGAGTGCCGCCGGCGCTCTCGTCTCCGCGCTGGGGTACGGCGGCCTCGGCGGCTGGATCGTCAACGTGGCGGTGACCTTCGTCCTTTACTACCTCGTGATCATCAGCCGGTTCGAGGGTGAGCCGAAGCTTGTGGCCAATGTCCCGCAGCCATCCAGCGAACGGCGCGAGGGACCGCCCGCACCGTAAGGCTGGCGCGCGACAGACCGGTCCGTCAGTACGACGCGGCGAGCAGCGTCGTCGGGTCAGCCTGCAGCCCGATGATGTTCGCGGTCTGCAGCGTCGCGGTGTCAAGTACCGCGATCGCGTGTTGCAGACCGGCGAGCGCGACGTAAAGCTCGTCGGCGTTCGGCGAGATCGCGATGTCGACCACTGAGCCGAGGAACGACGTGCGCGCGCGCACGTGTTCGTTGCCCAGATCGATGGCGAGCACGCCGCTCGCGGTGCCGACGTAGAGCGCTTCCTCACGAGGTGAGACCGCGATCGCGGTCGCCTCGCCGTCGATCGCGATCCGCTGCACGACCGCGTACTGCTCGGTGTCGACCACGTCGATCACGTTCTTGCCGCGTATCGCGGTGTAGATGCGCGTGCCCGAGCCGTTCATCGACATCGCGCCGGCGGGGCCGTCGAGCGGGATCGTGTAGGGAGTGCGCCCGCCGAGGTTGAGGTACAAGAGATCGATCCCGCGCGGGGTCGCGACGAAGATGTGGTTGTGCTTGTAGCTCGGCGCGAGCTCCTGCGGTGTGCTCGAATAGTCGAAGAACTCCTGCTGCCCGGTCGTGAGGTCGATCTGCTGGGCGCCACGCGAGCCGACGATCAGCGCCGACACGCCGTCGCGATTCGCGCCGACTATCCCGTCGTCGATCGCGACCGTGCGCGTGCTGGGCTCACCGCCGGTGAGATCCCAGGCCGTCAGCGTCTTCCCGTCCAGTGCGAGCAGCGTGCGCCCGTCGGTCTGAAGAGCCACGGAAGACGCGCGTACCGAAGAGGACACGAGCGCGGTGTCGTGCGGACGGCCGATCCCCACCGTGCCGCCGGACACGACGACCAGGCGCACCTCGCGCGTCGGGCGCGCGAGCGGCGGCTGGTAGTGGTCGATCGTTGAGCGCGTCTTCCTCTTCCAGCCGTCGCGCTCCACGAACGGATACGCGTCCACCGCGCCGCCCGGTCCGAGGATCCCGTAAGGCGTGTCGCCGATGAGGTCGCGGTCGGCGTCCGTCCCCTTGTAGTCCGCCCACCAGTTGCCCTCCTTCTTGTCGGGATCGAACCACTGGTTCGCGTCGGGGTTGTTGTCGCTCACCTGGGGCGAGTTGCCCGAGACGTTGTTGTGGAAGATGGTGTTGCCCTTCGCATCGCTGAACCAGATGCCCCAGTTCACGTTGTTCTCGATCGTGTTCTCGACGATGCGGTTGCCGGTGCTGCGATAGAGATAGATGCCAAAGCCGCCGGGGCTGTTGTACGTCTGCCGGATGAGGTTGTTGCCTTCGATCAGGTTGTCATTCGCGTCCTGCAGGTGCAGGCCGTAGATGTTGCCGACGACCGTGGAGCGGCGGATCGCGTTCTGCTTGGAAGCGTGAAGATAGAACCCGAACCGGTTGCGCTCGCTCGTCACGTCCTCGATGCGTGACTTCTCCATGTCGACGAAGTAGATGCCGGTGGAGAACTGGCTGATCGTTCCGTTGCGGATGGTCACGTTCGTGTGTCCACCGGTGCGCACGCCGACGGTGTCGAGCTGCGGCAATGGCCAGGTCTGCGGTCCCATCCCAGGGCCGGTGATGGTGTGGCCGCCCAGGTCGAGCGTGACGTTGTCGGCGGTGATGACGAAGGCGTCGGTGGTGCAGGTCATGTCGTTAGCGAGCACGAAGTCCGCGGTGACCCGCTGACCGCACTGCGCGCTCTGGGGCGTCGCGCTGATGGTCGGGGTCGGTGTCGGCACCGGCGTTGCCGACGGGCTGACCACGGCCGCGGACGCGGACGGCGGTGGCGAGGCCTGCGCGATCGGGCGGATCGCGGCCTGGCAAGCCACGGCGGTGACGAGCAGCAGCGCGATGCCAGCGGCCCTGACGCGCATCTCGGAAGCCTATACAAGGGCGCCGCGCGCAGGTTCCGCGACACTCTGGTGATGCGGGAGGAAGCGCAGCGCATCGACGGCCGGCTGGAGGGCACGCTGCGCGTGCCGGATGCCCTGCCGCGCGCCATCGTCGTGGTCGCGCATCCGCTGCCGACGCACGGTGGCGAGATGCGCAATCCGCTCGTCGCCGCCATCGCGCGCGCGTGCGCGGATCGCGGCTGGTACGCGCTGCGGTTCAACTTTCGGAGCGTCGGTGCCAGCGACGGGGCGTGGACCGCTGGTCGCGAGGAGGCGGACGACGTCGGCGCCGCGGTCGCGCATGCGCGAGGGGTCGCGCCGACGCTGCCCGTTGGGCTCGTTGGTTACAGCTTCGGCGCGCTCATGGCCCTGCGCTGGCTGTCACGCGGTGGACGGGTGGACGCGCTCGTCCTCGCGGGACTGCCGCTCCGATCGGTGAAGGGACGCGACAACGAGCTGCCGCCCGTGCCCGATGGGACGTCCATCGTCGCGGCCGAGCGCGACCAGTTCGGCACGGCTGCGGAGCTGCGCGAACAACTCCCGCGGGTGCGGATCGCCGAGGTGCGCGGCACGGATCATTTCTTCGTCGGACACCGCGATGAGCTGGCGCGACTGGTGACCGAAGAGCTGGCGCGCACGTTAGGATGACGGTCCCATGACCGCGGAAGTGAGCATTCCGAAGACCGCGCCTGCGGCCAAGCAGACGCGAAAGCGCATCCTGACGGGCGATCGCCCGACGGGGCGGCTGCACGTCGGCAACTACGTCGGGACGCTCGCCAACCGTGTGAAGCTGCAGGACTCGTACGAGACGTTCCTGCTCGTCGCGGACCACCACATGCTCACCACGAAGCTCGACGGTCTGGGCGAGATCGAGCAGAACATCCGAGACGACGTCATCGACAACCTCGCGGTGGGCGTCGATCCGGAGAAGGTCACCTACATCCTGCAATCGCTCGTGCCGCAGATCCCCGAGCTGCACCTCTACTTCTCGATGCTCGTGTCGGTGCCACGCGTGCAGCGGATCCCGACGCTGAAGGACCAGCTGCGGGATCACGGCCTCGCGCAGCCGACGTACGGACTCCTCGGCTATCCGGTGCTCCAGGCGGCGGACATCCTCATCGTCAAGGGCGACCTCGTGCCCGTCGGCCGCGACCAGGAATCGCACATCGAGCTCACGCGCGAGATCGCGCGGCGCTTCAACGAGCTCTTCGCCCCCGTCTTCCCCGTCCCGGAGTCGCTGATCCCCGATATGGGGCTCCTCCCCGGCATCGACGGACGGGAGAAGATGGGGAAGAGCCTCGACAACGCGCTCTACCTCGGCGACGACGCCAAGACGGTGGAGAAGAAGGTCATGTCGATGTACACGGACCCGAACCGCGTGCGCGCGGACACACCCGGCCGCGTCGAAGGCAACCCGGTCTTCGTCTATCACGACACGTTCAATCCGGACAAGGCCGAGGTCGACGATCTCAAGTCGCGTTATCGCGAGGGCAAGGTCGGCGACGTCGAGGTGAAGCGCAAGCTGCTCGTGGCGATGGAAAACTTCCTCGCGCCGATCCGCGAGCGTCGGGCGGAGCTGGCATCACGGCCGAAGCTCGTGGACGAGATCCTCGCGGCCGGCAGCGAGCGCGCGCGGCGCGAGGCGGCCGCGACCCTGCACGAGGTCCGCCAGGCGATGCGTCTCGACTACTTCGGGCGCTAGGCGCTTTGCCCCGCCTCTATGCGCTGATCCTCTCAGGTGGTGCGGGCACGCGGCTCTGGCCACTGTCGCGGCGCGACAAGCCAAAGCAATTCCTGCAGCTCACGGGTGAGAGCTCGCTGCTGCAGGACACCGTCGATCGCATCGCCGAGATCATCCCGCTGGAGCGCATCTTCGCCGTGGCCCCGCCGCAGCATCGCGAGCTCATCCACGAGCAGCTACCCGAGCTGCGCGCGGACCACGTCGTCGTCGAGCCGTATCCACGCGGCAACGCCGCGGCCATCGGTCTCGCGATGGCGGCGCTGCACGCGTTCGATCCCGAGGCAGTCGTCGCGGTGCTGCCGTCGGACCACGTCGTCGAGCGACGCAGCAAGTTCCGCGAGGTCCTCATCGCGGCGACGGCCGCGGCGGAGGCCGGCAACCTCGTCACGCTCGGCGTGGAGCCGGAGAGCCCGGATACCGGCTTCGGCTACATCGAGGCGGGGGACCGGCTCGACCTGAGGACGCCGGTGCCGGTGCACGCGGTCAGGCACTTCATAGAGAAGCCCAAGCGCGACGCTGCGGAGAAGATGATCGCCGAGGGCGGGCACTACTGGAACGCCGGGATGTTCGTCTGGCGCGTCTCGGAGATCGTGCGGGCGTTCGAGGAGCACCTCCCTCGCACCGCGAAGGCGCTGCACGCGCTCGCCGACGCCGTCGGCACCGCGCGCTACGAGGGCGTGCTCGCGGAGGTCTGGGAGGAGACCGACCGCACCACCATCGACTACGGCATCCTCGAGAAGGCGAAGAACGTCGCAGTCGTGCCCGCGGACATCGGCTGGCACGACGTCGGGAGCTGGGGCCGCCTCGCGGCCATCGTCCAGCGCTCCGACAACTGGTCGTCGGACGGCCATGTGGCGATCGGCGCCGGCGACAACTACGCGTGGGCGCCGGGCAAGATGGTGGCGCTGGTCGGGGTCGAGGGCCTGATCATCGTGGACACCCCGGACGCCCTGCTGGTGGCCTCGAAAGAGCATGCCGAGGAGGTAAAAGAGGTCGTCGACCACCTCCGCCGGGAAGAGCGAGAAGATCTGCTCTAGGGGGCCGGACGAGGTCCCGGGAACAGGACCCTCTAGCCGGTACATTTAAAGTGGTAGGAGCGGTAGGGCGCCCGTGAGGGCGCTTTTCGTTATGTGAAAGGCGGCGTCGGATTGGCGGAGGCGAAACAGGACCTGGTCATTGTGGAATCACCCACAAAAGCCAGGACGCTCGAACGGATGCTCGGTCCCGGCTTCAAGGTCGAGGCCTCGTACGGCCACATCCGGGATCTGCCGAAGTCGAAGCTCGGGATCGACCTCAAGACGTTCGCCCCGGAATACGTCGTCCCCGACGACTCCGAGAAGCACGCGCGCCTACTCCGTAAGGAGGCGAAGAACGCGCCGCACATCTGGCTCGCGACCGACCTCGACCGTGAGGGCGAGGCGATCGCATGGCATCTCGCGGACCTGATCGGCGGCGCGAAGAGCAAGCTGCGCCGCGTCACCTTCCACGAGATCACCCCCGCGGCGATCGCCGAGTCCTTCAAGCATCCGCGCGAGATCGACCAGGATCTGGTGAACGCACAGCAGGCCCGCCGCGTCGTCGACCGCCTGGTGGGCTACACCATGTCGCCGCTCCTCTGGAAGAAGATCCGCTACGGGCTCTCCGCCGGCCGCGTCCAGTCGGTCGCCCTGCGCCTCATCGTCGACCGCGAGCGTGAGATCCAGGCGTTCAAGGCGGAGGAGTACTGGAGCATCGACGCGCTCCTGGCGAACCACGCCGGGGAATCGTTCACGGCCGAGGTC
>JBGPZT010000084.1:0-11658 GCA_041493915.1 Candidatus Limnocylindria bacterium
CATTTGTCGTTCATCGCGAAGTCCAGCACCTCGCCGCGGTCGCTCACCTTGATCGCCTTCGTGTCCTGCCCACCGATGTCGATGACGGTGCGCGTGTTCGGGTAGAGGGCCCACGCCCCTTTCGCGTGGCAGGAGATCTCCGTGACCTGGTCGTCGCCGAACGCGACCTTGAAACGCCCGTATCCCGTGCCGACCACATAGCCGACGTCGCCTCGGCCGACGCCGGCCTCAGCGAGGGCCTTCTCGTACGCGCGCTCCGCCGCTCGCACCAGATAGGCGCCCGTGTCGACGAGCGAACGCGCGACGATGCGGCGGTCCTCGTCGAGCAGCACGGCCTTCGTTTGGGTCGAGCCGACGTCCACGCCGACGCTGTACCTCACCGCGCAGCTTCGGCCGCGACCGCGGCGTCCGACGCGGCGGTGAGCCGCCGCTGCGAGAGCGCCTCGAAGAACGCGTCGATGCGGTTGCGCAGCTGCGCCTGCGAGAAGTAGCGCGGATCCTCGAGGTCCGATTCGATGAGCAGTGTCGGGACCTCGCGCTCGCGCACGAAGTACTCACGCATGTCGCCCTGCCCGGCCGAGAAGAGCCGGCAGCTCTTCACGGAGTGGATCACGACCGCGTCGGCGGACCACTCGTCGACGTAGCGTGCCATCTGGTCGTAGCGCTGCAGGAAGGTCCGGTTGCAGAGGTTGTACTGGAGCATGTGGAGCGCGATCGACTCCAGCGGCCGCTGCGGGTCGTGACGGAAACCGAACTCCCAGATCCCGCCGACCGTCGAATAGGTCGAGGCGACCGCGACCGCGCCCCAGCGCGAGAACATGTCGCGGAAGACCCGCAGGAACGGCCAGGGCGGCGGCCCCTCGATGACGACGCGGAAGCGCTCCTCGGGCAGCGGCCCCTCGCCCCTGGCGGCCTTCTCGGCCAGCTCGCGGCGCGCGACCTCGAAGAAGCTGACCGCCTCCTCGGTGCCGCGGAGGCAGTAGAGGACGGCCATCATCGTGACCGAGTCGAAGTAGGCGTCGTACGGCGCGGGGCGTCGCTTCGTGAGGTCCTTGATCTCCGCCCACATCTCGCCCACCAGCGCCGAGTACTCCACCGTCCTCTGCAGCTTCTTGTAGTCGAGGCTCTTTCCGGTGATGTTCTCGAGCTGCACGATGAGCTCTTCCAGCTGTTTCACGACGAAGTCGACGTCGCCCGGCGATGGCTCGCCGTCCGCGGAGCGGACGAACGGGATATCGATGTTCACCGCGGGCGCGCCGGTCAGCTCTGCGAGGTGCTCGAACCAGTTGAGGTAGACGTTGCAGCCGACGTAGTTGCAGAGGAGCAGATCGGCCTTTGGGATCGTGCCGTACGGCGCCTGATAGCCGGAGAGATACAGGCCGACGTCGGCCTTCACGTAGGCGCAGTTGTCCACCGCGTAGCCCAGCTCCTCGGCTTTCTGGATGAGCGGGAGCGACTGCTTGCGTACGGCCAGTTGAAGGACGTTCACCTCCGGGAACACCGGGAGCATGTCGAACGCACGGATGAGCTCCACCGGGTTGCCCGCGATGAGCAGGTGCGCGTTCTTGGTGTCGGACTTGCCGGTCGCGATCGCCGTGAGCTGCGCGTAGTAGTCGCCCATGAGCTGCTTCTGCAGCTCGTGCAGGTGACCCTGGTAGCGGATCTCCTTCGTCTCGGTCATGTGAACAGCATCGATTCCACGAAGGTCTCGACCTCCGTTCGGATCTTGTCGTACATCCACATCTTCTCTTCGAACTCGAGGAACAGGTGCGGGATGCCCTCGTGCTCCAGGGCCTTGCGGTAGAGGGCGTAATCGAAGAGCCCCGGCTCACAGAACTTCGCGCCGAGGAAGATGACCGCGTCGGCACGATGCGCGCGCGCGCTCGCGATGAGCGAGGCGGCGCGCGGCTGGCGCAGGTCGTGCTTCGTGCTGAGATGGACGCTTCCGTCGATGTACGCGAGGGCGAGCGCGCGGAAGGGGTCGCCCTCGAGCGCGATGTCGCGCTTGAAGAGTCGCCATCCGAGCAGGAAATCGTCGTCGAGGATGTAGCAGCCGGACTCCTCGATCGCCGCGATGAGCTCGAGGGGCGGCTGCTCGCAGAACGAGCCGACCAGCACCACGCGGACGCGATCCTTCGGCCGCGACTCGCGGGCACGCGCCGTCGCCACGCTCTCGAGGATGAGCGGCTCGCTGTCGGCGGGATCGGTGAGCGTCGCGAGCCGTGCGAGGGTGTAGAGCTCGGCGGTCGATATCTTCTCGGGCGACAACGCGCGCAGCAGGTAGAGCTCCCGCAAGCGCGCACGCAGACCGTTGTACGCCCCGATCGCCGAGCGCAGGTCCTCCTCGCCCACCGCCTTCCCGCTCACCGCGCCGAGCTCGCCCGCCACCCGCCGATACTCGCCGGTCAGGTAGTCGACGGTCGCGGGCGAAGTCATGTTCTGTGGCAGGTGCACGTACGTGACGTGCCGGTCCGGGAAGTTCCGCGCCATGACGCTCGCGAGATTCCGGGCGGGGTCGCAGATCGACTCGAACATCAGCGCGTCGAACGGACCCAGGCGATCGATGAACGCGAGCTCGAGCGTGCTCTTCACCACCGAGCAGATGAACGACTGGAAGCGCGAGTCGGCGTGCGCCATCTCGATCTGGTTGCCCGCGCCGAACAGGCCAACGGGCAGCATTCCCGCCGCGTACGCGAGCTCGATCGGCGCATACACCGGAAAGCATCCGGTGACCTTCCGCCCGGTGCGCTCGCGCCACTCACGCACGGTCGGGAAGGTGCGGTCCTCGACGATCTCGCGGTAACGCTCGACCGCAGCGAGCGGCAGGGCGCTGGCGAGGGTCATAGCTCCCTCCCCAGCGGCGTGATCGGCTCGTCCCGGAACCCCAGCTCCCGGAAGAACGGTGCCATCGTCCGGTCGTGCAGCGGGACGAGCGTGAACACGTGATCGGCACCGAGCGAGCGCAGGCGCGCCAGGAGCGCCGCGAGCAGCGATCGTCCGACTCCATGCCCGCGGTACGCGAGATCGACGCCGAATGCGTCGATCCACGCGGCCGGCGTGGCGCGCCCGAACGATCGGCGTACCTCGGCGGCCGCGTAGGCCACCAGGCGGCCCTCGAGCTCCGCACCCATGATGACCGTCCCGGAGTGCCCGAAACGGCCCGACCAGTCCCGCACGCTGTCGGTGCCGAGCCGCCCGGACAGCTCGGCCAGACGTACCAGATCGAGCCTGTCGAGGCTGACGAGCACGGGGGCACTCGCGACGGTCCGCATGCCAGCGACGCTATGGGTCGATCGTGTCCGACCGATGTCAATCTGGGGCGGTCAAGCCCTTCGGCACGTCTTCCGCGCGCGGTCGGATCTGCAGTGCGACGAGGCCGTCGGCCTGGACCTGCCCGTACGTGAGGAGGACCTGGATGCGCTCGTCGCCGGCCCGGATCCGCGCGGGCATGTCGCGAAGCGCCGTCGCACCGGGCAGCACCGCACGCACATAGCAGCGCGGCCCCTCGAGCGACGTGCCCGCGCAGTCGGTGCACTCGAGCAGGTCGCCGCAGGTCCGACCCAGAAGCTCGCTGCGCGGTCGGCCGAGCAGGCGCGTGGCCGCGTCGTTCACGAACCGCACGGCGCGGTGCGCGTCGATCACGAGGAGCGCGTCGGGCAGCGCTGCGAGAACGTCCTCCGCGCGGTCGCCGAGCTGCGCGGGGCCGGGAGCGTCCGTCGCCAGCCGGTAGCCCACGCCGTACACCGATTCGATGTAGCGGGGCTCTTTCGCGTCATCGCCGAGACGGCGGCGCAGGCGAGCCACGTGAAGGTCGATCGCGCGCTCCGACGGGGCCTCGTCGTCGAGCCCCTCGATGCGCGCGAGGAGTCGTGCGCGCGGAAGAGCTACGCCGTTCGCCTGGAACAACGCGGCCAGGATCGCGAACTGCTGTGCCGTGAGGACGACCGGCCGACCGTGCAGACGGACCGCGTGCGCGGAAACGTCGACGGTCAGCCCGTGCAGGCGATGGACGGTCGCGGGGGCGCCGCGACCGGCGCGGCTGGCCAGCGCCAGCACCCTCGTCGTGAGCTCATCAAGCTCGCAGGGAACGCGGATGACCTCGTCGGCGCCCGCGGCGAAGGCCGCGCGCCGCGTGCCCGCGTCACCGAGCCGGTCCAGGACGATGGTCGAGAGCCGGCCCGCCGCGCGCGCGGCATGCACGATGTCCCAGCCTTTGCCGTCCTCCATGGCGACGTCGGCCACGACGACCGTCGGCACGTGGAAGGTGATCGCATCCAGCGCAACACTCACCTGCTTGCAGGCCGCGACCTGAGCGCCCGCGACCCGGAGCGCGTCCCGCAGGGCAGCGAGCGCGCGGAGGTCGTCGTTGGCGACGAGGACGAAGGGCGGCTCGGTCAGCACAGGCCAAGACTCAGCTTTGACACATTTCAGAAATAGGGCCGGAACGGCTCATCAGGGTGGGACCTTCGACCCTTCGCAGGGCGGTCTTGCCCGCCCACCATCCGCGGGATGACCTCCGAGCTCGCGCTCGGCGTCTGGGCCGTCGTGACGCTCCTCGCGCTCGTCGCAGCGGTCTACCTCCTGGCGGTCCTCACGCCACACCACCCGTGGCACCGCGCGGAACGGCGACATGGCGAGTGACCTCCGCCGCTCCTATCTGTCGGGAGGCCACGTGTATTGCACGATGCGTTGCGCAGACGCCGAGATCTACGAATGCCTCGGCTGCCCCCAGCTGAAGGAGCTGAACGACGGCAGCTCACCCCCATACATCGTCTGCGACCGGGTCGCGCAGACACGCGACATGGATCGGGGTTACTTCGAGTGGTGGTACCAGCACCACCGGAGGACGCGGGTCGTCTAGGCCGAGGCGCGCGAGGGCCCGCGCGCGAGTGAGGCCGGCGCACAACGGTCGTTAGGCTGCGTCAGATGAGCGGCCTTCGAGCCCTGGCCGAGCGCGTGTCCGGCCTCCCCCTGCGTTGGCAGATCGGCACGCTCGTCGTCCTCGGCCTGATCGGCATCTTCGCGTTGTTCGGCGTGCTCGGGTCCGCGATCGCGGACGATGCCAAGCAGCGCACCATCGGGGAATGGTTCAGCGTGGCAACGTCCACCGCGAGCTCGATCGACTCCGATATCGAGCTGCGGTTCGGGCGGCTCGAGCGCGCTGCGACGCTGGTGGGCCAGGCGGACAGGGACCCGGCTCGGCAGCAGCAGGTACTGGACGACGCGTTCGGCCAGCAGGACTCCACCGTCGGCGAGGTCCTGCTGCTCGATCGGAAGGGCGCCATCGCGTGGGCAACGCCGGCCGACCCGAACCTGCGGGCCGATTACGTCAACGCGCAGCCGGGGTTCCTCACGCCGCTGACGACGCGAGCGCGGTATGCCTCGGGGGTCCACACGCTCGATCACCGGGTGGCGGCATTCCTCGCCGTGCCCGTCTTTGGGAACGACCAGCAGGTGAGCGGAGTCCTCGGTCTGGTGCTGCGGCCGGATCAAGGCCCACTCCACGATCTCGTGGCCAGCGCGCGTGGTCTCGCCCACACCGGACACGCCGAGCTCGTCGATCAGGACGATCGCGTCATCGCTTCGTCCGAGGCTGGGCATGCGCTGGGCCCGGGCGAGCATCCCGACTTCTACGACCCGCTCATCGCCGCGCGACGGAGTGCCGTTGGCCTGACCGTGCCGGTGGGATCGGTCGATCCCGTGGATCAGGGCCAGCGCCACGAGATGGCCTTCGTGCCGCTGCGGAGCGTCCCCTGGGCTCTCGCCCTCGGGGGATCAGAAGCAGAGCTGTCCGCGGACGCCAACCGCTGGCAGCAGCAGATCATCCTCTTCGGCGCCCTCGCGCTCGGGCTGGCGCTCGTGCTGGTGTGGCTCACGACGCGAAGCGTCGCCCGCCCGATCCTTGCTCTCGCCGCCGCCAGTCGTCAGATCGCCGCCGGCGACCTCACGACACCGGTCCCGCGCGAAGGGGAAGGCGAGGTGCGCGTGCTGGCCCAGGCCTTCGACGACATGCGTCTCGGGCTCCAGGGGGCCCTGTCGGACCTGGCACTCGAGAAGAGCCGACACGAGGGGATCGTCGCGTCGATGGCCGACGCCCTGGTCACGACCGACACGGACCTGAAGATCACGGCGTTCAATCCATCGGCGTCGACGCTCACCGGCTGGAGTGTCGGGGAGGTCGTCGGCCGGTCCTGGTGTGATGTGATCTGTCCGAAACATGCTTCGCCCGACGGTCGCCGGGGCGAATGCCCGCTCCCGTCGTCGCAACCGGATCTCGGCGTGAGCAAGGCGACCCTTCGCCGGCGCGACGGCAGCCAGGTCAGCGTGGCCATCACTCGCTCGGCGATCCGCGATCAGACCGGACGGCTGGCCGGGCTCGTCAACGTTCTGCGGGACATCTCCGCCGAGTCGGAGCTGGATCGGCTCAAGGAAGAGTTCCTGTCCACCATCTCGCACGAGCTCCGCACGCCGCTGGGTTTCATCATGGGCTACGCTACGACCCTCCTGCTGCCCGATGCTCCCAAGGACAGGGCCGCGACCCGTCACTGCGTCGAGGTGATCGTCGATGCCAGCAACGAGCTCAAGGAGCTCGTCGACAACCTGCTGGACATGACGAAGATCGGTGCGGGCTCGCTCAGCGTGTCTCCCGCGCCCATCCAGCTTGGACCGCTCGTGGATGCCGCTGTCGAACGGATCCGCGGACGCGGGTCGGACCATCGCTTCGTGACAACGGTGCCTTCGTCGCTGCCGGTCATCTGGGCCGACGCCCATCGCGTCGAGCAGGTCCTGTACAACCTGCTGGACAACGCGATCAAGTACTCGCCCGAAGGCGGCGACATCGCCGTGGGGGCCACCGCCGTCGGACCGGAGGTCGTCGTTAGCGTGCTCGACGAGGGACTCGGGATCATGGCCGGGGAGCTGGGCAGCGTCTTCGAGCGGTTCCATCGTGGACAGATCGCACGGACCCGAGGGATCGCCGGCACCGGGATCGGCCTCGCCATCTGCAAAGGCATCGTGCAGGCACATGGGGGCCGGATCTGGGCCGAGAGCCCACCGGTGGGATCGCGGCGGAGTCTCAAGCACGGGACCGCGATCCGCTTCACCGTGCCGGTCGCGACCGCCCAGGCGATCGGAGCGCCGAACTGAAAGCGACATCGGTGCTGGTCGTCGACGACGAGCGGCGATACCGCGAGCTGCTGGACATGAACCTTTCGCGCCGCGGCTACCACGTGCTTCAGGCCGTCGACGGTCTGAGCGCTCTGAACGCCGTGGAGCTGGAGGAGCCGGGCCTCGTCGTACTGGACCTGAAGCTGCCGGACATGGACGGGTACGAGGTGTGTCGGCGCATCCGCGAGCATTCGACCGTGCCCATCATCATGCTCACGGCTCAAGCGGAGCAGGAACAGAAGATCCGCGGCCTGAAGGTCGGCGCCGATGACTACATCACGAAGCCGTTCAGCGCGGAGGAGCTCCTTGCCCGCGTCGAGGCCGTCCTGCGCCGCGCGGAGACTGCGCGGGGAACGAGCGTCAGTCCGACCTTCGACGGTGGGGACCTTCACATCGACTTCGATCAGCGGCGCGTCACCCTGCGCGGACAGGAGGTCGAGCTCAGCCCGGGCGAGTACCGCCTCCTGCAGCAGCTCGCGGTGAACGCCGGGCGCGTCATGTTCCAGGACGAGCTGCTGCGGCGAGTGTGGGGTCCCGGCTACTCGGGCGCGACGGCTCTGCTCCAGACGGCGATCCGCCGGCTGCGGCGCAAGATCGAGGACGACCCCGCCTCCCCTCACTACATCGTGACCAAACGCGGCGTGGGATATCTGTTCTCGAAGCCCTGATCTCCCAGAGACCGATCCGTCGGACGACTGTCAGATGGCCTCCCGCATAGTCAGCCGATCGGCAGGACGCCTTGGTACGTCAACCTGAGTCAGACGACTCTGCCTGCCGGCAAGGTCACGATCGCGCTCAAGAACGACGGCAAGCTCACGCACGAGATGGCCATCCTCAAGACCGATCTTCCGCACGACAAGATCCCAGCGCGGGTGGAAGACGCGAGCAAGGTCCAGGAGATCGGGATCATCGGCGAGATCGAGGACGTCGAGGCCGGTACCACGAAGGCGGACGTCTTCGACCTGGTGCCCGGCAACTACGTCCTGATCTGCAACGAGGTGGCCCATTACATGGCCGGCATGCACCTCGCCTTCGTCGTCAAATAACCAGCAGGTTCCCATCGACGGGGTATCGAGGCGCCGACGCGAGTCGGCGCCTCGCCCGTATCTGGGGAACAGAAGATCAGCGGCGCGTCACGAGGACGACCTGCCGGGATCTGTCAGACGATCGTCAGATTTCGCGCGGGCGGGAACAGATATCCGTCAGGAGCCCTCTCTAGCGTCCAAAGCGGAGGTCTAGAGAGAAGTGACAACCAAGAGGATCCGCACACCGATGAACGCAGGTATCGCGGTAGCCCTTTTCGGGCTGCTCGTCGCGGCCTGCTCCGGCGCAGCCGCTCAGACACCGAGTTCGCAAGCCAACAAAGCTCCCACTGCCGCACTAGTGACGCCCGCCGCAGCGACGGCCTCGGCGGCGAGCCCACTCAGCTCGGCTGGCCCCGCAACGACCCCGAGCGCGGCCGCGACCCACGACCCCGCGGCCCACACACCGTCACCGTCGGCGAGCGAGGTCGCCGTTTCGTCGGTCGCCCCGGCGCCCGCCGCCACGCCCACGGCACCCCCGGTCGCGACGCTCGCTCCAACGCTGCAGCCTCAGTCCGGACCAGTCGCCGTGACGCTCAACGACATCGCGATCAAGCTCGATCGGTCATCGGCGTCCGCAGGCAGCGTGACGTTCGCGGTCAAGAACACGGGCACGGTCACCCATCAGCTCGTCGTGCTCAAGACCGACGTCCCACAGAACCTGATCCCTACCGACCCGTCGAAGCCCGGACTGGTCACGGAGCCGGGATTCATCACGCAGACCCAGATCATCAACCCGGGCGGGACCGCGACGCTCACGTTGACCCTGGGGAGCGGCAAGTACGTCCTGATGTGCAACCAAGCTGCGCACTACCTCATCGGCATGCACATCGGATTCACGATCAATTGATGGAGGAACGTACGATGCGACGCTTCTTGACCTTCTCGACCGCAGCGATCATCGCGCTTGCCGGGGCCGTGTCGACCATGTCACCGGCCGCCGCCGCGGAGCCCACGACTGCCACGGCGACCCACGTGAGCGTGACGCTGAGCGAGATGTCGATCAAGCTCAGCGTGGCGACCATCCCGGCGGGCCCGGTGATCTTCGACATCACGAACGCCGGCGCGGCCGAGCACGAGCTCGTCGTCCTCAAGACGGACATCGCCGAAGGCGCACTCCCGGACAACGAAGAAGAGGTCGGCAAGGCCGCTGAGGTCGGGAACGCCGGAGAGATCGACCCTGTCCCGCCGGGGGCGACCCTCAGCCTGTCGCTGACCCTCGGCCCCGGCAAATACCTCCTCGTGTGCAACAAGCCTGGTCACCACGGCGCGGGCATGCACGCCGCCCTGACCGTCACTACATCCGTCGGCGTGACCGAGAAGGAGATGTCGATCGGGCTCACTCAGAAGTTCGCCATCGCTGGACCCGTCACGTTCACCGTGACGAATGCCGGGGCGGCGATGCACGAACTCGCCGTCCTCAAGACGGATCTCGCCGAGGGCTCGATCCCGTCGCGTGCCGACGACCCGAGCAAGGCCCAGGAGACCGAGAACGTCGGGGAGGCCGAGGACATCGAACCGGGCATGACAAAGACGTTCACGGCCACGCTCGATCCCGGGAAGTACGTCCTGATCTGCAACCAGCCGGGTCACTACGCCGCTGGGATGCACGTCTCATTCACGGTCCTGCCGACGCTGCCGAGGGCGGTTGCTGCCGCGATCGACGCCGCGCTGGCCGCCCACGGCGTCGAGGACCTCGAGGCCAGGGAAGCGTTGGTCAACGTCAAAGCCCTCCTCACCGCTCCCGGCATCCTGGTGACGGATGCTGACCGCGACGCGATCGAAGCGGGGATCCTCCCACGCGCCGTCGGCGCCGGCGGGGGGCTCCGCTACTAGGAACTCCGGCTTCTCTCAGACCAACCGCGCGCGAGCCCTTTCGGGCTCGCGCGCGGTCCTCCATCAGGCTGAGCTCAAAGGGCCGCGAGGCGCGTCAGGAATAGCGTCTCCGCGAGGCAGACGCGCTCGAACTCCGCGAGGTGCAGACCCTCATCGGGCCCGTGCGGGCCGGACTGCGGATCGTCCACGCCGGTGACGAGGATCTCCGCGTTCGGGAACAGCTCCGCGAAGTCGAACAGGAACGGGATGCTCCCGCCGGACCCGACGTCGACCGCGTTCGTGCCCCACGCCTCGAACAGCGCGGCGTGCATCGCGCGGTAAGCGGGTCCGCCGGTCTTCGTCGCGAACGGCTCGCCGACCGCATGACGCTCGATGTGCAGCTCCGCGCCCCACGGGACGTTCTTCTCGAGATGCCTGACCAACGCGTCGAGCGCCTTCGTCGCGTCCTGTCCGGGCGGGATGCGCATGCTCACCTTCGCGCGCGCGACCGGCACCAGCTGGTTCACCGCTTCGCGCACCGGTGGCGCGTCCAAAGCGAGCACAGAGATGGCCGGCATCATCCAGAGGCGATCGGTCAGGCCGCCGTCGCCGATGAGCTTCACGCTGCCGCGCGCACCGGCCTGCTCGCGCAGCTCGGCCTCGGTGAGATCGAGCGCCGGCGCCTTGCCGCGCGCGAGGCCTTCGACGCGCACACGACCCTGATCGTCGTGAAGAGACGCGAGGACGCGCGCGAGCGTCGTGAGCGCGTCCGGCAGCGGTCCGCCAAAGCCACCGCTGTGCACCGCCTTGTCGAGGACGCGAACCTCGACGACGCACGCGACGACACCGCGCAGCGTCGTCGTGATCGCGGGCGTTCCGATGCGCCAGTTGCCACCGTCGGCGACGACGACCGCGTCGCAGCGCAGCCGATCTCCTTCACCTTCGAGGTATCCGCGCAGCCGCTCCGACCCGGCCTCCTCCTCACCTTCGATGAACACCGCGACGCCCACCGGCGGCTTGCCGTCGTACGCGCGCAGCGCCGCGATGTGCGCGAGGACCCCGGCCTTGTCGTCGGCAGCCCCACGTCCGTAGAGGCGTCCATCACGCTCGGTCGGCGCGAACGGCGGTGTCTTCCATTCCGAATCGGGTCCCGGTGGCTGAACATCGTGATGCGCGTAAAGAAGGACGGTCGGTTTCCCCGGGGGCGCCTTCAAGTACCCGACGACCGCGGGATGTCCTCCCTGGGCGCGCAGCACGCGCGTGTCGGCGCCGACCGCGCGCAGCAACTCGGCGACGAGCTCAGCGGATCTCACGAGCGGCGCCGGATCGTGCCCGTCGGCGCTGACGGACGGGATGCGGACCAGACGCTCGAGATCGGCGCGGACCTGAGGCATGAGCTCGTGTATCCGGGAGCGCAGGTCGGCGGCGGGAATAGTTGTCATCGCCGGATTATCTGCCAGAGACAGCGGGGCATCACCAATACGAATTCGGGGGAAGGAGGCAGCGGGCGCGTCGCGAACGAGAGTCGAGACCGCGGCAGAACGCTTAGAAAGGGACAGCGGGCGCACTCACTCGAGCGAGCGTCTGCGCCCAG
>JBGPZT010000226.1:0-3018 GCA_041493915.1 Candidatus Limnocylindria bacterium
AGCGACCAGGACGTCCATAAGGTCTCGAGCAAGAAGATCCTCGAGGGTGCGGTCGCCGCGATCAACGCCGAGATCAAGAAGACCGGTGGCAAGGGCGAGATGGCGGCGATCGAGTTCCAGGACGTCACCGAGACCACCGTCCCCGACTTCAAGAAGTTCGCCGAGGCCGCGGCGGCGGTCAAGGCGCTCAACCCGCAGATCACCGCCGACCGCTTCGCCGACGTCGCGATCGAAGGGATGATGAGCGCGACCCCGGACTGCCACACGTACTACGTCGACAAGACCGGGGGCGTCCATCGCTCGCGGCCCGAGCCCGCCAGCGGGCAGCTCGCGCGCATCCCGACCACCGGCACGTCGCTCGGCGGACCGGACGAAGCCGGCCTCACCGGTCGCGTGCTGCCGGGCGGCATCGTCTACGTCACGTGGCACGAGTTCGTCGTGACCGGGACGTACAAGATCTTCGACGAGGTCCGCAAGATGATGGAAAAGGGTCTCGCCGCCGGCGGCAAGGCCTGGCTCTTCGACCTCCGCGGCAACGTGGGCGGCTTCGACTCGGACACGATCGCGGCGTTCTTCCTGAACGGGGAGAAGATGCTGAACGTCATCTACCGCGGCGGGGGCGCCACCGTGTCGACGAGCGCGCGCAAAGAGTGGCGGCTCGCGGACGCCTATCAGCTGCCCCTCGTCATTATCCTCAATGACCGCGGCGGCTCGGGCCCCGAGGTCCTCGCGGCCGACCTCAAGGAGAACAAGCGGGCCACCATCGTGGGTGGCAAGAGCATCGGTTGCATGGGCGCCACATCCGTCACGAACATGACGGACGGCTCCAAACTGGCCGTCGTGACCCAGGAATTCGCGGGCGCCAACACCGGGACGATCTACAACAACGTCGGCGTGCTGCCGGACGTCCAGGCAGACGACGTGACGGCCGTCGACAAGGCGATCGAGATCCTCAAGCAGAAGATGTGATCGCCTTCCGCCAGAGACAAGGGCACGTTCGCTCGCTGCAGGATTGCCCCAGAGGTACCAGTACCGAGGTCCCTTCGTACGCTGCGCGCCCGAATCGGGGTTCGCTGTGACGGTTTTGGTACCCCGAGTGGGTTGGCGAGCCGCCCTCCGGTCGATATGGTCTGCCGACAGATCACTGAGGACGGGATTGGGGGGCCATCACGTCGTGACAGTTGCCGCAGCAGCAAGGGTCGACTCGCTTCCTCCCTTCGAACAGATGGGTCCGGTTCCGGACGTCATCGAGCGGGCTCGCGGTGGCGACCGGTCGGCATTCGCCGATCTCTACGACACGCACGTCGACGCCGTCTACCGCTACATCCTCTATCGCGTCCGTGAGCCCAGCGACGCCGAGGATCTCACGAGCGACGTGTTCACACGCGCGTTCGCGAACATCCACCGCTACCGCTGGCAGGGCAAGTCGTTCCTCGCATGGCTGTACACGATCGCGCGCAACGCGGTGACGGATCGCCGCCGCCGTCAGCGTCCGACCGTCGACCTCGAGAACGCGTTCGGCCTCGCCGAGGATGGCCCGACCGCGCACGAGCACGCGGTCCGTGGTGAGGAAGTCGACGCGCTCCGTGGCGCGGTCAAGCACCTGACGACCGAACAGCAGGAAGTGCTCGTGCTGCGCTTCGTCGAGAACATGTCGAGCCGACAGGTCGCGAACATGCTCGGCAAGAACGAAGGCGCGATCCGCGCGCTGCAGTTCCGCGCGCTCGGCCGTTTGCGCAAACTCATGACCACCGAGGTCGCCTGAGCACTGAAACTCAGCGGCTTCGGCGGACATAGACTCATTAGATGCGGCCCCGCGCACTTCCCCTGCTCCTTGTTGTCGCATTCCTCGCCTCCGCCTGCGGTCTGCTGCCGGCCGATCTGCAGCACGAGCTCCTGCCGTCGCAGACCCAGTACAAGACCGCTGAGGCCGCGTACTCGGTCCTGATCGAGCGCCACGTCGACAAGCCCACCCCCCAGCAGCTGATCCCGGGAGCCCTCGACGGGGTCACGAAATACCTGAAAGACGCCCAGATCGACGCCTCGCCGACCGTCGACCAGCCAGCGCTGACGGGCAGCGTGTGGTCCGATTTCGCCAAGTTCACGGCCTCGCTCGACGCAGTCGTGCAGCGTTATCCCACTGCTGACAAGACCCTCATGGAACGTGCCGCGGTGGATGGGATGGCACGCGCGATGAACGAATGCCATACCTACTACCTCACCCCGGACCGCGCGAAGGGCTTCAACCAGCGGCCCGCTCCGGTGAGCGGCATCGGCGTCACCATCTTCCAGCCCGACCCGAGTCAACCGATCGAAGTGATCGACGTCATCCAGGGCACGCCGGCCGAGAAGGCGGGCGTGAAGAAGGGCGACAAGATCATCCGCGTCAACGGCGAGGACGTCGTGACACTCACGACCGACGAGGTCGCGAATCGCGTGCGCGGTCCCGAGGGCTCGCAGGTGACCGTCACGTTCCTGCGGGGCACGCAAGAGGTCGAGCTCACGATGGCTCGCGCGCGGTTCCAGAGCCCGCTCTTCACCAGCCGCATGGAGGACAACACCATCGGCTACATCAAGATCCCGCAGCTCATCTCGACGGTGGCGGACGACGTGGGCGCAGCGGCGCGCAGTCTGTCGGCGCAGGGCGCGACCGGGTGGATCCTCGACCTGCGGGATGACCCGGGCGGCGAGCTCACCGTCGCGGTCAACGTCGCCAGCCTCTTCGTCCAGCGCGGCACGCTCGTCTATCAGATCGGGCGTGACGGTCAGCGCACCGCCGTCGACTCGAACCCCAGCACGTTCCTCGGCCTGAACAAGCAGCTCGTGGTGCTCGAGAACAAGAACTCGGCTTCGGGCTCCGAGATCATCGCGGCCGGCATCCGCGCCAACGGCGCCGGCACGGTCATGGGGGCCCAGACGGCCGGGTGTGTGGGGACCGGACATCCGATTTATCTCCCAGAAGGGGGCCTATTGCTGGTGTCGATTACTAAGATGCATGACGCCAAGACCGGCGAGGAC
>JBGPZT010000012.1:0-33660 GCA_041493915.1 Candidatus Limnocylindria bacterium
GGGACTTGCAGACGAGCGCGGTCTTCACGCCCATCGCGCTCGCCTCGATCGCCGCGCGAAGGCCGGCGCCCCCCGCGCCGATGACGACGACGTCGTAGTCGTGGGTCTCGTACTCGGCCACGCTCAATCTCTCGCCTTCGGCGAGGAGACACGCTCAGGGCTGATCGACTCGCTCCTCGCGGCACGCTCGCTCCGCTCGCTGACAGGGGCCCCTCCCCCTGACCGCATCGTCGCTCGCTTCACTTAAGAGATCCACCGCAGGTCGGTGATGACGCCCATCGCGACGAGCCGGATGTAGAGATCGGTGAGCGCGACGCCGAAGAGGCTGAACCACGCCCAGCCCGAGTGATGCGCGTTCAGGCGGTTGGCGAAGCTCCAGAGGCGGAAGCGCAGCGAAGCGCCGTGGAACGAGTCGAGGTAGCCGCCGACGAGATAGCGCGCGGCGTGGCAGCCGAACGTGTACGCCGACAAGAGCAGCACGTTCGCGAGCATGACCAGCGAGCCGACGCCGATGCCGAATCGACCATCAAAGTTGAACGCGAGGATCGCGTCCCACCACAGGATCACGAGGATGACGATCGCGAGGTAGAGCGCGTAGCGGTGGATGTTCTGCAGGACCCACGGGAAGCGCGTCTCGCCGCTGTACTTCGCGCGCGCGTCCGGCACCGCGCAGGCCGGCGGCGACCAGAAGAAGGCGCGGTAGTACGAGCGCCGGTAGTAATAGCAGGTGAAGCGGAACGCGAGCGGCGAGCCGACGATGAGGAAGGCCGGCGACAGCGTGTACCAGTCGCCGATCAGCGCGAGGGTCGGATGCACGCAACCCGTCGTGAGGCACGGCGAGTAGAACGGCGAGAGATATGGGTCCGCGAAGTAGTTCGCGTTCTGGAAGCTGACGATGAGCGAGTACACGACGAATCCACCCAGGACGAGCACGATCGTGAGAGGCTCGATCCACCACCGATCGTGACGCTCATGCGGACGCTGCCGGACGCTGGTCGTCGTCGCCACCGCCTGCCCACGGTACGGAGTCGCCCCTCAGGTGACAAGGATATCGAAGCGCTCGTGACGATAGCCGTAGGCTATGGACGTGGAGCTGCACCAGCTGCGGTACTTCGTCGCGGTCGCCGAGCAGCGGCACTTCACGAAGGCGGCGCGTGAGCTCGTGGTGGCCCAGCCGTCGATCTCCAAGCAGATCCGCCGCCTGGAGGACGAGCTCGGCGCGCCGCTCTTCCACCGCATGCGCGGGAACGTCACGCTGACGCCGGCCGGCGAAGCGCTTCTCCCCTTCGCGCGTCGGGTGCTCACCGACGTGGCCGGGGCCGAGAGCGAGGTCCGTGATCTCACCGGGATGCACCGCGGCCGTCTCTCTGTCGGCGCGACGCCGAGCCTCTCCACGACGCTCCTGCCACCGGCGCTCGCGCGCTACCACCAGAGCTATCCCGGCATCGAGCTCGTGCTCCTTGAGGCGGGCTCGCGCGACCTGGTCGGCGAGCTCGAGCGCGGCGTGCTCGACGTCGCCCTCGTGATCCTCCCGATGCACAACGACATCCTCGAGACAACACCGCTGCTGCGCGAGGAGTTGGTCCTCGCGGTGCCGAAGTCACATCCGCTCGTCAAGCGCCGAAGCATCTCGATCGCGGATCTGCGCGGCGTGCCTCTGGTGATGTTCCGCGACGGCTACGACCTGCGGGCGGTGACGGTCGCCGCGTGCCGCCGGGCCGGCTTCGAGCCCACGTTCGCGCTCGAGGGCGGCGAGATGGACGGAGTTCTGCGTCTGACGGCGGCGGGCGTGGGCGTCGCGGTCGTGCCCAGCCTGGTAGTCGAGCGCGGCGGGCCGCTGCGTGCGGTGCGCATCGCGAAACCCGAGCTCACGCGGACGATCGGCTACGCGCACCGGCGCGACCGCAGGCCGACGCGCGCGGCGCAGGAGTTCGTCACGACCGTGCGCGCCCTCGTGGCCGCGCGCGAGTGGCTGGCACGCACGCCGGCCGGCCTCACGGTCCTCGACGGCGCAGCGGCGCCGCGTGCCCGCCGCGCCGCGAGTTCTAGTCGAGCGTGAAGATCGACAGCGCCTCGGACTTGCCGCGGACCTGAGCCTCGCCGAGCGAACGCAGTTCGATCCCGTCTTCGCGAAGGTGTCCGGCGGTGGCGGCCGACAACACCGCGTCGACTTTGTATTCCTTCGTCAGCGACTCCATTCGCGACGCCGTGTTCACCGCGTCGCCGATCGCCGTGTAGTCCGAGCGCTCGGGCAGCCCGATCGCGCCCAGCACGACGTCACCTGTGTGCATGCCGACCCCGAACTGCACGACGGGCTCGCCGCTGCGCGCGCGTTCGGCGTTGAGCGTCCGGATGTTCGAACGGATCGCCAGCGCGGCCCGCGCTGCTGCCGGGGCGCCATGGGCCGGGTCGCCCATCGCGCCAAAGATCGCCATCAGGCCGTCGCCGGTGAACTTGTCGAGGATCCCGCCCGCGTCGATCACCGACCGCGCCATCACGCGTAGATACGCGTTCATCACGGAGATCACCTGCTCCGGCAATAGCTTCTCCGCCAGCGCGGTCGAGCCGCGCAGGTCCGCGAAGAGGATCGTCACCGTCTGGCGTTCGCCTTCGAGGCGCAGCGGGTCGCCGCCGAGGACACGCTCGACGACCGTCGGAGGCAGGAAACGCTCGAGCCCGCGCCGGCGGTCCAGCTCGAGGAACAACGCACCGAGCGCGATCACCGTGGCCGCGAACATCAGCGCGTGGTATTCCCACCACGAGAGCGTCCAGACCGGGCCCAGGAATTGGGAGAGCTGGGCCTGCGCAAGCAACACGTACGACGCTGCGAGCGCGCCCTGCATCGGAAGTCGCGTGCGAACGTAATCGCGGCCCTGCGCCCACGCCGCGAAGCCGTAGAACAAGACGACGCTCCCCGACACCCCGTACGGGACGAGGCCCGCGCCGCCGTAGACGTCGGGCGGCGTGTATCCCGGCGTGCCGTAGGTGCTCGGGTCGTACGTCGCATACGCGCCGCCGCCCACCAGGATCCACCGCGCGAGGCCGCCGAACGCGGCGGGCCAACCGATCGCGACGACCGCGTACACGCCGAGCGCCGCCGCGATGACCGCGAGCAGCGTCCGCGGAGCGACGCGTCGCTCGAGGAACGACGCGACGGGTGTGTAGCGGATCGCGAAGAAGAGTGCCGATGTCCACAGGGCGAGCTGCGCCGAGACGCCGACGACCAGACCGGCGTCGTCCTTCTTATCGCCACGCTGCAGCACGTCGGGCGTCGAGAGACCGTGCACCGCGAAGATCCCGGCCAGGCACAGGAACCCGATCGCGACGAGGAGACTGCGGTAATGGCCCGTTCCCAGAGCGGCGCGCGCGACGAAGATAGCGACGAGCAAGGCAACGATCGAGACGTTCGTCGTGATGACGAGGTGCTCGACCGGTATGAAGAGCGGCGTGTTGCGCTGCGGATCGGCGAGCAGCGCCATGAGGACGGCGGTCGGCGAGAGCACGAGGAGGAGCAGCACCAGCGGACGCCACGGGACCGACCTCACGGTCGCCAGTCTAGAAAGGCCTACGCAGCCTACCTAGCGACTCGATCTGAGTGATGCGGCGAACACCGCCGGGATGACAAGAAATCCGATCGCGAGCGTCGCCACCCAGAGCCAGAGCGCCTCCGGATGACAGGTCACGAGGCCAACGCAGCCTTCGATCGAGCGCTGACGCTCGACGAGCAGAAGCGGCAGGCTGGCCGGCGACGCCACGACGGTCGCCGCGGCGAAGGTCGTCGCGATCGTCGGTATCGAGCGCGAGAGGGCCCCCGCGCGGGGATCGATCGCGCGCGCCGAGCGGCGCGCCCAGAGGAGCGCCGCCAGCGTAGCGAAGCCGGCGAGCGCGACCAACGATCCGAAGCGCTCCGCCCCCGACGCGGGATCGAGCGGCAGGGCGAGCTCGAACGCAGTGAGCACCGTCCAGTACGCGAGCTTGATCGTGGTGACGCGGCCGACGAGGAGCGCGAGCGTGGCCTGCCGCGGCAGGGGTCGCTGAGCGTCGGTGCCTACCGGTAGGTGGTCCACCACTTCTGCAGGAAGTACAACACCGCGATCAGGATGACCGTGGTGATGAACACCATGTAGAACTCGCCCGATTCGCCGATCTCTGCGATCAACTTACTTCAGGCCCTGCAGGTACTCGACGATCTTGCGGATCGTCGCCTCGTCGAGCTGGCCGCCGTCGGTGTTCAGCCACACCGGCATGATGATGCCTGGCTTGACCTTCGGGGCGTTCGACACCCAGTGGAACAGCCAGTCGGCATCGCCGGAGGCCTTCGCCGCCTTGTTCTGGTCGTTGATCGGCCCGTCGGTGCCGTAGTGAGCGAGGTTCGGCGCCAGGGGCACGGTGCTCGGCTTGCCCGCGTCGAAGCTGTGGCAGGTCACGCAGTAGACCTGGGCGAGCTCCGCGTTGGATTGGACCGGGGGCGGCGGAGGCGCCACGACGTCGGCGTTCTCGACGCCCTCGAGATGCGTGCGGATCGTCACGATGTCGGCCCAGTCCACCTCGCTCCCACGCATGACGAACGTGACGAGCTGGCTCACCTGCTCGGGGTTGAGCGGGCCACCTTCCGACTGGCCCCACGCGGGCATCGAGTAGTTCGGCGGCGGGTTCTGCTTGCCGCGGGTGATCGTCAGACGGATGAAGTCCTCCCGGGTCTTGAGCGACTGGGGATCTTCCTTCAGGGTCTCGTACTTGTTGGCCGCGGCGTTCAGCGGCTTTCCGGGCAGCGGCTTGCCGTCGACGTCGGTCTCGCCATTGCCCAGTCCTGTCTTGCCGTGACACGGGTAGCAGAAGTTCGCGTAGAGGTTCTTCCCTCGGTGGATCAACGTCTCGGTCTGCTTCTCGGCGGCCGCGGCGCGCAGCGACAGCGGCCCGCTGGGGATGACCTGAAGAAGCAGGTAGCCACCCACGAGCCCAAAGAGCGCGAACAGCATCACGCCGCCCGCGACGATCTTGCGGTCGAGGTTGCTCGAGATCTCGAGCGGGTCCGGCGCAGCCGGGATCGGCGCGACCCAGTACGGCGTCGGCTGCTCCACCGTGTCGCCGGGACCGTAGTGCTGGCGCAGCAGCTCCACGCCGGTCGCGGGCTTCTCGTCCGGCTCGATCTGCTGCTGGTGATACGCGACGAAGGTGAAGTAGGCGAGCAGCGCGACGAACAACAGGAGGCTGGCCGCAGCCAGGATGACGTTGATGTCCACTAAGCGTCCGGGATCTCGGCGTGCGCCGGGTCCCATTGGTTGTTCGGCCGCTTCAGGACGTTGAGCGGATTGGTGTCGACGACCAGCGACCCGTTCACGTCGGCGACGTGGAAGAGATCGAGGCCGCGCGGAGCGGGGCCGCCGATCACGACAGCGGTGTGCTTGTCATAGAGCGAGCCGTGGCAGGGACAGTGGAACTGGTCCTCGGTCTTGTTCCAGGGCACGGTGCAACCGAGATGCGTGCACTTGCGGTACGCGGCGGCAATCGTGCCCGGCGCATGGATCAGGAAGAAGCGGCCCTCGGTGTTGAGGATCGGCTCGTCCTTCGTCGCCTGGAATTTCGCGATGATGTCGGCCTTCTTACCCGCGGGGATCTTCGCCCCGAGGCCCTCGATCTTGATGACCTTGAAGAACAGCGGGAATGCGCCCGCGAGCTCGGCCACCGCGAGCAGTGTCCCGGTGAGGAAGCCGATGCGGAGGAGCTGGCGGCGCTTGACGCGCGACAGCATTCCACCGGACACGATCGACGTCTCGTCGTGCGGACGTATCACGTTAAGGGAGCGGCTCGAAGCATTGATGCGTCGACGGCAGCGCCCACGGGGCGTACAGGTCCATACCCGGACCGCGCAGCGACGTGCCGACGACCGTCAGGACGAGATAGGTGACGACGAAGCCCGTCCAGATGGCGATCATCCATTCGCGTGTCCCAGCACCGAAGAGTCGTTTGCATAGGTACACAAGAACGACGGGCAGCGTGAGCATGATGCCGATCGGGATGACGTAGTTCGGGATGAGCTCGCGGCCGCCGGGAAAGTACTGGCTCGCGAATTCGGCGTAGCCGGGCCAGCCGGTCCTGATCTTGGTGACCGGGTCGATCACCGAACGATTCACTTTGATGACCGCGTCGATGGCGATGAGCCCCGAGACGATCACGCCCGCGAACACGGCGGAGAAGACCGCAGAGCGCTTCCCGATCTCGTTGGTGAACCAGTGGCCGATGCCTGAGCGGTCGCGGTCGATGTACGGGATCGCTGCCATGAAGACCAGCCACACGGTCGGCACGATCACGCCGGCGAGACCCTTGTCCATGTGGAGCAGCAGCTCCTGGAGGTTCAGCAGGTACCACGGCGCCTTCGACGGGTTCGGGGTGCAGTCCACGGTCGAGTGGTCCTGCAGCGGCGCGTTGAAGAGCGCCGAGATCACGAAGAGCCCGAGCGACCAGATCATCGCGGCGATGAACTCGATGACCAGCAGGTGTGGCCACACCATCGCCGTGTCCTCGACGCGCTTGTCGACCCGCACGACCGAGTCCTGCCTGACGAAGGCAAGCAGCCGGAGTCGCTTCTCTTGACCCGGGAACGGTTGCGGGCCGCGGGGAGCTGTCACGAGCGAGCCGCAGCGACGTCAGCGAGGGTCGCGAGCGAGGACGGAGCGGAACTCCTCGAGCGAGCGTCTGCGCCAAGCCGGCCCGAGCGAAGCACGCGCGGTGATTGGCGGGCCGGCGTAGCCAGCAGCGAGCGAGAGGAGTGGCGCGACGTCGAGCTCGCGACCCTCATGACGTCGCTCATAGCGGCCCCGAGATCCCGCCGTCTTTTCGAATGCGCCAGAAGTGGATCGCTATCAGGAATCCGGTCGCGAGCGGCAGCGCGACGACGTGTAGCACGTAGAACCGCAATAAGGCGTTCGGTCCCAACTGATAGCCGCCGAAGAGCAGGAAGCTCACTTCATCGCCCACGGCGGGCGTCGCTCGAGCGATCTCGTAGCCGACGGTGACCGCCCACAGCGCGAGCTGGTCCCATGGGAGCAGGTAGCCGGTGTACGAGAGGAGGATGGTGAAGAGGAACAAGCCGGTACCGACGACCCAGTTGAACTCGCGCGGCGGCTTGTACGAGCCGGTGTAGAAGACCCGGATCATGTGCAGGAACACCGTGATCACCATGCCGTGCGCCGCCCAGCGATGCATGTTGCGCAGCAGCTGCCCGAAGATGACGACCGTCTCGAGGTCCTTGATGTCCGAGTACGCCCACTCGGTCGTCGGTCGGTAATAGAACATGAGCAGCGTCCCGGTCAGCGTGAGCACGAGGAACAGGAAGAACGAGAGCCCTCCCATGCACCACGTGTACGGGATCGCGAGCGCGTGACGCCGCACCTTGACCGGATGGAGGTGGAGGAACACGTTCGTGAACACCGCGAGCGACTGGTTCTTGCGCGAGTCCGGGTAGCCATGACGGAAGAGCGACCGCCATAACGGACCGGCCTTAACGCGATGCCAGAGCTGCAACGGTATGTCGAGCATCTAGTGGACATGCTCCTTCTGTCGTTCTGTCACCACATGGCCGTTCTCACCGGCATGTCCGTTGTGGCCGTTCTTGTAGCCGGCCGCGCGGGCGGGATCGTACATAGGAAGCGGCCGGATCGCCCTTCCGCCGCCGACGGTGAGATCGAGATGCACCTCGTCGTCGATCGACTCCTTGGGCAGCGTCTTGCCCATCGCGGGCATGACCGCGCCATAGCGGTTCATCGTGATCGCGTCGGTCGGGCAGCGGATGATGCAGAGGGCACAGCGGATGCAGGCGGTCTCGTCGAGGAAGAACGCGACGCCCTGCCCCCACTTTTTCGCCTCGCCGACCGCCGGGATCGCGCCGTCATCAACGATGTCCGACATGTCGACCATATGGATGACGTCCATCGGGCAGACATCGACACAGCCGCCACAGATGATGCACAGCTCGCCGATGATCTCGATGTTGAAGTTGCACTTCAGACAGCGGTCCGACTCGGCGATCGCCTGCGCCTGCTCGTAGCCCTGATTGATCTCGAGGAAGAGCCCGCGGCGCTCACTCTTCGCGAGCTTGGGCATCTCCTGCCGCGGGATCCGGTCGTAGTCCACCGACATGTTGTGGTAGACGCGCGCGAGCTCGGCCTCCCCGGCGATCTGTCCGATGTTGTCGGGCGTGCTCGAGCGTCGCAGCGTCACGATCTCGTGGTACTCGGGCACGTTCACCGCCGAGGCGATCGGATCGAGGAAGCGTGCGACCTGCTGGGCCGCGGACCGTCCATCGGCGACCGCCGCGATGATCGTCGATGGGCCCTCGCGGTAGTCGCCCGCCATGAAGATCTTCGGGACGGAGGTCTGGTAGGTCTCCGGGTCGACTTTCAGATCGCGGTAACGCTTGACGCGGAACTCTGGGATGTCGGCGAGCCAGGTCGTGTCGGGGTTCTGGCTCAGCGCGAGCAGGACAGTCTCACAGGGGACGTCGAACTCGGAGCCAGCGATCGGCTCGGGGCTGCGGCGACCGCTCTTGTCCGGCTCGCCGAGCTTGTTGCGGATGAAGCGGACGCCGCGCGTGCGGCCCCATTCCGTCGTGAGGACCTCGACCGGCGACGCGAGGTACACGAAGTGGATGCCTTCGCGCTCGGTCTCCGTGAGCTCCTCCTCGTCGACGACCATCTCGTCGCGGCCGCGGCGGTACACGATCGACACGTTGTCCGCGCCGAGTCGCCATGACGTCGACGCGCAGTCCATCGCCGTGTAGCCACCGCCGAGGACGACGACGCTCTTCCCCACCTCGACCGGGCGGCCGCGATACGAACGCTCGAGGAACACGATGCCCGCCATGACGCCGTCAGCGTCCAGGTTCTTGATCTCCGCCGGATAGTTCGGCTCGAAGCAGCCCGCGGTCACGAGCACGGCGTCGTACTCATCGTGCAGCTGTCGCAGCGTCACATCGCGGCCAACATACGTAGAAAGCCGCAGCTCGACATTCTCGTTGACGATCCCGTTGACGTCGCGGTCGATGACCTCGCGCGGAAGACGGAACGGTGGCACGCCCGCGAGCGCGGTGCCGCCCGCCTGATCGAGCGCGTCGAGGACGGTGACGCCGAAGCCGAGCTTCGCGAGGTCGCTCGCGGCGGCGAGGCCGGCGCATCCCGCGCCGACGACCGCCACGCGGCCGCGCGGCGGACCGAAGACCGGCGGTGGTGGTTGCGTGTAGGAATGACCATCGACGCGCATGTTCGTGTGCGTCCAGTCCGACAGGAACTTCTTCACGTAACGGATGGAGAGCGGCTTGTCGACCTCTTTGCGGCGGCATGCGGTCTCGCACGGCGCGGCACACACAGAGCCGCAGATCGATGCCAACGGGTTCGGATCGAGAGCGAGCTCCCACGCCTTCTCGAATTCACCGGCGGCCGCGAGGTTCAGATAACCGCGGCAGTTGGTCTTCACCGGACAGGCTTCCTGGCAAGGGATGTTGTCCTGGTACCAGGACGGCCCGACCTCCACCACCTGGTACAGCTCTCTCACGCGTGGCTCATGCTACCGACGGCACATGGCGCGTCAAACGAGCGCGACGACGATCGAGCGGAAGACCCGACTCGACGGTTCGGTGAGCGAGTACCGCTGCGAGCGGTTATTGCTCGAGGTCGACCGTCGCGCTGTGTTGCGTTACGTCATCGACCGCGAATGGGTCATCGCCGACACCGGGATCGTGCTTCGTCCCGGTCAGACGACGATCGCCCACTACTGGAGCGATCGTCCATACAACGTCTATCACTGGCTCGATGGAGCTCGGACGATCGCGTATTACTGCAACATCTCGAGCGATACGATCATCCGCGAGGATCTGGTCGGCTACACCGACCTCGTTATCGACGTGCTTCTCCGACCTTCAGGGGAGACGATCGTCCTCGATGAGGAGGACCTTCCACCCGACCTCGCCCCGGAACTACGGGTCCACATCGCGCGTGCGCTCGAGGCCATCGCCACCGCGCCGCGCCGCCTCGTGGCGGAGATCGAGCGCGAGACGCGCGCCGCGCTGGGGGCCTAAGCACGCCGCGGGGTGGCGGGTCCTCCCCCGACCGGGGGTCGCCGGGCTTGTTTAGCGGGACCACACTTCCGCATGTGGACGATGACTCCCGCGTGGCGAACCGCGGAGCGACCGACCCCCTAGCGGAGATCGAGCCGAGCGCGCCGGAGACCGGACCCGACCGCAGCGACCTCGAAGCGCTGAAGGACGGCGCGGCGATGATGATCCAGGCGGGGAACCGCGTCGCCGCGATGGCCCTTCTCTGGGCCGCCGTCGCGATCGACCCCACCGATCTGGCCTCGCACCGCCGTCTCGCCGCGACGCTCTCACAGGGAGGCGACATCGACGGCGCCGCGGATGAGTTCGCGCGCTACATCGAGTTCATGCTTCCGCTCGGCGAGGTCGGCCGCGCGACGCTCGAGCTCTCCTACGGAGCGAGCGTGCTCGGCGGTCACCCGGCGCTGCACGAGGCGGCGGAGAAGATCGTTACCGCGGTGCGCGCGATCGTGCCGCCGATGAATGCGGCGATCGCGCCGTCCGCACCCGCCGTGCGACCAAGCGCTCCCGCCATGCGGCCGATCGCGCCGGCGCGCGTGTCAACGGACATCGCTGCCACCGCCCCGCTTCCCACGCCGCGCCTTCTGCCGAAGGTCCCGTTCCGCTTCTGCATCCACGCCGACGGCGATCGTCACTGGATGCAGCTCGAAGGCGGCAACGCGGAGCTCGTACCGGTCGCGGTCCGCGTCATCGGTCCCGACGAGAACGTGATCGAAACGCGCCTCTGCATCCCGCTCGGGCCGGGTGACAAGGGGCACGCACCCGCCGTCGACAACGCGGCGCCCGGTGTGGCGTGGGTGGTCGTTGGGATACCGAATGACGTCGTCGCCGCGATCGATGCCGGCAAGCCTTCGCCGTACGGCTTCCAGGCGAAGGTCGGCGACGACTGGCTCTCGCTGGCGCTCGCCGACACGGGCTGCCGCCTCGGCCGCGCGCGCACGAAGAGCGCGGCCTCGTAACCACAGCCCGACCCGCGTTAGCCTGACGGTCATGCGACGGCTACTGCGGGATGCGATGCCCCTGCGGCGCGGCGAATGGGGTCTCGCCCTGTTCCTCTACTTCCTGCTCACCGTGATGGTCGGTGCCGACTGGGTCGGGAAGCTCGGAGCCGATGCGCTCTTCGTGAAGCGGTACGGCGTCCAGAACGTTCCGTGGATGTACATCATCACGCCGATCGCGATGCTCGCGGTCTCCGCCTTGATCTTCTTCTTCATCGACCGCATGCGGCGCCGCACGATGCTCCTCGTCTACGTCGCGGCCGTCGCGCTGATGTCGGTGCTGATCCAGTACGCGATCACCACTGGAGCCATCGGGAACATCGTTCAGCCGATCTCTTACGTGTTCGCGCACGGCGTCAAGGAGACCATCTACATCCTCTTCTGGGTCTACGCCGGCAATCTGTACGACGCCGAGCAATCGAAACGGCTCTTCCCGTTCTTCGCGGGCTCGGTCCTGGTCGGCAAGATCATTGGCGGCATCGTGGGCGCGGCCATCGCACCCCTCCTCCACGCAGAGAACTTCATCGGCGCGCAGGCGGTCGGGTTCCTCGTGTGCTTCGTCGCCCTCGTGCTGTACCGCGGACTCCCCGAGGGCCGCGCCGGCCGCGCCGAGGCAAAAGAGCGGCCGCAGGACGTTCGCGCGACGATCCGCGAGTCGGCCGACGGCTACCGCGCCGTCACGTCGGACAACATGCTGCGCACGTTCGGCGTCGGCGTTTTCTTCTGGTACTTCCTGATGCAGTTCGCGAACTTCCTGTACCTGCTGGGTCTCGACCAGGCCGCGGCGGGCAACAGCGTTGGCAGCGAGGACTTCTTCAGTCAGCTCTACGCCTCCGTCTACACGAGCTCCTCGCTCGTCGCACTCGCGATCCAGAGCTTCATCACCAGCGGGCTTCTCCGGCGCGTCGGCATCGCCTGGGTGCTCTTCATCCTGCCGCTGTGGTTCCTCGGCACGTACGCGGCCGCCGCGTACTGGGGCCTGACTCTCGTCACCGGTGTCGCGCTGCAGCTGGGCGAGCGCATCTGGATCCCCGCGCTGCACCGCCCGGCCAGCGAGCTCGTGTACAGCCAGGTATCCGAAGCGATCCGCCCGCGCGCGCGCGCCTTCCTCTCCGGTGGCGTGAACGCGTTCGGGAACATGGTCGCGGCGGTGTCGCTCATCCTCGGCCTTCGCGCTGTCGACCTCGGCTTCTTCGGCGTGAGAACGCTCCTCGGCATCGGGGCAAGCTTCTCGCTCGTCTACGTGTACAACGCGTGGCACACCCGCCGGCTGTTCGGACGCCGGATCGCGCAGAACCTGACGTCGCCCGACCCGGACCTGCGGCGCAATGCTGCCGACATGCTCGCATCGGAGAGCGGCGCGGTGCCGGATGACGTCCTGCGCTCGCTCGGCGGACGCGTCCCGGCCGATGTCGAGCACGGTGTGCGTCTCGCGCTCACGCGCAAGGGCATCCTCGCCGTCGCGGCGGACGTCACCGACTGATCGACGTTAGGTGCGCCGCGGAGCGGCGACGAAGCTGACCAGCAGACCCACGATGCCGCAGAGCGTCACCATGCCGGTGAGCTCGGGCACCGTCCAGCCGCTGCCGACGCGCAGGACCACCACGGCCAGATAGATCGCGAGGTATGCGACCGGCAGGACGAACGCGAACGCGTGAAGCTGGAGCGCTCGCGTGTCCGACGGTCGGAGCCGCCAGAGCAGCAGATCGCCGATCGCGCCGGCGGCGATGGCGACGAGCATGAATGTCACCTGCACATCGAGCGCGGCGTGGCCGCGCATGAGGATCATCGCGACGCCGTTCGACCCGAGGAGCACGGTCAGCGAACCGATCGGCAGCGTGCCACGACGCAGCGCGACGAGCGCCAGCCCGACGACGAGTGCGCTGAAGAGATACATACCGAGCAGTGACCGCACCAGCGTGGCCTCGCTGGGCTTCGCTCCAGTCCCGATCACCGTCGAGTACGGACCGGCGAAGAGCGTGAAGAAGGTGAACACGGAGAGCAGCGCCGTGAGAGAGAGCACGGCCGGCAGCTGCGCCGCGAGTCCGCCCAGAGTGCCGCGACGCCAAGCGGCCAGCAGCGGGCCGCTCACGATCAGCGCGATCCCGAGGCCCAGGACGAGATGGCTTGGGCTCAGCAATGCATCGGTGCTGAGCTCGATCCCGAAGACCGTGTGCCACGCCATGTCGAACGCGCCGCCGAGGCCGAACACGAAGACACCGGCCACCGCCGCTCCATAGCCGGCCGGGATGGCGGCGCGCCAGGTCGCTGCCTGCGGACGCGCGCGAGCGATCGCGCCGAAGATCACGGCCGCCGCGGCCGCGTACCCCGAGTAGAAGGCCGCATGCCAGATCGTCCAGAACGAGTCCGGCAGGCCATAGCCGTGCGCCCAGCCGTCCCAATAGAGGCCGCCGAGGAGCCATGCGCTCGCGGCGATCACGAGCCAGTCGAACTTGACGCCGAGCTCCCCCGCGCGCGGCATGGTCACTTCGCGCGCGGCGGTGACGGTCGCCATCACACCTATATACGCGGCGCCAGAGACCTGCGTTGCGCCTCGAGCCAGCGCGCCGCCTCGCGCGGCTCGCGGAAACGATGGACCGTTAGCTGGGCATAGTCGGGGCTCGCGAGCATTTCTGTGATCCGTCGCCGGCGGCCGCGATGCGTGCGGATCGCGAACCAAAGGAGGGGGTCCCGCGAGAAGAAGGCGTTGCGCACCGTCTCACGATTGCCGGTGCCCGGCCAGAGCTCGGCACCGTCGCGGATTCGCGCGACGATCCGGCCCATGAGCCGCAACAGAACGAGCGGAAGCGCGTAGTCGAGCCAGACGACGGTGTCCGCCCGCGACCACACCAACTCGAGCGCGCCGGCCGCGCGATAGTTGCCGTCCACGACCCAGCGCTCGCCCGAGACGGTCGACCCGACCCGCTCGCGGAACGTCTCGAGCTCGGCCATCTTCCAGCCTGCCTCCCAGAAGAGCCCGTCGAGTTCGACGTGCGCAGCACCGATGACCGCGCCCAGAGCGCGCGCGAACGTGGTCTTCCCGCTTCCCGTCGAACCGACGACCGAAACGCGTCTCACGCATCGCGACGATATCCTCGGTCTCACCCCCGTGAAGCTCCACGAGTACCAAGCCAAGCAGCTCCTCGCGCGCGCCGGTATCCCCATCCCTGAAGGTCGTCTGGCGACGACGCATGAGGAAGCGGAGGCCGCTGCGCGGGCCCTCGGCGGCACGGTCGTGGTGAAAGCGCAGGTGCACGCTGGCGGACGCGGCAAAGCGGGCGGCATCAAGGTCGCGAAGACGCCGGCCGAGGCGCGCGAGCACGCCTCGACGATCCTGCACATGCAGATCAAAGGACTGCGCGTGCGCAAGGTGTACGTCGAGCGCGGCGCGCAGATCGCGAGCGAGCTCTACCTCGGCATCACGCTCGACCGCGATCGCCGCCGCCCGGTCGTGATGCTGTCGACCGTCGGCGGGATGGACATCGAAGAGGTCGCCGAGAAAGAGCCAGAGAAGATCGCGCGCGGCTGGCCCGATCCACTCGTGGGTCTCCTGCCGTACCAGGCGCGCGCACTGTGCTTCGACGCCGGCGTGCCCGCCGCGCAACGGAGCGCCGTCGCGGACATCGCCATCAAGCTGTACGGCGTCTACGCACGCACCGACGCGATGCTCGTCGAAATCAATCCGCTCTTCATCCAGACGGACGGCACCGTGCTCGCGGGCGACGCCAAGCTCGACATGGACGACAACGCGCTGTTCCGCCAGACCGAGCTGCGCGACTGGAAGGAGATCTCGCCCGACGAGGAGGTCGAGGAGCGCGCTCGCGCGCTCGGCTTCAGCTTTGTACAGCTCGACGGCAACGTGGGGGTCATCGGCAACGGCGCCGGCCTGGTCATGGCGACGCTCGACGCGGTCCGCAACGCCGGCGGACACGCCGCGAACTTCCTCGATGTCGGCGGCGGCGCGAAGGAATCGGTCGTGCGCTCGGCGCTCGAGATCGTGCTCGCGAACCCGAAGGTGAAGAGCGTCCTCATCAATATCTTCGGCGGCATCACGCGCGGCGACGAGGTCGCGAAGGGGATCCTTTCCGCGATCACGACGCATCCGCCGAGCGTGCCGCTCGTCATCCGGCTGTCGGGCACCGAGGCCGAGGCCGGCCGCAAGCTGCTCGAAGGGGCGAGGCTCGTCTCGAAGGCGACCATGGATGACGCTGCGAAGGAAGCCGTGATACTCGCAGAGGGTGGAAGGGGCGCAGCCCCTGCGATGAGCAGATGAGCGTCCTCCTCGGCCGCGACACGCGCGTCCTCGTCCAGGGCATGGGTCGCGAGGGCACGTTCCACGCGACACGCATGCGCGAGTACGGCACCAAGGTCGTGGGCGGCGTGGTGCCCGGCGCAGGCGGCACGACGCGCGAAGGCTTCCCTATCTTCGACACGGTGTCGCGCGCGACGACCGAGACGGGCGCGAACGCATCGATCATCTTCGTGCCCGCATCGGGCGCGATGGACGCGATGCTCGAGGCGCTCGACGCCGAGCTCGATCTCGTCATCGCGATCACCGAGGGCATACCGGTGCAGGACATGCTCAAGGTCGCGTCCGTGCTCGATCGCTCCGCGACGACGCTCATCGGCCCGAACTGCCCCGGAGCGATCACGCCCGGCGAATGCAAGATCGGGATCATGCCCGCGGAGAACTTCTCGCCGGGACCCATCGGCTTCGTCTCGCGCAGCGGCACACTCACGTACGAGATCGCCGACCTCCTCAGCCGCGCGGGTCTCGGCCAATCGACCTGTCTCGGCATCGGCGGCGATCCGGTCATCGGGCTGCCGACCCCGGCCGCGGTGCGCCTGCTCAACGAGGATCCCGCGACGGAGTTGATCGTGATCGTCGGCGAGATCGGCGGCAGCGCCGAAGAGAGCGCCGCCGAGTACATGCGAGCGAACGCCAAGAAGCCAGCGGTCGCGTTCATCGCCGGTCGCTCCGCGCCGGCGGGAAAGCGCATGGGGCACGCGGGCGCGATCGTCTCCGGCAATCAGGGCACGGCGGAATCGAAGGTGAAAGCGTTCGAAGCCGCGGGCATCCCCGTCGCGAACGCGCCGAGCGAGATCCCGCGCCTCGTCAAGGAGGCGCTTCGGGGCTGACGCACCACTGAGGCGCATCGGTGATGGTGACGAGTTCTTCCTTCGGATGACTCACATTGCGTCAACGTTCCCTGTCGGCTCGTACAGTTAAGCCGTCACAAAACGGTCGCATCTCACGTTCTGGCGCTTGTGAGGCTCCTCACCCTTTTCCTGACGCTGACGCTGGCGTTGTCGCTCATCCTCGTTCCGGCCGTCCAGCCGGGCGGCGCCGGCGCCGCGGCGCAGACCCTCGCCAACGGCTTCACGCTTGTCGGCGATTTCCGGGGCAGCGGCGCGCAGCAGATCGCCACCCTCTACGACCCGAACGACGACTTCGGCCTGCGGATCGTCGTGCTCGAGCGCGGCGCCGACGGCATGTTCACCCACACCGCGTGGTTCCTCGGAGCAGCGAATCAGTTCGACCTTTCGCGGATGAAGCCCGTCGCGGTCGATCTCAACGGCGACAAGAAGACCGACATCGCCGTCCTCTACAACGACGGCAACCTCAGCGTCCGCATGCTCGTGTGGCTCTCGACCGGCAGCAGCTTCACCTACACGGGAGACGGCGGGTGGTGGCGGCACACGAGCTTCGACTGGAACCGCGCGGGGAATCTGCTCGCGGGTGTCTGGGACAGCACACCGAGGACTGGGCTCCTCATCCCCTATCAGCTCGACAACTCCCGGCTCACGTTCCTCTATCTGATCGCGACCGGAACGGGGCTCTTCTACACCGGCGACGGCCCCGCCTACGACTCCGGCCCTGGGCAGGTCGATGCGTCGAAGGCGCGCTTCCTGACCGGGCACTTCACGCGGACCAGCGGCGTCGAACAGGTCGCGATGGTCTACCAGTACCCGAACTTCCAGATCAAGGTCAAGATCTTCGACCCGTCGCCGCTCCTCGTGTACCCGGTCGGCGGCTGGACCGAGATGTGGGCCTCGCCCGCGGGCTTCTTCGACATGACGAAGGCGAAGTGGGCCGCCGCTGACGTCGACGGCGACGGTATGACCGACATCCTCGCGATGTACGCGTCCGGCGACGGAAGCACAAGGGTCCAGCTGTTGTCCGCCGCGTCGCGCTTCGCCATGCGCAACAACACCAGCAACATCGCGATCTTCGGACCCGGGCTGCTGAATTGGAGCGCGACCGGACTGGTCGCGGGTGACTGGAACGGGGACGGCAAGGCGGACGCCGCAACGATCTCCGACCTCGGCGACGGAACGACGCACGTCGGTGCGCTGAACAACACGGGCGACACGTCCCTCGCGTTCCAGCCGGACAGCTGGGTCACGCCGCCGGGCGAGGTGCAGAAGCTCGGGTGCTTCTCCTGCTGGCCTCTGAATGGCATGCCGGTGGTGGCCGGCGGACCGAGCCCGCTGCGCCGCCCGCTCGCGGTGAAGATCGACAACGCGCCGACGGCACGACCCCACTACGGGATCAGCCAGGCGGACATGGTCATGGAGCTGCTCGTCGAGGGCTTCATCACGCGCCTGGCCGCGTACTTCCACTCGCAGGATCCCGACACGATCGGCGCGGTCCGCAGCGTGCGCTTCTCCGACCGCTACACCACGCCGATGGTGCGCGGCTCGCTCGTGTTCTCCGGCGCATCGCAGCTCATGGAGGGTCTGGTGCGCGGCGACATCGAGCGCGGCGCGTACGTCGGCGTCTCGCCGCAGCTCGGCCAGGGCAGCACCTTCTATCGCAGCAACGCCGACGGCCGCATCATCCCGCACAACCTCTTCACCTCGTCGCAGGCGCTGCGCGAGGCGACGAGCTCGGTCGGTGGCGGCGGCCCGGTCATCGTGCCCCGCTGGGACTTCCTCGCCTCTGTGGATCACGCGGAGACGGCCGGCGGCTTCATCGGGAGCATCTCCGCGGAGCGGATGCTCATTCCCTACCGCCTCGACGCGCGCGTGCTCTATCAGTACGACGCGGCGTCGCACACCTATGCCCGCCTACAGAGTGCGAGCTCGGCCCTCAACTACCAGCGGGAGATCGACGGGATGAACGGGCAGGCCATCGCCGCGCGCAACGTCGTGATCATCAACACGGACATCTGGGTCACCGACGTCGTCGATGACGCGGGCGGAGCGCCGAGCCTCGACATGCGATTGACCGGCGTCGGCAAAGCGAGCGTCTTCCGCGACGGACGCCGCCAGGACGGCACCTGGTCGCGCGCCTCGTTCACTGACCCGTTCGTGTTCACGAACTTCTACGGGCAGAAGATCTACCTCTCGCCCGGCCAGACCTGGATCCACATCCTGCCGGTCGACTGGGACGTGCCCTCGAGCTAGGGCCACGGCGGCGGACCGAGGCGACGCTCGCGGCGAGGGGGTGTGCTCGCTCGCTCAAACTCGCCCGCTCCGCTCTCCCGTCAGACCCGTTGCGCTATGGCGCGGGCTCAACTTCGCTCGCGAGCCCACCCCCTCGCCGCGAGCTTCCTCGCCGTCCGTCGACGCTCCACCCGTCGTGGCATCACCCGGTAGCCTGCGGATGTGCCCCAGGCCGTGCCCGTGCTCGAGATCGGAGTGGTGTTGCTCGCAGCAGCGCTCGCCGGCGCGATCAGCCGGCGTCTCGGCCTACCCGCCGTCCTTGGGTATCTCCTCGTCGGTCTCTTCGTCGGACCGTTCACGCCCGGGTACGTCGCCGACCGGCATCAGATCGGGGTGCTGGCCGACATCGGCGTCGTCCTCCTGCTGTTCGAGGTGGGCATCGAGCTCGATCTGCGCGCGCTCCTACGCGAGCCGCGCGGGATCCTCCTCGCCGTACTGCTGCAGATCGCCATCGGCACGCTTGCGGGCGCGCTCGCGTTCGTCTGGCTTGGGACCGGCGTGCTCGGCGCGGTCACGCTCGGCCTCGCGGTGGCGCTCTCCAGCTCCGTCGTCGTGGTGAACATCACGCGCAGCAGCCGGCGCACCACGGACCCCGTGACCGATCGCGCCCTTGTCGTCTGGGCGATCCTCCAGGACGCCGTCACGCTCGTCGCGGCGACGATCCTCGCCGTGCTTCTCGCACCGAGTGGCGACGGGCCGGCGCTCGCGTTCGGCAAGGCGATCGCGTTCATCGGCTTCGCCGCGGTCGCGCAGCTGGTCGTCATGCCGTGGCTCCTCGCTCGCGTGCGCGAGCAACCGGACATCTTTCTCATCGTCGCCGTCTCGGTCGCGCTCGTGAACGCCGGGGTCGGCGCCGTCGTGTTCGGCGTCCCGGTCGCGCTCGCGGCGTTCGTCGCGGGACTCCTCCTCTCGATCCGACCCGAGGCCCAGGTGGCGCGTCGCGAGGTCTTGCCGTTCCGCGATCTCTTCGCGGTCATGTTCTTTGTCGCGATCGGCACGCTGGTCGAGCCGGCCACGGTGGTGAGCGAGGCCGGCGTCCTCGGCGTCGTGCTCCTTCTCGTCGCGCTGAAGATCGTCACGATCGCCGCGCTCGCCGCGGTCTTCTCGGTACCGGCGCGGCGCGCGCAACTGGGCGTCGGCCTGGGCCAGATCGGCGAGTTCAGCTTCGTCGTCATAGGCCTCGGCGTCGCGGCGGGCGTCGTGTCATCAGGTCAGTTCAGCGCGGTGCTCGCCGCCGCGGCGATCACGATCGCCGCGTCCGCGGTGGGCGCGCGTCTCTTCCCGAAGGCGGCCGCCGCGCGGCCAGGCTAGGCCCCGAGCGCTCCGATGATCGCGCCCATGATGAGCAGGCCGACGATCGGGAAACCGGCCACGATGAGATAGAGCGTGCTCGGGCGTTCGTTGAAGAGGTGGTCCGAGAGGATCGCCGGCGCGACGAATCCGAGACCGGCGTACAGGCCGATGATCGCGCCACCCAGCAGCGTATTCGCGCCGGCGAGCCCGATGATCCAGTCGAGCGTGATGGCGCTGACGAGCGCACCGACGGCGGTGATGACATAGAGCAGCGGGCTGGCGGTGCCGCTCATCGGCCCACCCACGCGGAGCGCCATCCAGCGCTTCTGGAACAGCACCGGCGAGAACCACAGCGCGCCAAGCACCATGTTCACCACCATCGCGACGATGATCGCGACCCAGTTCATGTCGTCCCTCCTCGCGCCTGGGCCTCAGCGGCCCGGCCGGCGCGGCAGGAGCATAGGCACTTTCCGCGCGTACGCCTCGTAGTCGGCTCCGAACTGGTCGCGGAGGAGGCGCTCCTCGGCGCGAGCGCGTGCGTAGAAGGAGGGACACGAGACGAGCAGCGTCCCGGCGACGAGCAGCAAATTGCCGGTCGCGAGGCACGCTCCGGCAAAGTGCAGACCGAGCCCGGTGTAGACGGGATGCCGCACCAGCCCGTACGGGCCGCGGCGCACCAGCTCGTGATCCTGATGCACCTCGAGCACGAGGTCGTAGTGGGGCCCAAGGGTCACGATCGACCACAACGAGAACGCGACGCCGAGCACAGAGAGGGCGACGCCGAGCCAGCGCAGCGCTTCCGGAATGTCCAGCTCCGGGCCGGGCCGGAGCGCGATGACGACGTAGGGCACCCAGAAGAAGTACGGGACGAGCGAGGCAAGGCCGCCGGCGGTGCGGACCGACGCGCCGCGTCGCGCGATCGCGCGGCGCCGCGCGAGCTGCGCGGACACGATGAAGACGAGACCGCCGCCGATCGCGACGGCGGCTATGAGATCGCGCGTCGCAGGCGCTCCGCGGACAGCGCGTTCGACCCGTCCTCGTCGTGGCGGAAGTACGCGTAGACGTCTCTTCCGGAACCGAGAAGGGCGCGCAGTCTCGCGGCCCACGCGTCGACCGCTTCGTCGGTGTATCCGCTCGCGTTCCGCAGACGCGCGTAGCCGAAGTCCGCGGTCGTGCCAAGCGTCTCGACCGGAGAGGGAGACTTCTCCCCCTCCGCGTGCACCAGCGCGACGTTGGCCGCACTTAGCAGGTCGTAGACCTCCGCCGCATACCAGGATGGGTCGCGCACCTCGAGGACGCAGCGCACGTCGCGCGGCAGCGCGGCCAGGAACATCGCGAGCCGGTCGTCGTCGCGCTTCACCCAGGGCGGGGTCTGGAAGAGGATCGGTCCGAGCCGGTGGCCCAGCAGGCGCGCGCGCTCGAAGAAGATCGGCAGCGTCTCCGCGGGCTCCCGCAGCTGCTTCCGATGCGTGATCTGCTGCGAGGCCTTCAGCCCGAAGACGAAGTCCGCCGGCGTCGCCGCGGTCCACTCCGCCGCGTTCTTCTCCGTCGGGAGGTGGTTGAAGGTGTAGTTGATCTCGATCGTGCCAAGACGCGTCGCGTAGTAGCGGAGGAAGTCGGCGCTCTTGGTGCCCTCGGGATAGAACTTCGGGCGCCACGAGGTGTAGGACCAGCCGGAGGTGCCGACGAATGCGCGGCCACTCACCGCTGAGCTATTCCTCGACGCCCTTCACTGCGTGCCGTCCGAGGACCGCATACGCGATGCCCGCGACGAGAGAGTTGGCGCGCTTCAGATTGGCCAGCAGATCAAGGTGGATGCTGGACGTGTCGATCGTTTCGCGCAGCCCCTCGTGCAGTCGGCGGATGTGCGTCTGGCGGAGCTGCCGCTCGAGGACGTTCACCACGCTCTTGTGACGGATGACCTTTTCCGCGATGGTCGGGTCGTTCGAGGCGAGCGCGGACATCGCCAGCTCGAGGTTCTCGACGACCTTGGCGTGCAGCTCGCGGATCTCGAGCCAGCCCTGCTGGCTGAACACGTGATGGCCCGCGATCTTCTTGGCGGCGAGCTCCATGAGGTTCTTCTCGATGACGTCGCCGATCTCCTCAAGATTGGCGATGACGAAGATCAGGGCAGTCTCGCGCTCCGCCTGCTCCTCGGTGAGCGACTGTTGACCGAGGCCGATGAGGAACTGCTTGATGTCCTCCTCGAGCCGGTCGATGACGTCGTCGCGCGCGATGACCTCGCGCAGGAGCCGCTCGTCGTCATGCTCGAGCACCATGAGCGAGTCCCGCAGCGACTGCAGGACGACGTCGCCCAAGCGCAACGTCTCTCGGAGGGCCTGGCCCAGCGCGACGGCCGGCGTGTCGATCGTCTGCGGGTTGAGATAGATCGCTCCGGTGGACGGAGTGATCCGGTCCGGCACGAGCCGCGTGAAGAGATCGGCGGCGATGGGCGCGAACGGCAGGAAGACCCCCGCGAGGATCACGTTGAAGAGCGTGTGGGCGTTCGCGATCTGGCGCGGCACGTCGGGCGCGGTGCGCGCGACGAGATCGGCGAAGAGACCGGCGAACGGAACGAAAAGCACCACGCCCAACACCTTGAAGGCGGCGTGCGCGGCCGCGACGCGCAGCGCCTCGGCGTTCTGGCCGATCGCGGCGAACAGCGCGGTGGCCGCGGTGCCGATGTTCGCGCCGAAGATGATCGGGATCGCCCCCGAAAGCGGCATGAGACCGCTGGCCGCGAGAGACAGCGCGAGCCCGATGACCGCAGCGCTCGAACGCACCAGCGCCGTGAAGACCGCGGCGACGAGCAACAGGATGAGGGGCTGGCCGGTGAGAGCGGCGAGGAGATCGCGGAACAGCGCGCTGCTCGCGAGCGGCGCCGTCCCGTCGGAGACGAGCTTCATGCCGAGGAACAGGAAGCCGAAGCCGAGCACGGCCTGACCGATGTAGCGGAGCGTGCCGCGACCGACGGACCAGAGGAGCCAGCCCACGAACACGACGAGTGGCGATACGGCGAGCAGATCGAAGGCGAGGAGCTGCACCGTGACCGTCGTTCCGACGTCGGCACCCAGGATCACGCCGATCGTCTGGCGCAGCGAGAGAAGGCCCGCCGACGCGAATCCGACCAGCATCACCGTCGTCGCGCTCGACGACTGCAGCACCGCCGTCACGCCGGCGCCGACGGCGAGCGCCTTGAAGCGGTTGCCGGTGAGCGTTGAAAGAACGTGACGGAGCCGCGTTCCCGCGGCGCGCTGCAGGCCTTCGCCGACGAGACGAACGCCATAGAGGAGGAGCGCGGTGCCGCCGAGGAGCGAGAAGAGAACGAGATCGGCCGAGGTCACTGGGGCAGTATCGCCGGGTCGCTCAGCGCGCGACGGTGAGCACGGTCCTCCCTGACGACCCGGCCGCGAACACGACGACCGCGGCGTCGCCCTCGTTCGGTGGCGCTGCGAACCCGAAGCGCGCGTTGCCCAACCCGTCCGTCGCGAAGCTTCCGATCGTGATGACGCCGACCGAGAGCGTCACCAGCGTGCCGATCTTCGGGATGCCGTTCTCGGTCACGCGGATCTGCGCCACGACGATCTCGCCCGGGCGCACCCGTGCGCGCTCGAGCGTCACGGTCACCACGGTCGCCGCGGCGGTCGGCGCGCGCAGCGTCACGCTGGCCTTGGCAGTCGTCTCGTTGCCCGCGCGATCGCGCGCGACCACCGTGATCGCGACCGGGCCGACCGGCGGCGTGAACGGCTCGCTGAACGAGCCGTCCTGCCCGGGCACGATCGTGCGCCCGTTCACGGTCACCGTTGCGCCGACCTCGGCCTTTCCCTGGACGATGACGTTCGGTCCGTCGACGGTGGTGCCGTTCGTCGGTCCGAGCAGCTCGAGCGTCGGCGGTTGTCGATCGAGGATGACGGTATAAGCGGAGCGCGCGATCAGGTCCTTGCCGGAGAGGAGCGTCAGGCCGATCGCGTTCGCTCCGTCCTTCAGGGTCAGCGTCGCCGCGAACGCTCCGGTGTCGTCGAGCTCCGCGTTCGCGATGACCGCGGCGTTGAGAACGATCTCGATGCTGCGTCCCGGCGCGGTCGCGAAGGACGGCACGCGTCCGGAGATCTGCAGCTCGGCGTCGCGTGTGAAGTCGGGCAGGCCGTTCACGACCGGCTCGGCGCTCACGACGTTACCGGCACCGGCCGGGAGCTCGATCTGGCCGTTGCCGAGCTGACCGGCGATCGACTGGCCAACGCTGGTCGTGATCTGGCGAATGCCGTCGCCGATGGCCGAACCGATGATCGGGCCGGTGAGGATCAGAAAGCCGCCGGCGACGACGAGGATCGCCACGTCGAGCACAGGCGTGCGCCGCCTGATGCGCGGCGCGATGCCCACCGAGCGTGCGGTGGTCCGATACGTGTCGCGTGGGACGCGGGGACGACGCTCTGGAACTGCAGCTCCTGCCTTCACCGTTCCTCCGGCCAAGATAGCGAAAGGGCGCCGGCCCGACGGCCGCCGCCCTCCGCTGGTGGGTGGGATGAGGGGCTTTCAGTTCGAGCGCGCACCCCTAGGGTGCCTAACGCGGCCGCGCCGCGTCCGTTTCGTCCTCCCCACAGAGTTTAGTCACGACTGACCCTGCGGCCGCGACTGTACTCCGGCTCCGGTTTCCTCGCAAGAGGCGAGGCGGGCGAGAAAGCGGCAAGCGGCGGACCGACACCGGTATGCGACACTCGGAAAGTGACCGAGGAGAGCCTCGCGAAGGTCGCCGCGCGCGGGCTTGAAGGCGTGGTGGCGACGACGACCGCGATCTGCAAGGTCGCGGACAACAGCCTCGTCTACCGCGGGTACTCCATCGACGAGCTGGCCACGAAGGCCGAATACGAGGAAGTCGCCTACCTGCTTCTGAACGGCGACCTCCCAACGAGGGAGCAGCTCCAGGGCTTCAAGGCGGAGCTGGTGAAGCACCGCACGCTTTCACCGTTCCTGCGGCAGATCCTGCAGGAGATGTCCGAGAGCGGTACGGCGATGGACGTTCTGCGCACGGTCGCGTCGGCGGCGGCCGTCGAAGATCCCGCCGAAGGCGACAACTCACAGGAAGCCGAGTACCGGAAAGCGATCCGGCTCACGGCGAAGCTACCGACGATCCTGGCCAGCTATATGCGGCGCCGTCGCGGTGAGCAGCCGATCCCACCTGACCCATCGCAGGGTCACGCGGCGAACTTCGCTCACATGGCCGGCGTCGCCGAGGGACGTCCGCGCGCGGCGGAGATCCTGAACACCTGTTTCATCCTGCAGGCCGAGCATGGCCTCAACGCGTCGACGTTCACCGCGCGCGTCGTCGCCGGCACCAACGCGGATATGCACGCGGCCGTGACCGCGGCGTTCGGCGCGCTCAAGGGACCGCTGCACGGCGGCGCGACGGATGGGACGATGAAGATGCTCGACGAGATCGGCTCGCCGGACCACGTCGAGACGTTCGTCGACAAGGCTCTCCAGCAGAAGTACAAGTTCCCGGGGTTTGGACACCGCGTGTACCTCACCGAGGACCCGCGCGCGAAGTATCTTCGCCGCTTCGCGATGGACCTCTCGAAGGACTGGAAGGGCAAGCCGTACTTCGAGATCCAGGACCGGCTGGCGAAGGCGATCGCGGAGAGACGCGCGAGGATGTCACCGAGCGTCGCGGCGAAGGTCAATGTCGTGAACGTCGACTATTACGCGGCGACCACCTATACGTTCCTCGGCATCCCCGCCGACCTCGGCACGTCCATCTTCGCGCTCGGACGCATCGCCGGATGGAGCGCGCACATCATGGAGCAGCACGGCGACAACCGGCTCATCCGACCCGAGTCCGAGTACACCGGACCGCTAGGAAAGCGCTACATCCCCATCGCGGAGCGCTAACCGGCTCTTCGACGCCGCTGTCAGCGCGCGCACCAGGCCGTCCCACGACAGCGGACCGAAGAAGACCTGCCGGACGACGTGATCGCTGTCCAGCACGAACGTCTGAGGAAGCAGGCCCGGAGACATGTCCTTCAAGACCGTCCTATCACCGACGAGCGGCCGCAGCCGGCGGTAGTCCTTCGCCACTTCGAGCGCCGATGCTTCGCTCTCGTCCACACCGATCGCGATGATCTCGACTCTCGTGCCGATCGTGACATCGGAGACGAGTCCGAGCTGCTGGGTGCAGACGACGCAGGGCCTTGTCCAGAGCGACACCACGACAAGACTGGCGCCGAGATAGTCCAGCGACTGCGGCGCGCCGTCGGGCATCCGCCAAACAAGCTCCATCTTCTTGCCGACGACGGCATTCCGCGCGGCGCGCACGGTCCCGGCGACGGCGTTCAGGGAATTCGCCGCGGGCGTGGGCCGCGCGGGGGCGGCTCGCGCCGCGGCTCCGTCCAACACATACGGCGCACCGTCCTCGTCGAAGACGAGGAAGCGGCCGCGCGAAAGCGCGTATCCGGCTGCCTGCAGGATCCGGCCGACGTCGGTCTCGTGCCATTGGTCGTCGCGGTCGATATCGAGCACCCGGACCCAGCTGCGGCCCGGACTGGACATCAGCGTCCTGGCGGACATCGCCGTCGGCTGCCCGCCGTCGACGTCGCCGATCGTCAGAAGCGACCGCGTGATGCCCGTCGTGATGTCGTACGCACCGAGAGCGCCACCGAGCGCGTACGTCAACGCCTCGTGCGCCGTCAGCAGCGTGTAGAGCGGCGCACCGGTCTGATACGCGCGCAGCTCGCGCGCGACGAGCGTGCGATCGGCGGTGTTGTTCTGCGCGCTGCCGGGAAACGCGCCGTCGGCCTGGATCGAGAAGACGGTCGCAGCACCATCGGTGGTGCGAGCACCCGGCGCGATGTCGAGCGCGTGAACGCCGCTCGGCAGTCCGAGCGGGACGCGATAGTGGCTCCCGTCGAGACCAGCGGCGTCGAGCGCGTCGCCACCCGCCCAGTACACGACGTGGCGGTCCGCGTCCCAGCTGAGCACGCGCAGTTGCGTCGGCGCGGTCGCGACCTCGCGTATCGGGCCGAAGTGTCTTGGAACGACAACGACGGTCGATGGACAGCACGGCGTGTCGAACGCGAGGTAGCCGCCGTCGGGCGAGACGAGCTGACCTTCGGCCCGTGGGTAGCCGACGCGACGGGCGATGTCGGGCGCGGCGCCATCGGGCTCGAGGATCGAAACATCGAGGACGAGTGGGCCGCCCGGCTCCCTCTCGAGGCGTCGGCCGATCACGACACCCGACGAATCGGGGAGCCAGAACGGATTCATCCCGATCTCGCCCAGCTTGATCGACGCGAGGGTGCGGCCCGCGAGGTCGTAGATCGTGTGCACGAAGCCTTCGCGCTCGACGACGAGCACCATCTCGCCGTTCGGCGAGACGCGGATGCCCTGTTCGCCGAACGTCGCGGCGATCGGCAGCTTCGCCAGCACGACCGCCGGCGCCGGGCGCGCGGTCGAAGGCGCGGGCGCGTCGCTCGGGCGTGACGGCTCCGGGGTGCTGCATGAGATCGCGAGCACGGCGAGCGCGGCGAAAGCGGTCAGGGCACGCATACGTCTATATCAACGTACGCCAAGGTCGAACGCGCATCAGACTTGTGTCCGTTCGGTCCGCTATCAGCGCGAGCGCAGGCCCTCCCAGCATTTCGCGTCCTCCCAGCGGCACTGATCGATCGCCTGGATGACGAACGGGTCCGGCGCGACCGCGAAGACCGTTCCGATGATCCGGTGCGTGGCTTCTTCTCGCTGCTCGAAGTTCACATCGAAGCCGATGAGCTCGCCGGTGTGGTCGCCGCTCGGCGCGACGTAGAACGCAGTGTCCTTCAGCGTCGTCTCCACCGTCGCCTCCGACGTGCAGGCGCGGCCGTCGTCACCGAAACGGATCACCGTGAAGCCGTCGCGCCGTGGCAGCACCGAACACGAGCCGAGGGCGTACTGCAGCACGACGTAGCCGCGGTAGCCGTCAGGGATCTCGAGCTGCAGCGGGAGCTGCGGGGGCGGCTGCGATGCGAGCGGCGACGGCAGTTGCAACTGCTGGCACGCGATCGCCGCGCCGACGGCGAGGACGAGACCTACTCGTCGTAACACGCGAGCACCGCATCCCACGCCAGCTCTGAGGCGACGACGCCGAGGCTGACCTCGTCCAGCGGCGGATCGTCGACGGACTGCGTCGAGCACGCGTACAGGATGTCGCCGTCCCAGCGCGCATGGAACGGCTGGATCGCCCGCGCCATCGACGCATGCACCTGTCGCGCGATCGATCGCAGCTGCAGCGCGTCGAGGCGCTGATCGGTCACGACGCACGTCAGCGTCGTGTTGCGCGAGCGCGGCTCGGCGGGTGGGTAGTACGCGCCACTCGCGCTGACGATCTCCGCCGCGTGCCGCCGCCGACCCTCGGCGTCGCGGTTCCCGCGCACGACCGTCCCCGCGCGGTCGACGATCCCGCCGTACGCGTTCACGACGGTGAACACCGCGATGCGCGTCTTACCGACGACACGGAACGCGGCGCCTTGTCCGGACGGCTCCGCCGACTCGCCGTGGCCGGCGGTCGCGGAGCAGCCCGCGCCGTGGGCTCCCATCGGGAACGCGCCAGGCCGCAGGGCGCGCACGGCCGCCCGGCCGAGCTCTTTGTCCGGATAGATCGCGTTCTGGCGGCGGCCGTAATCGAAGATGATCGCGCCCGACACGAGCGCGATGTCCATCCACTTCGTGGAGTACCCGCGACTGGCGAACAGCTCCGCGGCGACCCCCGTCGACGCCTCGAGCCCGTAGAGCGATCCGCCCGCGAAGCAGATCGCGTTGATGACCGTGAGGTACTCGCCGTTGATGCCCGGTGATCCGCCGCGCACGTCGATCTGCATCGACGCGACCTTCGGAAAATGGAGGACCGTGCAGCCCGTCGGTCCTTCGACGTATTCCGCCACGCCGACCTCGAGACCCGGGAAGTCGAACTCGAGCACGCGACCGCCCTGCGGGATGTGCGGAACGAGCTGCGCGGTGTCGTTGGTGATCGGGCCCACGTCTGCGAGGTTAGCGCTAGGCCCGGAGCCGCTCCCGCAGCACTCCGTCGGTCGCGATACGCACCGCAGCGGCGGCGAGGATCTCGGCGGTGATCATCGCGTTGCGGTGCGCGAGGTCGGTCGCTGACGACTCGCGCATGACGTGCGAGTGACCGGGGATCGACTTCTCGCTCACGGGGAATCCGATGTAGTCCGCCGGCGCGACCTGCGACACGTTGCCGAAGTCCGTGGACGCGAGCACGAACTTGCCGCGCACCATCGGCAGGCCGCGTTTCTTGAGCTCGTCGGCGAGGAGGTCCCCGACGCGCGCGTTCGGCTTCACCGGCGCGTACAGGCGCATGTCGTCCTGGATCTCCGCTTTCGTCCCGGTCTGCATCGCCGCGCCCTCGACCATCTGCGCGAAGGTGCGCTGCATCTCGTCCAGCTGCTCGACGGTCGCGGCACGCAGGCCGATGTCGCACTCGGCGAGCTCGGGAATGATGTTCTGTGCCGCGCCGCCTTTGGTGATGATGCCGTGGACCCGCGTGTCCGCGGGCAGGTGCTGTCGCCATCCGTCGATCGCCACAAAGAGGCGGATCGCGGCCGAGAGCGCGTTGCGGCCGAGGTGCGGCGAGAACGCCGCGTGAGACGCGACTCCGTGGAAGATCACGCGCTTCGCGACGACGCCGAGCGAGCTCCCACCGAACTCCCAGTCCGGATCGCCGGAGGGGTGCGACGAGAGCACGGCGACCGAGTCGCGGAACACTCCGGCGTCGATGAGGTCGATCTTGCCGCCGCCGCTCTCCTCCGCCGGCGTGCCGATCAGCGCGATCCCGACCCCGAGGTCCTTGGCGCGATCGGCGGCGATGAGGAACGCGCCCACGTTCGACATCGCGATGAGGTTGTGGCCGCAAGCGTGCCCGATCTCCGGGAGCGCGTCGTACTCCGCGAGCAAGGCGACCGCGGGACCCGGCGGGCCGATGCGCGCGCGGAAGGCGGTCTCGACCCTGCCGAGCTTCTGCTCGACCGCGTGGCCGTGACTGCCGAGCAGGGCGGCGATGTTCTTCACCGCGGTCCGCTCCTGATACGCAAGCTCGGGCGTGCCGTGGATCGCACGCGAGAGCGCGACGAGCTCGGAGCGCAGCGCCTCCGCGGTCATGCCTTCACGGTAGCGCCGTTCTGGATCGACCGGCGGAGCGACGCATCCGAGGCGACACGGTGCGCCGCGGCGCCGAGCGCCTCCACGACGAGCAGAGCGTTCCGGTGCGCCAGGTCGCTCGCGCTGGCGTCGCGCATCGCATCCGAGTGGCCCGCGATCGGCCGCTCGGTCACCGGGAAACGGATCCAGTCCGTCGGCACCTTCTGTGAGACGTTGCCGAGATCGGTCGACGCCGTCACGAGCACGCCGCGCTCGGCATCGACGCCCCGGCGCCGCAGCTCGTCGGCGACGACGTCGCCGAGCCTCATGTTCGCCGCGACCGGCGCGTAGAGCGGGAGGTAATCCGTGATCTCGACGGTCGTGCCCGTCTCCAGGGCCGCGCCCTGCGCGACGTCGGTGAACGTCGCGACCATCGCTCCGAGCGTCGCGAGGTCCTTCGCGCGCAGCCCGAACTTCGCCTCGGCACGCGCGGGGATCACGTTCACCGCGTCGCCGCCGTGCGTGATGATCCCGTGCACGCGGCTGTCGGTCGGAAGGTGCTGCCGCCAGGCGTCGATGCCGATGAAGAGACGGATGACCCCGTTCAGAGCGTTCCGTCCGCGCTCGGGCGACGAGCCCGCGTGCGACGCCGCGCCCCGGTAGATGACGCGCTTGCCGACGATCCCGAGGCCGGTGCCGCTCACGCCCCAGCTTCCCTGCGCGGAGGGATGGGTCGAGAGCGCGAACGCGACGGTGTCGAACACGCCTGCGCCGAGCAGGTCGATCTTCCCGCCGCCGTCCTCCTCCGCGGGCGTGCCGATGAGCTCGATCGCCATCCCGAGATCGTTCTCCGCGGCCGCGTGCAAGAACGCGCCGACGTTCGTCATGGCGATGAGGTTGTGACCGCAGCCGTGGCCGACGCCCGCGAGCGCGTCGTATTCCGCGATGAGCGCGACCGAGGGGCCCGCCGGACCGACACGAGCGCGAAAAGCGGTCTCGAGGCCACCGATACCCATCTGCACCTCATGGCCGTGCCGCTCCAGCAGCGCCGCGATCCGGGCCGCGGCGCGACGCTCCTGATACGCGAGCTCCGGATCCGCATGGATCTCGCGGGAGAGCTGAACCAGCTCGTCGGCCAGCGAGGAGGAGAGGGCCTTCACCACGCTGTATACTGTCCTATAGCGACATTTCCCCTAGTGGCTTCTGCCGGGCGCGCGCGCACCTCGAATGCGCCCCCCGGTCCCCACAGGACATAAAGCAGTAGCGACAGCACACACCAGCAAGGAGCAACACACCGCTTGGACACCCCAGAGCCCACCCAAGGGCAGGCACCCGAACCGAGCCCCACCGCAGCCGCGTCCCCCACGACCGCCGACACCAATGGCGCGAACGGGACGAACGGTCCCGCCAGCATCGTGACCAACGGCCCCGCCGCGCCGGCCACGCGCCGCGATGCGACACCCCCGACGCCGAGCCGCAAGTACTACACGATCACCGAGCTGAACGAGGCGAAGCCGAAGGACATGCTGGCGATCGCCAAGGAGTTCAGCGTTACCGACCTCACACCCACGACCAACAAGCCGGAGCTCATCACGCGCATCCTGCAGGCGCAGACCGAAGCCCAGGGGAACATCTTCGCCCAGGGCATCCTCGAGATCGTCGAGGACGGCTTCGGCTTCCTCCGCCGCCGCAGCCTCCTTCCCTCGCCCGACGACGTGTACGTAGGCTCGAGCCAGGTGCGCCGCCTTGGTCTGCGCACGGGCGACTACGTCACAGGGCAGACGCGACCGCCGAAGGACAACGAGAAGTACTTCAGCCTGCTGCGCGTCGAGGCCGTCAACGGTGTCGACCCCGAGGTCGCGAAACGCCGACCAGTGTTCGAGGCGCTCACGCCCGTCTTCCCCGACAAGATGTTCAACCTCGAGATCGAGGGCGCGAACCTCAGCCAGAGGCTCATCAACCTCGTGAATCCCCTCGGCTTCGGGCAGCGCGCGCTCATCGTGTCGCCGCCGAAGGCCGGCAAGACCACCCTGCTGAAGGACATCGCGAACGGCATCGCCGGGAACCACCCGGACGTGCACATCATGGTCGTGCTCGTTGGCGAGCGTCCCGAGGAAGTGACCGACATCCGCCGCTCGATCAAGGGTGAGGTCTTCTCCTCCACCTTCGACGAGCCCACTGAGAACCACACTCGCGTTGCCGAGCTCGCGCTCGAGCGCGCGAAACGACTGGTCGAGACCGGACGCGATGTCGCGATCCTCCTCGACTCCGTCACGCGACTCGCGCGCGCGTACAACCTCGCCGTGCCGCCGTCGGGCCGCACGCTGTCCGGTGGAATGGATCCCGTCGCGCTCTACCCGCCGAAACGCTTCTTCGGCGCGGCCCGCAACATCGAGGGCGCCAACGGCCAGCCGGCCGGATCGCTCTCGATCTTCGCCACGTGTCTCGTCGACACCGGCAGCCGCATGGACGACGTGATCTACGAGGAGTTCAAGGGCACCGGCAACTCCGAGATGATCCTCGACCGCAAGTTGCAAGAGCGTCGAACCTTCCCCGCGATCAACATCCCCGCCTCGGGCACCCGCCGCGAGGAGATGCTCCTCTCGCCCGAGGTCATGAAGCAGGTGATCCTTTTGCGGAAGATGCTCTCCGCCGTGGGTCAGATCGAAGGCACCGAGCTCCTGCTGCAGCGGCTTGGCAAGACCAAGACGAACAAGGAGTTCCTCGCCTCGATCGCCAAGGCCATGGAGGCCGACAGCAAGAACTAGCGGTCAGAGCCCGGCGAGGAGCTGGGGAAGACCACTGAGCGTGCGCGCGGCTCCGAGCAGCACACCGACTGCCAGGCTCGCATAACCGATCACCTCTGGAAGGCCACGCCAGCGGACGATCGCGGCAACAAGCAGTGGGCCCACGATCGTGATCGTGATGCGCGGATCCCCCAGGCCGCCCACCGAGCTGATGAGCAGCACCGCAGCGATCACTGCCGGCACGACCGCGACCCAGACGAGAACGTCTGCGACCCGCGCCGCAGCGCCGGTCCCCATCCTTAGCCGACTCACGGCGTCGAAGAGCCATGCGGTCGCAGCACCGAAGATCACGAACAGCGCTGCGAACATCGCGACGTTGAGCACGGCCACGCCGAACCGCCTGAAGTCGAAGTTCGACGGATCGAGAACAAGGAACCCGAAGGCGAGGAGCAGCGCCGCGCCGTACGCGAAACCGTGCCATGGGCGCGCGCGACGCAGCCACGGCTCCGCGACAGCGTAGATGACCCCGCCGACCACGCCCGACGCCAACCCTGTGAAGAGCATGAGCGCGAGGGTCCCCTCGAACGTGATGTCTCCCACGCGGTTTCCGTTCGACGTGCTCACGCCGACGAGCGCCGGCCCTGCGGTGAAGCCGCTGACGCGCATGACAATGCGGCCGAGCAGCCCGCCGACCACCACCCCGGCGATGGCGCCGGCCAGCGACGCCGTCCCTGTGTGACGAGCAAGAACGGTCCACGCGCCCATTGGGGCGTGACTCTACATGCAGAGGATGCTGTCACATGGCTAAGGTCCGCTTGACTGGCGCGTTAGGTTCAGGGGGTGCGGTCCGTGGTGGGAGCCGCCAGTGACGCCCTCAGTGGACGTGGCCGCAGGATTCCGCTCAGCTTCTACCTAGTCGGGCTGCTCCTCCTCTTCCTGGTGA
>JBGPZT010000168.1:0-5360 GCA_041493915.1 Candidatus Limnocylindria bacterium
CAGGCCCTGCGGGTCGCCGCGAGGAAGCGCTTCGCGTTCGCTACGACGCCGGCGTGGTCGCCGCGGTCGAGGAGGTCGCCGCGGATGAGCGGCCCGCCGATGCCGAAGCCGACGACGCCCGCCCTGAAGTACGCGGGTATCTCGTCGTACTCGACATTTCCGGTCGCGACGAGCGGCAGGTGCGTGAGCGCGCGACGGACATTCGTGACGAACTCGGGCCCCCCGATCGTCGCGATGGGGAAGATCTTGATGAAGTCGGCGCCGAGCTCGGCGGCCCTCAGCATCTCGCTCGGCGTCATCGTGCCGGGCATCGTCATGACGTCGCGCGCGCGGCCGACCTCGAGCATCTCCGGGACGAGCGCGGGGCTGACGAGGAAACGCGCGCCCGCGAGCACCGCGTCCTCGGCCTGCGCCCCGGAGAGGACGGTGCCGGCGCCAACGATCGCGCCGTGCTTCGCGAAGCCGTCGTCGGTCGCGAGCTTCGCGATGAGCTCGTAGGCGTCGGGCACCGTGAGCGTGATCTCGACCAAACGGACGCCCGCCTCCGCCATGGCGCGCGCGGCGCGCTCAGCGATCTCGGGCGTCGCGGTGCGGATGACCGCGACCAGCCGGTCTTCGCCGAAGATCCGGACCAGGTCGCGGCGCAGCGCGAGCGGCTGCTGCAGGGTGGCCATCTCAGCCAATCGTATCGCCCGCTAGGACGTTCGCGCCGCGATCGTCAGCGCTCGATGAGGAACACCCGTGCGGGCGCACCATCACCGCCTTCGAACTTGATCGCGCCGCACGCGAGGTCGTACTCGCCGGGCCGCACGTCCTTCAGGTCGAGACCCTCGATGATCACGATCTGCGCGCCGAGGAGCGTCTTGTGCGTGGGATACCCCTCTTTCTCCGGCCCCTGTGGCTCGATCGAGAGGTAGTCGATGCCCACGAGCTTCATGCGGCGGTCGACGCACCAGCGGGCGGCGGTGTGATCCAGCGCCACGAAGTCGCGATCGAACGGCTTGACCGGCTCGCGCCAGCGCTCGCTGTTGCGCGTTTTGAAGAGGATCCGCTCCGTTCCCGCAGGTACGCCCGCCTGCTGGAGCCACGCCGCGCTGATGTGGCGCGGGCCGTCGAAGGCGATCACGCGACAGGGTCCCACGAGCGCGTCGACGGGAAGCTGATCCACCGTACCCGCGCCCTCGATGAAGTGCACCGGCGGATCGACGTGCGTCCCGGTGTGGTCGCCGAACGAGACGAGGGAGACGTTGGCCGGATCGCCCTTCGCGATGCGCCGTAGGGGTGTCATCTTCGGCCCCTCCTCGCCTGGCCAGGTCGGCATGTCCGCGCGCATCACCAGCGACACGTCGTGCACTTTCAAGGACGCACCTGCTCAATCTCTCGGCTTTGCCGAGAAGACCTGCTCACGGCTGGTCGAATTCGCCTCTCGCGGATGAACCGCTCGTCACTCATGCTGCTATCTCCACCACGGTCTTGATCTGCGAGGCATCGTGCGGCAACGCGCGTGCCGCGTCCGCGAGCGGCACGCGCCGCGTGATGAGCGCGCCGAGGAAGCCCGGCCACCGCCGCTCCGCATCGGAGAGATCGACGATCCCCTGCCGGAAGTCGTCGGACTTCGCGTTCACCGTGCCGAGCACCAGTACGTTGTCCAGCACGAGTTTCTGATTGATGACGTCCGCGGGCACTTCGAGCGAGCGCATCGCTCCGGTGACGCTGGTGAGGATCACCGCTCCGTTCGCGCCCACGAGCCGGAGGCACTCGAACGCGACGGCGGAGTTGCCGGTCGCCTCGATCACGACGTCGATCCGCTTGGAGCGTTCGGCGATCGTCGCGAGCGGCGTGACGCTCGTCGCAGCGTAGCCCGCGCCGATCCGCGCGAGCAGCGCCTCCTTCTCCGGCTTGTGCTGACGCTCGACGACGGTGACGTCGAGGCCCTGGAGACGAAGCTTGGTGGCCGCGAGGATCCCCACCGGGCCGCCGCCGGCGACGAGAGCGGTGCGCGGCTCCCATACCGTCATGCGCTTCTGCGCGACGACGAGGTGGCGCCACCCCTTTTCGGTGATGGTGAGCGGCTCGAGCAGGACCGCGACCTCGGCGATGGCTTCGGGCACGGCGAAGAGGTACTCGGGCCGCTCCGCGAACTGCTCGGCGCAGAACCCGTGGATGCTCTTGACGCCGCGCTCGCGGAAGCCGCCCCAGAGACACATGTCCTGCTCGCCGCTGTGGCAGTTCGGGCAGCCGTCCGGGCGGCGCACGCTGGCGACGACCGGCGTACCAGCCTTGAAGGGTCCCGCGTCGCGGGCGACGCGCCCGAAGCTCTCATGACCGATGACCAGCACGTCGGCGCCGTCGGGGGCACGCCCATACTCGCCGCGCTCGATCTCGGCGTCCGTTCCGCACAGGCCGACGCGCACGACGTCGACGAGGACCTCGCCGTCGGCAGGCGCCGGGTCGGGCACGACGCGCACCGCACCGGAGCCCGCACGTCCCGGCACGACCGTGAGCGCTCGCACTCGCGAGAGCATATGGGCAGTCCGGCCGCGATACTGTCGCGCGATGGTCACACCGCGCGAGGTCGAGCGTGTATTCCGCGAAGCCGGTGCCTTCCGCGAGGGACACTTCGTCCTCGCGTCGGGAAACCACTCGTCGCGCTACCTCGAGAAGTTCCAGGTGCTCCAGTGGCCGGTGCGCACCGCCGCCCTCTGCCAGGACATCGCGGAGTGGGCGCGCTCGCTCGCGCCGCGGACCGTCGCCGGACCGACGACCGGCGGCATCATCCTCGCGCACGAGGTCGCGCGACAGATGGAGCTGCGAGCGGTCTACGCCGAACGCATCGAGAGCGGTCGGGGCAGGGAGTTCCGGCGCGGGTTCGAGCTCGGATCCGGCGAGCGCGTTCTCGTCGTCGACGACATCATGACGACCGGCGGCTCCGTACAAGACACGCTCGACGCCGTACGGCGCGCCGGCGCGCAGGTCGTGGGCGCGGCCGTCCTCGTCGACCGCTCGGGTGGTGCCGCGAGCCCGGGCGTCCCACTGCATGCGCTGTGGACGGTCGACATCCCGACCTACACGCCGGCCGATTGCCCTCAGTGCGTGGAGGGCCTTCCGCTCACCAGACCTGGCACGACAACTGCTCAGGTGGCGCACAGATGAACGATCTCCTGAAGCTCATCCGCACCGTTGCCTGGCTGGCCTTCGCCGCCGCGATCTATCAGGAGCTCCGCAAGCCGCCGGACACGCGCACCTGGAACGGCAAGGTCGCGGGTGTCGTTCCCTACGACTTCCGCGTGCCGACGCTGGATCGCCTGCGGGAGGCGTACTGGGCGCCGGAGACCGATCAAGTCGTTTCGGAGAATGTGTTCGGTGTCGGCTGGGCCGTGAACATCCCGGTCGCCGCCCGAAAGCTCAGCGAGATCGTTTCGCAGTACGCGGAGTCGAGCGCCGCGCTGCGCCGGCGAGCTTCGCGGCGCGACGCGCCCTGATCTCGAGATACGCGGGGAGGCAGCGCTCGAGCTCGTCAGCTGATCCCGGCTCGCCGCCCTCGTAGCTCGGCGAGTATTCCCAGAGACCGTCGACGAGAAGTCCGTTCTTCGCGCACGCGTTGACGAGATCGCTCGTGCGGTGTCCGTATTCGAGCGTGCGGGCCTCGACCTTCACCTTGCCGAAGTCCCAGACCGCGTCCTCGAACGGGATCGGCCCGTCGTCGAAGTAGCGCTGCTTGAGGCCCCAGCCGGTGCCGGTCCATGTCTCCTGCATGCGCAGCGCGACCGGGTGCATGGTGGAGAAGACATAGATCCCACCCGGCGCGAGGACGCGGGCGACCTCGCCGATCACCCGTGACGCGTCGGGCACGAACACCATCGAATGGTGGTGACTGACGATGTCGAACTCTCCGTCGGTGAACGCCGAGAGATCCCGCATGTCGCCCTGGACGAAGCGGAGCTTCGTGCCGCGGTCGCGAGCGAGCGCGCGCACCGTCGCGAGCTGGCGCTTCGAGATGTCGAAGAGCGTGGTCGCGGCGCCGAGCTCCGCGAACAGGACGGGGTCCCAGCCGCCGCCGCCGGCGAGGGACAGCACGCGCTTTCCTTCGAGCTCCACGCCGCGGAGCCGACCGCGCGTCAGCTCGTCGAGGAAGCGCCGCTTGCCACGGGCGTCGCGCGGCGGTTTGCCGAGGGGGCGCGTGTAAGGGATGCCGGCCTTCGCCAGGCGCTCCCACATCTGCCGGTTGTGCTCGCCAACGTCGTCGAAGGCGGCCCGACGCGTCAGGGGGTGTCCTCGCAGCACTGGTCCAGATGTGCGCCGAGGAAGGCACGGACGCGCGCATCGTCGTACGTCGCGAGCTCGTCGATCCAATTCCATGCTGTGAGCACGAGCGTGCCTGGCGCGATCTTGTCGTACGGGCGGATCACCAGCTTCACCTCGCCGTACTTGTCCTTCGGGTAGGTCGAGACGAGGTTCTGCAATGCAGCGAGCGCGTCGGCCGGGATGTTGTTATAGGAGGCGACGACTCCGCCGTGCTCGAGGTTGTGGAGGGCGCGCTCGTCCGGCACGACCTCGCTGTGGTAACCCCACGTCGTCGGTGCGGGCCAGTGCGGACCGTACGTCGGCGGGTACGACGGATAGGCGATCGCCTGTCCGTCGGTGCGATGGTCGCCGACGCCGCCGCCCGGTCCGGTGTAGCGGCCCGCGCTCTCGCCCACGCCGAACGAGCGCGCCACGAGCACGCCGATCACGAGGACGATCGCCACCGCTCCGATCGCGAGCCACGGCACGCGCCGATGCCACGCGTAGTTGCTCGGTGCCTGTGCGCGCGACGCGGCCCGCTTCTTCTTGCGCGGCATGCGGCCGTTACTGATGGAGCGGCGAGAGCCGCTCCAGAAAGCCGGAGCCGAAGGCGGAGGTCACTCGGCGAGCGCGGCGTCGACCGCGTCGCGGATGCGCGCGAGGCGACGCTTGCGGTCGGTCGCGAACCGCTCGATGCCGGCGAGCAGGTGCTGCGGGGAGAGGTGCGCTTCCGCGATGACCTCGTCGACCGTTCCGCCGGTGCGCCAACGGTCGTCCCAGTCGGAGGTCAACGAGTACTCGGCGACCACGGGGTGCTCGATCCAATCGCGCATGACGCGTCGCGCGCGGTTGCTGATGACCATCGCGTCGACACGGTCCGCGGCCGAGGCGATCTCGTCGCGGTAGCGCTGATCCTGCAGCGCGAAGAGCTGCGGGCTGATCGCGGCAACGATCTTCACGTTGAGCCCGCGCTCGTCGAGCTGAGGCAGGATCTTCACCAGATTCGCGGTCGTCGAGGTGCCCTGCACGAAGATCGTCCCCATCCGCGGCTGGCCGGCGCGATAGCGGCGGATGAG
>JBGPZT010000052.1:0-15350 GCA_041493915.1 Candidatus Limnocylindria bacterium
CCCGACGCCGGGGAATGGGAACGTGGCGCTTCCGGGCTTCGTCGTGGTGATTCCCGGGAGCGGGGTGATGAGGATCATGCCCGTCTCGGTCATCCACCAGGTGTCGACGATCGGACAGCGCGAGCCGCCGATGTTCTCGTGGTACCACAGCCAGGCCTCGGGGTTGATCGGCTCGCCGACCGATCCGAGCAGGCGCAGCGAGGTCATGTCGTGCTTGTTCGGGTACTCGGCACCCCACTTCATGAAGGTCCGGATCGCGGTGGGCGCGCAGTAGAGGATCGACACCTTGTACTTCTCGATGATCGACCACCACCGGTCCTTGTCCGGGAAGTCGGGCGTGCCCTCGTACATCACGCCGGTCGATCCGTTCGCCAGCGGCCCGAACACGATGTAGCTGTGGCCGGTGACCCAGCCGATGTCGGCCGCGCACCAGTACACGTCCTCGTGCTTGATATCGAAGATGAGCTTGTGCGTCGTCGCGACACCGGCCAGATAGCCCGCCGTCGTGTGCACGATGCCTTTCGGCTTCGCCGTCGTGCCCGAGGTGTAGAGCAGATAGAGCATGTGCTCGCTCTCGAGCGACTCCGCGGGGCACTCCGGCTTCTGTTTGTCGACGACGTCGTGCCACCACACGTCGCGCCCGATCGTCCACGGCACGTCCTGCTTTGTCCGCCGCACGACGAGCACCTTCTCGATCGTCTTCGCCTGCACGACGGCGTCGTCGGCGTTCTTCTTGAGGGCAACGGTGTTCCCCTTGCGGTAGCCGCCGTCGGCGGTGATGAGGACCTTCGCCTCCGAGTCGATGATGCGGCCGCCGAGCGCCTCGGCCGAGAAGCCCCCGAAGACCACCGTGAACGGCGCGCCGATGCGCGCGCACGCGAGCATCGCGGCGGGCAGCTCGGGGATCATCGGCATGTAGATCGCGACGCGGTCCCCCTTGCCGACGCCCAGCTCTTTCAGCGCGTTCGCGCAGCGGCAGGTCATCTCGAGGAGGTCGCGGTAGGTGAGGGTCCGCGTATCGCCGGGCTCGCCCTCCCAGTAGTAGGCGACCTTGGTCCCGCGGCCGGCCTTCACGTGCCGGTCGAGACAGTTCTCGGAGATGTTCAGCTCACCGCCGAGGAACCACTTCGCGTAGGGCGCCTCCCACTCGAGGACCTTGTCGAACGGCTTGCGCCAGAGGAGCTCCTTCGCCTGCTCCGCCCAGAACCCCTCGAGGTCGCGGTCCGCCCGCTGGTAGATGCCGGGGTCGTTGGCGTTCGCCTTGGCGGCGAAGTCCGGGGGCGGCGGGAAGCTGCGGTCCTCTTGGGCGAAGGTCTCGAGCGCTGTGGTGCTCTTGGCGTCGCTCGCCATCGCTTCACCCCCGTCTCTGTCTGGGCTGCCGAGTATGCGGTCAGATCGCGGTAGCCGTCCCCTGGTCGAGGGCGCGCAGGTGGGCGATGTAATGGTTCGGAAGGGTCAGGAGCCAGCCGAAGCAGTTGAGGTCGCCGTAGTAGGGGTGACGGGCCGTCGCGCCGGTATTCGGCTCCACGGGGAAGTCGGACCGCAGCCGGCGCAGGGCGCCGGCGGCCTTGCCGCCCAGCGTGGCGATGCCAGGCCGTGTAACGGCCGACGCAGCGGGTCGCGGCTGGCCCGTCGAGCCCGCTTCTTGTCCCTGCGCGAGACGAAGGGCGATGAGCGCGACGCCGCGTTCGATGATGAGGAGGTGGACGGCGATCTGGCCGACGCCCCAGTCGTCGTCCGTTCCCGCCGCGAGCTCGGCGTCGGTCGCTTGTTCGACCCGCGCGAGCAGTCGCGCGCGCCAGTCGTCCGTCCCGTCGGCGAGGAGGCGGATAGTCTCACTGACCCACGCCGGACGGTCCGCCGGGTCATCCGCTACGGTGAGCGTCACAGCGACGCATATTGCGCCGTTCGTGTGTGAGAATGCGGCGCGACTTGGCCAGAAGGCCGCACAGGAGGACGAAGTGGCGGGGATCTCAAAGTCGGAAACGCTGAATCGGCTCTCGGAGAAGACCGGGCTGACAAAGAAGCAGGTGGGCACCGTTCTCGAGGAGCTCGCGGGGCTCGCGTACAAGGAAGCCCGCAATGGCTTCACGTTCCCGGGCGTCGGCAAGCTCGTGATCGTGGACCGCAAGGCTCGCCTCGGCCGCAACCCAGCGACCGGCGAGACGATCCAGATCCCGGCGAAGCGCGTGCTCAAATTCCGCATCGCCAAGCAGGCGAAGGACTCGACCCTCGCGAAGCGCGGCAAGTAGCCCGCACCGCACTCTTCTTCGCGAGGTCCTTCATCGGAGCTCTCGGTGAAGGACCTCGCTGTCGAGACGGGCGGACTCACTAAGGACTACGGCAACGGGCGCGGGATCTTCGACCTCGACCTGCGCGTGGCCGAGGGTGAGGTCTTCGGATTCCTCGGACCCAACGGCGCCGGGAAGACGACGACGATCCGTCTCCTCATGGGCCTCATCCACGCGACGCGCGGTGGCGCACGCGTCTTCGGGCTCGACTGTGACCGCGACGCCGTCGCGGTGAAGCGCAAGGTGGGCTACTGCCCCGGTGAGCTGCCGCAGTTCGGCGGCTGGCGCGGATCGGAGATCGTCGCGTACGTGGCGGGACTGCGCAGCGATGTGAAGGACGCCGCGATCACGGCGCTCGCCACAAGGCTCGATCTTGATCTCGGGCGTAAGTACCGCGAGTACTCGCACGGCAACAAGCAGAAGCTCGCGCTCGTGCTCGCGTTCATGCCCGAGCCCGCGCTCGTGATCCTGGACGAGCCGACGACGGGCCTCGATCCGCTGCACCAGCAGGAGTTCTACGGCATCGTGCGCGACACGCGGGCTCGCGGAGCGACGATGTTCATCTCCTCGCACGTCCTCTCGGAGGTCGAGCACGTCTGCGACCGCGTCGGCATCGTCCGAGAGGGACGTCTCGCGACGGTGAGCGCGCTCGAGGACCTCGTCGGCATGCGCGCGTTCCGCGTCGAGATCGACTTCGCCGATGCTGTGCCCCTCGACCGGCTGCGGTCGGTCGAGGGCCTCGAAGGGCTGGAGGTCACCGATCACCACGCGAGCGGCCTGCTGCGCGGCACCTTCGAGCCGCTCATGGCCGCGATCGCCGGCACGCGCGTGATCGGCTTCACCAGCCGCGAGCCGAGCCTCGAAGAGATCTTCCTCACGTACTACCGGTGACGCTCCTCCGCATCGCGCTGAAGCAGCAGACCGTCAGCCTCATCGCCCTGACGGCCATCGGCGTCATCGGTGGAGTCCTCAACAGCCTCGCGTTCGTCCAGATCGCGGGCGCAACACCGGCCGAGCGCGCGGCGTTCGCGCAGCAGATGGCGGTGCTCGGTGCGCAGCTCTCCTACATGCTTCCGGTCCCGGTGCGGATCGACACGCTCGGTGGCTACATGGAGTGGCGACTCTTCGGAGGGCTCGTGCTTCTGTACAGCATCTGGGCCGCGATCTCGGCGAGCGGTAGTGGCCGCGGTGACGAGGAGCGTGGCCTGGTCGAGCAGTGGCTCGCCGCGGGAGTCGGGCGTGCGCGTTATCTCGTCACACGCGTGCTCGTGTTCGCGGCGGTCGCGATCGTCGCGATCGGTGCGATGCAGCTCGCGATCCTCCTCACCGCGGGCGGCGAGCCGCTCTCGGCCGGAGAGATGCTGGCGATGGGCGTCGATCTCCTCGCCGCGACCCTGTGCTGCTACGGCATCGCCCTGGTCATCGCGCAGCTCGTCACGACCCGGCGCGGCGCCGGCGGGATCGCGGCCGGGCTGATCGTTGCGCTGTTCTTCGCGAACGGAGCGGGCCGGACCGCCGACATCGGTCCGATCCGTTGGCTCTCCCCCTTCTACCTCTTCGAGCGCAGCCGTCCTCTCACTTCGAACGGCGCGCTCGACGCCCCTGGCATCGGAGGGCTGCTCGCCGCGGCGCTCGTGCTGCTCGCGGTCGGTGTCGTCACGTTCGCGCGACGCGATCTCGGCGGCACCGCACTCCCGGGGAACGCGCAGGAGAGCCGCGCGACGCGATCCCCCTCGCGCGACAGGCTCCTTCGTCTTCCGGTGCTGGCCCCCCTGCGCCAGCAACGGGTGTGGATCGGCGCGTGGCTCGTGGGCTTCGTCGTGCTCTCGGCGGCCCTCATCTCGATCACGCGGACGATCGTCGACTCGCTCACGTCGTCGGCGGTGCCGTTCCTGCGGGCGTACTTCGAGCGCGCTGGGCTCAGCGTGTACGACTCGTTCGTCGGCGTCATCTGGCTCTCGACCGCGATGCTGCTGCTGTCGATCTACGCGATCGTCCAGGTGGCAGGCTGGTCCGCGGACGACGCCGAGGGCAGGCTGGCGACGATCCTCTCCGCGCCCGTGTCGCACGGGCGAGTCATCGTCGAGCGGCTCGCGACGCTGCTGGTCGCCGTCGCGCTCATCGCCGCGGCGGCGTCGGTCGCCGTGTACGTCGTCGCGGCGAGGCAAGGAATCACGCTCGACGGCGGGCGCGTCGCCCTCGCAGCCGCCCTGCTCCTCACGATCCCCTTTGCGTTCGGGGCCATCGGGCAATTCATCTCGGCGTCGCGCCCGCGCATCGCGGTCGGTGCACTCTCCGCGATCGCGGTATTCAGCTATTTCGTCCAGCAGTTCTCGCCGCTCTTCGGCTGGCCGGACTGGGTCGCGAACCTCTCGCTGTACAACCTGTACGGCATGCCGATGTCCGGCGACATCCGATGGGGCGGTGTCGCGGGTCTCGTGGGGATCGGCGCCGTCGCGACGGCCCTGTCCCTGGCCGCCCTGCGACGCCGCGATGTCGGCGCCTAGCGCGCCCGGCCCGAGCGTCCCCTTCCCGCCGCAGGAAGCGGAGCTCGTGGACGAGATCCCGACCGGCCCGAAGTGGCAGTACGAGCCGAAATGGGACGGCTTCCGCGGCGTGCTCGAGAACGACAACGGCGAGCTCGCGCTCTGGAGCCGCAATGGACGCCCGCTGCTGCGCTACTTCCCCGAGCTGCGCCCGCTCGGCGATCTCTTCCCGCCCCACTCCGCGCTCGACGGCGAGATCGTCATCGAGCGCAACGGTCACCTCGACTTCGACGCGATGCAGATGCGCCTGCATCCGGCGGAGTCGAGGATCCGCAAGCTCTCCGCGGAGACACCCGCGACGTTCATCGCGTTCGACGTGTTGCTCTGGAACGGCGACCCCGTGCACGCCCGGCCGCTCGCCGAGCGCCGCGCGAAGCTGCTCGAGGTGGCGAAAGGCTTCACGCTGTCGGTCACCACGACCGACGTCGCGACCGCGAAACACTGGCTCGAGCGCCTCGAGTTGATCGGGCTGGACGGCATCATCGCCAAGCGCGTCGACAGCGCATACAAGCCCGGATCGCGCGAGGTGGTGAAGAAGGTGAAGTACCACAAGACCTGCGACTGCGTGATCGTCGGCTACCGCACCAACGGCACAAAGGTGGCGAGTCTGTTGCTAGGCCTCTATCGCGAGGACGGGACGCTCGACTTCGTCGGCCACACGTCGGGCATCGCGGGCGTGCTTCAGGCGCAGCTCCAGAAGGTGCTGCCGCCCCTCGCGCAGGAAGGACCGCTCCACATCGAGCGAGAGTGGGGTCGGACGCCCGACGCCGGTTCGCGCTGGTCGCAGGGCCGGGACCTCCCGTGGCACGAGGTCCGGCCCGAGCTGGTGTGCGAGATCCGCTACGACAAGATGGAGGAAGAGCGAATCCGCCATGGCACGCGCTTCCTGCGCTTCCGCCCCGACAAGGATCCGCGGCAGTGCACCTGGGACCAGGTGCGCCCGCGTCCCAAGCCCGGCGACCCGATCCTCGCGGAGCTGCTCCGAAGCTAGCGGAGCAGCTCGTCCCGCGCGTGCACCAGCGCGGCGCGCTCCCGCTCGCGCTCGAAGTTCCAGCCCTGCCAGTCCGGCACACGATCCTCGTCGCGCCGCGAGAGCTCGACGCGCAGGAGGATGTCGACGTACAGCCGCTGGCTGAGCGGAAGACGCGGGAACGCGTCGACCAGTTCGACGATGGCGCCGCCGCCGAACGTCACGAGATGGTCGGCGTCGAACGTGCGCGCCGCGTCAGCGGGCAGAGCGGACGGATCAACGATCCGCGCGATGTTCGCGCGCGCGACGAACGCTGCCGGACCCATGGCGTTCGCGGTGAGCGCGACGAGCACAACGGCCATCGCGAGCGGCTGCAGCGCATAGGCCATGCGACCGCGCGCGACACACCAGGCGAAGATGGCGAGCCCGAGGGCCAGGCCGGCGATGGCACAGGTCGCGTAGAAGCGCAGCTCGGTCCAACCGTAGGCCTGCTGATAGAGATCGAGGCGGTACCACGCCGAGGCGAGCACGACGGCGGTGAGCGCGAGCAGCGTGAGCGCGGCAGCGAGGTACGCACGCCCGCGAGCTCGGACCGCGAGCTCCAGCCCGAACAACAGCGCGCCGACCAGCGCGACCGCGCCCATGAGCTCGAAAAAGCCGCGGCGCGCGTACGCGCTGTAGGTGATCGCGGCAGCGTCGAGCGTGTCGCGCCCACCGAAGAGATACGCGAGCTGCAGCGTGACGAAGATCGCGAAGAGGGCGGCGACGAGGGCGAGCGTCACAGTCGCCGTCTCGGCGGCGAGCAGCGAGCGCGCGCGAGAGCCCAGATGGTCGCGCGGCACGCGCCAGAGCGCGGCCAGAGCGCCCGCGGCCGGCCACGCGAAGGCGAGGGCGATGACGAGCCGGCCGGGCGTCTCGCGCAGGACATCGGCGATCCGCTTCAGATCGAGGACGTTCTCCAGCGACCGCGCGAACACAGCGTCGGCGGATGAGAAGAGCAGCGCGAAGATGACGACGAACGGCACGGCCAGACCGACACCGCCGACGTAACGGGAGGCCCGCGCGAAGCGTCGGGGCGCGATACGCAGCCGCGGCCAGGCTGGGACCAGCACGTCGACCGCGCCGAGGATCGCGCGCTCAGCGAGTGACCAGCCTTCCGCGATCACCACGGCAACAGGCAGAGCGCTGACCGACACCCCGCTCCACGCGGCAACGGTCGCCGCAACGCAGCCGATCGTGGCCAGGACGTCGAATGCGAGAAGCGGCGCGTCCGCGCGGACCGCACAGAACGCCGAGAACGCGAACGCGCTCGCGGGGAGCCACGCGTCGCGGCCGCGCAGCGGCACGGCCGGGTCGCGCAGCAGCCAGGCCGCACCGAGGAACAGCACCGTGACAAGCAGCGCGTTCAGCCCGAGGGGCTCGTGGAAGAAGAGGAGCTGCGCGGCGAGACCGAGCAGCGAAGCGAGCACCACGGCTGAGACAGCGCGTGGCTGGAGCATGCCGGCCATGGTCGGGAGCGCGCGCGGCGCTGTCATCGCGTACGAGAGACACATAGGAATCGGTCAGGCTGCGCCTGACCCTCCTCTCCGCCGGGCTTCGCCCGGACGTAGTAAGAGTTAGCCGTCCCACAAGTGAGACGACGGCGACACGACTGACGGGTACTCTCGGGACGTGCGGATCCAGAATGCCCAGCGCGTCTCCGAGGCGATCCAGACGCTCAGCGCGGGCACGTCGCTCGACACGCTCGTCGATCGCCTCTACGACCTCACCGATGGGACGCTCGCGCTCGATCGCGCGACGCTGCATCGCATCGCGCGCGGCAAGACGCAGGTCGCGCGTGCGATCGACTCGCCCGAGGAGTGCATCCGCCTCTACTTCGCGCTGATGATCCTCGGCTGCGAGCGCGAGCTCTCGGTCACGTCCATCGTCGACGAGGGTCACGCGGTGCTCGCCGGATTCGTCGGCGAGCCGCTCGCGTCGCTCATCTTCCGCGATCTCGAGGCGACGCTGCCGAAGCTCACGGACCGCTACACCCTGAAGGAATATCTCGAGGAGGGTCTGCGCGTATGGCTACCGAAGTGATCACCGGGCGGCCGCGCGCCGAGAGCCATACCCTCCGCGCCGAGGAGGAGCGACTACGCGCGCACCTCGAGCAGCAGCTACGCGTACGCACGCGCTTCGCGCCCCTCGCCGACGTCCGCGCGCTGCTCGTGAGCCCCGACCGCGAAGACCGGCCGAAGAGCCTCGTCGTGAGCTCACAGGCGAGCGTCGCGGAGCGCATCTACCTCTACGTGCACGTCGCCGCGCACATCGCGCTCGGCCATAACCTCCCGCTCGTCACGATCGTCGAAGGCGCACCCGGTGTGACGCGCTTCTCCGACGCAGCACGGCACCACGAGGCCGAAGACCTCGCGCGTGCGCTCTGGTGGGGCCAGACGGACAAGGGCGGTCTGCTCGGCGCGCCGGCACTGGTTCAGCGGTCCGCGATGCTGCAGCGACTTCTCGCAATGAGCTTCACGCGCACGGCGCTGCGCTCAGTGCTCATCGGAATGCGCCATGCGTACTACGACCTGCGGATCGAGCGTGCCTTCGCACGCAGCGCCCTGGCCGCGTGGCTTCGCGAGGCGCTCTGCCTCACCGCGGTCGTCTGCGCAGCGCCACAGCTCTCGGAGCGGACGGCCGCGTAGGCTTCAACCAGCGCCCTGATCCGTAGCCTTCGGCGGTCGCCGGGACGTCCCGCGATTCCAGCCGCTGCCCCGACCCCGCTCGCGCCAGGCCCGCTGCTCCTCTTCGGTCCATTGGCGGCTCGGACGCACGAGCACGCGATCATCGGCGACCGGTTCCTTGAGCTTCAGCGTCTTGAACAGGGGCTTCAGGCTCGCGCGGTGCTGCCAGATGTCCGCTGTGAGGTCGCCGACCTTGGCAACGCGCTCGCGCATCGTCTCGAGCGTGAACGCTTCAGGCCGCACGTCGGGGACCTCGTCCCAACGCAGCGGCGCCGAGGCGCGCGCATCGGCCATCGGGCGGATCGAGTACGCGGAAGCGATCGTGCGATCGAAGGCGTTCTGGCCGTAGTCGACGAAGACACCGGTGCGGTCCTTCACCACCCAGGTCGTCGTCGCGATCTTCGGCACGCGACGGGCGACCTCGACCGCCACAGCCTTCGCGAAACGGCGCACCTCGGGGAACGGCAACTCGATCTCGATCGGCGTGAGGACGTGCAGGCCGGTGACGCCCGAGGTCTTCGGATAGCTCGGTAGCCCGAGCTCGTCGAGGACGTCCTTCACCACCATCGCGATCTCGCGCACGTGCTCCCACGGATCGCCCTCGCTCGGATCGAGGTCGATGAGCATGTAATCGGGTCGCGCGACGTCGGCGACGCGCGAGTGCCAGGTGTGCATCTCGATGCAACCGAGGTTCGCGATCCACACCAGGCCGGCCGCGTCGGTCACGACGGGGAAGTCCGCCTCGTTCCCACTGGGATACTCGATGTGGACCGTTTCGAGCCAGTCCGGATGTGGCACCGGCACGCGCTTCTGGTAGAAGAAGTCGCCCTCGACGCCGTTGGGATGCCGCTTCATCTGCATCGGCCGCCGCTCGACGTGATTCAGCACGAACGGCGCGAGGTCGGCGTAGTACTGGATCAGATCGCCCTTCGTCAGCCCGCGCGCGGGGAAGAACACCTTCTCGAGGTTGGTGACGGTGACGTCACGCTCGCCCACGCGCACACGGTCATTGTGCCCGGAGCGTGGCCACGACCTTCGCGATCCGCGCCGTGCGCGTCTCGGGTCGTTTGGCGCTCGTCACCGCATCGACGTGCTCCTTGCGCCGCGTGAACGAGAGCGCGTCGAAGGCCGGGTGCAGCTTGGCTGACGTGAGCGCTCGCCCGAGATCGCTCGGGACAGCGACAGTTCGAGCGGCCGTATCTGCCTCGAGCGTCACGTGCGCGCGCTTTCCGGGTTCGAGCTTGGCCGCGTCGCGGATCTCCTTGCGCGCTGGGAGATAGAACTTCCCCCCGTACACCGCGATGGTCGACCGATAGCGGACGCCGTTGAGCGTGACGGTGACGGGAATGCGCTTCCGGTCGCCGAGCGCGGCGACGACGCGCGCGGGGACTTCGATGACGAGCACGCCGCCCGGATCCGGCTGAGCGATCGTGCTGAACGAGACGGCCGGCACGCCGCGAGACTAAGCCAGGGTCAGCGGACCGTGATCGTCCAGTAGACGCCCGCATCTTCGAGCCACGTCACGCCGTCGATCACGCCACGCACGCGCAGCACGTACGAGCCAGGGCTCGAGGGTGCGCGCACCTGGAACTGGAACCAGCCCACCTGACCGGGTCCCACGTACGCGGTCGTGGTCGTGGCGATCCGCGACGCGGACGGCCAGCCGTAGTCGAGGTCCCAGCGCTGAGCGTCGAGCGGGCCGGCAGTGCCGAGGTTCGCCTCCTGTCCCGGGGTGCCGCGATACCACCCGCGGTAGCCGTCATTGCGCAGGGCGACGACCATCGTCGCGGTCTGCCCGGGCGAGAGCGTCATGTCGGGGCTCTGTCCGGCCCACGCTGCGTGATAGCCGAGGTCGAACGAGGGAACGGCGGTCGCGGCGTCGACGATGCCGCCGACATCCATCACCCAGTAGGTGTGGTAGCTCGCGCCGTCGCTATAGGCGCGGCCGACCCCGATCGCGCGGTAGTTCGGATTCGTGAGGACCGCGTAGTGGGCCGGGCTGCTGATCCAGCCGTTCAGCACGTCACTGGCACTCGCGTACCCGGCCGCCATGTTCTCGCCGGTGTACGTCTGCGGCCCCGGGTAGCCCGCGTCGATCATGCGCTGTACCGGTGCCCGCCCGTCACGCGAGGTGTGCGAGAAGTAGTCGTACACCGCCATGTCGGTGGCCATCCACTTCGACGCGAACGTCAGCGTGTCGGAGACAGCCAGGCTCGCGAGACCTCGCGCGGCGCGGAAGGAATTCACGACGGAGACGAGATCGGATTCCTGCGCGTCGAGCGTCGCAGCGGCGCTCGGCAACGAGCCGGGCCAGGACACGAGCAAGCAGGCGATGAGCGCGGCGCAGACGAGTACGCGCGGCGCAACGAACCCGGACAACCCTTTCCTCCACAGCCGACCCGGTCATCAAGGCCGGGCCCGCGGGTCAACGATGGGTGTCCGGATAAGACGCGGTCCATCCCCCATTTGTCCGGTCTGCGAACGATTAGGTATCACGCGGCGGCCGTAACGGTGGATGCCTAGAGGCCGAGGTAGGCCTTTCGTACGGTCTCCAGGCCACGGACCTCGCTGGCGGGACCCTCGATCTCGACGCGTCCGTGGCTGAGCACGTAGGCGTAGTCGCTGACCGCCAGTGACATCTGCACGTTCTGTTCGACGAGCAGCATCGTCAGGCCCTGTTTCTTCAAAGCTCGGATGATCTCGAAGAGGTTCAGGACGAGGATCGGCGACAACCCGAGAGACGGCTCGTCGAACATCAGTATCTTCGGCTTCGCCATGAGCCCGCGCGCGATCGCGAGCATCTGCTGCTCGCCGCCCGAGAGCGTGCCGGCCAGCTGTGCCCGCCGCTCGGCCAGACGGGGGAAGAGCGCGAAGACCTCGTCGAGGGTCCGCCTGAGCTCGGCGCGCGCGTGTCTTGGCGTCGCGCCCATCTCGAGGTTGTCCACGACGGTCATGGTCGAGAAGAGCTGGCGCCCTTCGGGGATGAGGACCAGGCCGAGCTCGGCCTTCTCGTGCGGCGACAGTTTCGTGATCAGCCGGTCGTCGAGCTTCACCGAGCCCTGCCAACACGGCAGGAGGCCCATGATCGTGCGGAGCAGCGTCGTCTTTCCCGCCCCGTTGGAGCCGAGGAGCGTGGTCAGCTTGGCCTCGCGCAGCGTCAGTGTCGCGCCCCAGCAGATCTGCACCTCGCCGTAGCCGGACTCCACGTTCTCGACAACGAGCGTGCTCATGCGCCCTCCTCTTCGTCGAGGAAGCGCTGCGCGATCTTCGGATCGCCGAGGTATGCCTCGATGACCTTGGCGTCGTTCTGTACCTCGGTCGGCGTGCCTTCGGCGATCTTCTTCCCGTAGTCGAGCACGACGACCTTGTTCGAGACGTTCATGACCGCGTGCATGAGGTGCTCGATCATGATCACCGTCACGCCCTGGTCGCGGATGCGCCGGAAGATGCCGAGCATGTCGGCGACCTCCTGCGGGTTGAGTCCCGCGAGCACCTCGTCCGCAAGGAGGAGCCGGGGACGGGCGGCCAGGGCACGTGCGAGCTCGAGCCGTTTCTTCTGAGCGACGTTGAGCTTGCCCGCGAGGATCTCGGACTTGTCGGCGAGGCCCAGCTCCTCGAGCAGCTGATCCGCGACCTTCCCTGCCTGCGATAGCGGGAGGTTTTCTCGCCCAAAGCACGCGCCGACGGTGACGTTGGCGCGTACTGAGAGATCGTTGAGCGGCCGCACCACCTGATGCGCGCGCGCGACACCGCGGCGCGCGACCTGATGGGCCGCTAGGCCGGTGATGTCGTCGCCGGCGAAGACGATGTGACCGCTGCGCGGCTTGTACACCCCATTGATCGCGTTGAAGAGCGTGGTCTTCCCGGCCCCGTTCGGTCCGATGAGCCCGACGATCGTGCCCTCGTCGGCGTCGAAGGAAGCCGCGTCGACGGCGACGAGGCCGCCGAAGCGGACGGTGACCTCACGGACCGAGAGGATCACTGGATGTACGCCCGCAGGACCGGGAAGCGGTTGCGGAGCCATCCGATGAGGCCCGCTGTGACGAAGAGCACGGTGACCAGGAGCAACAGCCCTGCGATGGCCAGCTGGAAGTTCGCGAACGTCGGGCTTGTGATCAAGAAGCCGCGCAGCCATTCATAGACGGCGGCGCCAACGATCGGACCTGCGACGGTCCCGATGCCGCCGAGTACGACCATGACGAGCGATTCGATCGACCGAAGCAGATCGAATGCCTGCGCGGGCTCGATGATCCCATTCTTGAAAAAGAACGCGGCACCGGCGAGCGCGGGGAAGAACGCCGATACAACGTACGCGAGCACCTTCGCGCGCGCCGGATCGATGCCGACGACCATCGCGACGTCCTGGTCCTCGCGAATGGCCATGAGCGCAAGCCCGAACTTCGAGCGCTTGATCGCATAGCTCGCGGCGATCGTCCCCAGCGCCACCGCGGTCATGGTGTAGTACGCGAGCTGCGCGGCATCCCGCGCTCCGCCGTACTGGCTGTAGATGGAGAACGGGAAGAACATGCCGACCGCTCCGCCGAAGGGCTCGAAGTTCGTGATGAACGCCTTCATCGCTTCGTTGATGCCGATCGTCGCAAGCGCGAAGTACGCGCCGCGCAGGCGGAGGATCGGGATCCCGATGAGCGCCGCGATGAGCGCGGCAGGGACCGCGCCGGCGACGGTCGCGAGCAGGAAGTGCACGTTGAACGTCTGCATCATCCAGAACGCGATGTAGCCGCCGATCCCAAAGAAGACGATGTGGCCGAATGACACGTAGCCGGTGTAGCCCATGATGATGTTGATGCTCGACGCGAGCGTGATGAGCATGAACATGAGGAACAGCTCTTCACGCAGCGACGGGTTGTTCGTGACGATCGGGATCGCGGCGACGACCACGATGAGAAGCAGCATCACGGGCAGGAAGGGCGCGCGGACCTGTCTCACGCGCGCGAGCCCAGAAGGCCCGAGGGCCGCACCAGCAGGATCAGCACGAAGATCACGTACTCGAGGACCGGGACCCACGACACCGGTATGAACACCGTGGTGATGCCCTCGAGCAGTCCGAGCACGATGCCGCCGACGAGCGCTCCGGTCGGGTTCCCGAGTCCGCCGAGCACGACGATGACGAACGACTTCACCTCGTACGTCGTGCCGGACAGGATCGTGAACGAGAACAACGTCGAGAGCAGCGCGCCGCTCGTCATCGCAAGAGCGGTCCCGATGCCGAACGCGAGCGCGAGCATGCGCCGCGAATCGATGCCCATGAGCTCGGCCGCGGCACGGTTGTTCGCTACCGCCCGTATCGACTTTCCGAGCCGGGTGCGGAAGAGGAAGCCGTAGAGCGCGATCGCGACGACGATCGCGATGACCACCGAGACGGCGTGCGTGCCGAGGATCGTGATCCCGCCACCGCGCAGGGCCCCAAGGTCGATGTTGACCGCGCGGGGGCTGGTGGTGAAGACGACGGTCCCGATCCCGATGATCATCAGGTTCACGGAGAACGTGGCGAGCAGCGTCGTGAGCTCGGGTGCGTTGATCACGCGGTCGACGGCCACGAAGTAGATGACGATCCCGAAGGCGAGGCCGAGGACGAGCGCGGCGACGAGGCCGATGTACGGGTTGATCCCGAAGGTCTGGCCGAGAACGAGGACCGTGAACATGCCGAGGGCGATGACGGGTCCGTGCGACAGGTTGATGACCTTCATCACGCCGAAGATGAGCGTGAGACCCATCGCGGCGAGGCCGTAGACGAAGCCGAGCATGAGTCCGTCGATCGCCGACGGGATGAGGGCGTCGAGGCTCATGCCCGGCTCGTGCTACTTATTCAGTTACTTGCGGATCTGCGCGTCCGCGGACTTCGCCTCCAGCGGCCAGACGATCTGCGTGGCGAGCTTGCCGGACGTGTCCTTCAGCCACTGCACGTAGACCATGTCGTGCGCGACCTGCTTGCCATGTGTCTTCGCCTCGGTCGAGAACTTGACGTGCCCGAAGAAGGTCATGAGATCGAGCTTGTCGAACGCGACGCGCACCTTCTCCTGATCCGTGCTCTGCGCGTCCTCGAGCGCCTTCTGGAGCATGAGGCCGGCGGCGTACCCGCCCGCGGAGTGGTAGGACGGCGGAGCGTTGAACTTCGTCGTGTACGCCTTCGTGAAGTTCTCGACAGTCGTCCCGTAATACGGGATGTTGAGCGCCTTCGCGCCCGCCTCCGAGTATTTCACCTGGGTCTCCCACTGTGACGGTCCGACGATGTACTGCGCGGCGTCGCCGAGATCGGAGAACGTCGGCTCCGGCGGCGCGACGAGGAGGGCGATGAATCGCGCGTTCACCTTCTTCTCGAAGAGCTGCTTGGCGAACGTCGTGCCGTCCTGGAAGTGGCCGCCGCCGATGATCGCATCCGGCGTGGCGGCGACGATCTTGTTGATGAACGGATTGAAGTCGGTCGCGCCGGTGTCGTAGCCCTCGCTGACCACGACCTGGAGGCCCTTGCTCTCGGCGTACGGCTTCGCGGCCGCGACCACCGAGGTCGAGAACGAGTCCTTCTCGTTCACGATGGCGACCTTCTTGATCGTCGGGTCGAGCTTGAGCATCAGGTCGATCGCGCCCGTGAGGTATTTCGATGCGGGCGTGTAGACCTGGAAGATGTACTTGAAGCCCTGCTCCATCGTCGCGTCGGCCGCGCCTCCGGCGGTCACCATGACCTTGCCGTTCTGCTCGGACACGACGGCTGCGGACTTCACCAGGCCGCTCGAGTACGGCGACAGGAGGAAGTCGACCTTGTCGTCGTTGATCAGCTTCGTGTACAGCGCTTGGACGC
>JBGPZT010000251.1:0-2179 GCA_041493915.1 Candidatus Limnocylindria bacterium
TCGGCGCCGCCGAGCTCGTCGAGCGTGACGTCCTCGTGCGTCACCGTCTTCACGACGTTGGGCCCGGTCACGAACATGTACGACGTGTCGCGCACCATCGCGATGAAGTCGGTGATCGCTGGCGAGTACACGGCGCCGCCAGCGCACGGTCCGAGGATCGCCGACAGCTGCGGGACGACGCCGGAGGCGAGCACGTTGCGCAGGAAGATGTCGGCGTAGCCGCCGAGCGACACGACGCCCTCCTGGATACGCGCGCCGCCCGAGTCGTTGAGCCCGATCACCGGCGCGCCGTTGCGCACGGCCAGGTCCATGACCTTGCAGATCTTCGCGGCGTGCGCCTCCGCCAGCGAGCCGCCGAAGACGGTGAAGTCCTGGGAGAACACGTACACGAGCCGGCCGTCGACGTGGCCGAAGCCCGTTACGACGCCGTCACCCATCACACGCTCGTCGTCGGGGATGAGCTCGGTGGGGCGCGCTACCACGAAGGCATCGAGCTCGGTGAACGATCCGTCGTCGAGGAGCAGATCCACGCGCTCTCGCGCGGTCAGCTTGCCCTTCGCGTGCTGCTGCTGGGTCCGGGCTTCACCGCCACCGACGGCGGCGCGCTGCCGCAGACCGCTCAGTCGTTCACTCGGACCCACGCCGGTGAGGATAGGGCGCTAGATCGCTACGAAGTAGGTCTCACAGGCAAGCTGGACCAGCTCCGGTGTGAGCTCCGAGGGCTTCCCCAGGAACCGCGCGGCGGCGCCCAGGTGCTGCATGAGGTCACGCGGGTGGCACGAACGCAGCGCGATGTTCCGCTCGAGGCAGTACTTCGCGATCCACTCGGCGGCCTTTGGATAGAACGTGATCTTCTGCTGCTCGCAGACACGGCGCAGGATCTCCGAGAACTCCTCCGGCGTCGGCGGCTTGATCTCGATCTTGTACTGGATGCGCCGCAGGAACGCCTCGTCCACCAGCGATGACGGCGTGCGGTTCGTCGCGAAGACGAGCAGCACGTCGAACGGCACCTCGATCTTGCGACCGTCGGCCGTCGTCAGGAAATCGACGTCGCGGTCGAGCGGGACGATCCAGCGGTTCAGGAGCTGATCGGGCGAGGCGCGCTGGCGACCGAAGTCGTCGATGAGGAGGACGCCACCGCTCGCCTTCATCTGGAACGGCGCCTCGTGGACCTTCGTGTGCGGGTCGAAGACGAGATCGAGGTCCTCGAGCATCAACTCACCGCCGACCTCGACGAACGGGCGCGACACCGGGACCCAGCGCCGGTCGAAGCGCGCGTCGAGCTCGATGAGCGGACGGTGACGCGAGGCGTCGTATACGCGGATGATCTGCTGGCCGACGAGGATCGCGTACGGCACGACGATGCTGCCTTGGAGCATCGTCGCGAGCGCCTTCGAGATCGTCGACTTCCCGGTGCCGGGAGGTCCGAATAGGAATATCGACTGCGCGCTGTTTATGGCCGGCCCGAGCTGGCGGAGCGTGAGGTCGGGAAGCACGAGATGGGAGAGCGCTTTGCGAAGGCCCTCGAGGGTGACGTGTACCGCGCCAACTGACTGCGCGCGCACGCGGGTGACGTACGCCGCGAGCGGGACGGGGGCCGCTCCGACATAGCCGTTGCGCGCCAGCGCTTCCTTCGCGCGCACCTGGCCCTTCTCGGTGATCATGTAGACGTAGGTGGAGGCCGTGACGCCAGCGCCGCCCTTCACCTCGACGAGGTGCTCGGTCTTGCAGAAGTCGAGGACGGGCTGGAGGATCTTGAGCGGCAGGCAAAGCACCTGCGTGAGCTCGGCGGCGGTCGTGGCACGCTGGTACAGGAGCTTCAGCGTGAGGTCGGCGACGAACGCCGACGTGAGTCCGGTCTCCTCGATCGTCGCCGGTGCGAGCGGCGCGGACGCCTCGGCCGGCCGTGGCGCCGCCATCGCGTGCGCCGGTGCTGCTGCTGCTGGCGGTACTGCGGTTGCCATGTGCTCCCTATCCTCCGAGACGCTGGTCCGGTGAGTTTAGGGGTGATGGATTCCCCATAGAGGGGGAAACAGTCGCAAGACGCGGCGACGCGGCCCCGCAAACCGCTCGTCGCGCGGAACCCCCTCCCGTAGGGGCGGGGCCCCCGCGCGCGCGGGGGCCCTCGGGGGCGCGGCGCCGCGTCTAGCGACACGGTTACCCCACGATGGGGACTCCA
>JBGPZT010000239.1:0-2648 GCA_041493915.1 Candidatus Limnocylindria bacterium
CCTCGGACATCCGTGCGTGGACTGCGGCGAGCGCGACCCGCTACTACTCGAGTTCGACCATCGCGCGCAGAAGCGCGCGGGAATCATGGAACTCATGCGGAAGCACGCCACTTGGGCCGAGATCCTCGCTGAGATCGAGAAATGCGATGTTCGTTGTGCCAATTGCCATAGGCGCAAGACAGCACGGACACGCGGCTACTACCTCGACCTGCAAGAACCGACCGGCAATGTCCCCCTGGGCGCGAGGCGGCAACGATGGGACTACCTCTTGGCGCATCCGTGCGTCGATTGTGGGGAAACAGAACCCGTCGTACTTGAGTTCGATCATCGGGCCAACAAGCGGGCACAGATCGTTGACCTCATGCGCAGACGCGCCAGTTGGACGGACGTCCTCGCCGAGATCCAACAATGCGATGTGCGGTGCGCCAACTGCCACCGACGCAGGACCGCGAAGGCCCGCGGCCACTACCGAGAACTAGCTCAGGTGGACCACCCGGGCGGGATACGCGTCAGCGAGCCGCGTCTGGAGTGGACGGCTCAATCACACCGACTGTGACCCCGGACGGGCACGATCCGTCGACCTGCAGATTCGAAGTCTGCCGCTCTATCCAACTGAGCTACGGGGTCGATGTAACCTACATGGATACAGCCAAGTGACCCCGGACGGGCACGATCCGTCGACCTCTTGCTTCGTAGGCAAGCGCTCTATCCAACTGAGCTACGGGGTCATCGGTTGACATCGCAATTCTAGCAAGCGAGGACCAGCACGTCCTGACAACGATCGTTGAGAGGTTCTCTCCCCGCGGTCGCAGGCGCTAACCTTCGCGCGCCGTGTCCGACGACCACGATGACGCGCTCGAGCGACTCCTCCGACTCGTTCCGTACTTCCGCGATCTCGATCGCGTGAGCCTCGCGCGCCTCGCGGGAGCGCTCGAGCCGATCGACGTCACGGTGGGCACCGAGATAATGCGCGAGGGCACCGAGGCCCACGAGCTTTACCTGCTCGAGCGTGGCGAGCTCTCGGCCGCCGTCCACGCGCCGGACGGCGCGGTCGAGGTGGGCCAGGTCAGCGCGCCGGGAACGTTCGGCGAGATGGGGCTGCTCCTCTCCCGACGAACGGCGACGGTCCAGGCGACGACCGACGCGCGCATCTGGCGCCTTCCGCGCGAGCGCTTCGAGCAGCTCGTCCGCGAGCGTCCGGAGATCGGCCTGCGCGTCGCGACCTCGCTCGCCGACACGCTCGATCGCCGACAGCGTGCCCTCGTCGGCGCGCCACAGCTCGAGGAAGCGCGGCCGCTCACGCTCGACGCGCGTCCACGACCGCGGGCTATGCGCTCGCGCGTCATCGGCGCGCTCGCGGCCGTCGCGGTCCCGATCGCGCTGTGGTGGATCCCGCCACCGGCCGGCCTCAGCGTGAACGGCTGGCACATCTTCGTGATCCTCGTCGGCGCAGGCGTTGCGTGGCTGTTCGAGCCAGTGCCCGACTTCGCCGTCGCCCTCGCGATGGCAGGCGCGTGGGGCGTGCTGGGTCTCACCACGGTCGCGCAGGCGTTCTCCGGCTTCGCATCGTCGTCATGGGTGCTCGCGCTCGGCGCGCTCGCGCTCGCGGCCGCGATGCTGCGCTCGGGCCTGCTCTTCCGCGCCGCGCTGATGCTGTTGCGCGCGTTCCCCGCGACGCACACCGGGCAGCTGCTCGCGCTCCTTTTCGGCGGGGTGCTGCTCACGCCGCTCGTGCCGCTCTCGGTCGCGCGGGTGGCGGCGATCGCGCCGCTCGCGCACGAGCTCGCGCGCGCGCTTGGCTACGCACCGCGCAGCAAGGGCAGCGCGTCGCTCGCGTTCGCGGGCCTCATCGGCTACTGGTACTTCTCGAGCGTGTTCCTTACCGGACTCGCCACGAACTTCTTCGTCGTCGGTCTGCTCTCCGCCGACGACCAGCTGCGCTTCGGTTGGATCGGCTGGCTGGCCGCCGCGGCGCCCGTCGGCATCGCGTGCCTGGTCGGCGCGCTCGTCGTCCTGCTGGTCATGCTCCGGCCTGAGCAACAGGGCCAGGTCTCCGCCGAGACCATTCGCAGACAGGCGCGCATCCTCGGGCCGCTGTCGCGTCAGGAGGGCGTCGCGATCGCGGGGCTCGCGGTGCTCGTCGTCGGCCTCGTCGTGCAGCCGCTCATTCAGATCGATGCGGCGTGGCTCGCGCTCGGCGCGCTGGTGATCGTGACCGGCGGCGTCCTCGACCGCGAGCGCTTCCGCTCATCGCTCGACTGGGGCTTCCTCACGTTCCTCGGCGTGCTGCTCGGTTCCGGCGCGGTGCTGCAGAGCGGCGGGGTCGATAAGTGGATCTCGGCGTTGCTACTCGACGTGACGGGCGGCCTTCGCTCGCCGGGCCTGCTCGTCATCGCGTTCGCGGTGCTTGTCATGCTCAGTCGCATCGTCTTGCCGAGCCGGCCCGCGATGGTGCTTCTCAGCCTCGCGCTGGTCCCGGCCGCGCCCGCGCTCGGGATCTCGCCGTGGGTAGCCGGTTTCGTCGTGCTTGTCGCGTCGAACGTGTGGGTGCTGCCGTATCAGGGCCTCGAGTACCTCATCGCGCGCGATGCGACGCAGGGCGAGGATTTCGATGATCGTCAGGGAACGCAGGTCGGCGCGGCCTTGAC
>JBGPZT010000242.1:0-2579 GCA_041493915.1 Candidatus Limnocylindria bacterium
ACCTCGAGGTGCTTAGAGGATCGTTCGCTCGGCCCGAGAGGACAGGGCCCTAGATACAGGTCGTTCTTGCACGTGCCGGCGATGCTGGCCGCATTGGGAGACCTGTGTCAGGCAGTGCACGCTGGGAGACCGCGACGGAGTCGGCGAGCGACCCTGATTCAAATCGGAGCGGAAGACGGGACTCGAACCCGCGACCCTCACCTTGGCAAGGTGATGCTCTACCAACTGAGCCACTTCCGCATGTCCCGGATCGCTCCGGTAACGACCCGATTATAGGACGGCTGCTCGACGCGACATGCGCGCTACTGGCTCGGGATCGTCCAGTCCTTCGGCACGATATGGATCCAGGTCTGGCCGGGCGCGAGCCGCACCGCTTCGCCGGCGGCGTTGGTCAGCGTGAAGACATCGAAGATGTCCGGACGCGTCCACGTGACCTCTTCACGCCTGCCGTCGCGGAAGACGATCCCCTGCCCGGTCCCCCTGAGGACCATGTCGAGCTTCGGATTGCCGGCGGGATCGAGACCGAACGCATCGGTGAAGTGGACCTCGGTCAGGATGACCACGATGTTCTTCGCGGCAACGGATTCACCGTTCGCCGCGTCGACCTCACGAACGCCATCGATGAAGCGTGCGTACGTCCGCGAGGCATCGTTGTATTGATAGCGGACGCCGAAGAGCGCGCGATACGGCACTGAGATCGTGGTGGCGGCGACGCTGGTCGCGAAACCGCCCGCGAGCGGATCGGTGATCGTGGGTGGAAGGAAGTCCCACGCAGGCACCTTCGCGGGCTGATCCGCGTCGGGGACACTTGTCATCGCATCCTGGACCGCGCGGTACGTCGTGAAGTAGTTGTACGGCGCGGGTCGGAACGCGACGCGGTAGCCCCAGCCGAAGCCGGGCTTGAGATCCACGTAGCGGTGTGCCACCGCCTCGTCGTAGTGGAGGGTCATGAGCTCCTCAGGCCCACCGCCGGTGTAGACGAGCGCGGCATCGAGGCTGGGCAGGACCGGAAGATCGGTCATGCGAACGCTACGCACCGAACCGATCACGTCAGGATCACGCGACTGGAACACCGCGGCGAGTCGCGTCGTGAGGCCCTCGACCAGCCACTCGTAGACCTGATCCGCCTTGCTGATCCCGTAGTGCGGGCGGGCCGTCGGGTTGTTGTCGACCTTCACATAGAGAGGACGCTTCGTCGCCGAGCCACCGGCGAGCGGAAGACCGGTCAGCGGCCAGCGCGGGCACAACGTCTCTTCGCTCGTCGCCGTCACCTTGAACGACGTGCCGAGGTTCCGCAGCAGCGCGCTCCGTGCCACGGTGCCGTCCGTCGGGGCGAGCCCGAGTGCGTCGACCCTGCGGTCGCCGTTCCAGTCGCCGACGAGAAGCGCGGTCGCGCCGGCGCAGATCGACGCGGCCGGCAGCGCGGCCCAACCCGCCCAGCTGTTCGAAGGCTTGAAGGTCGCCGCCGAGTCGAAGACCTGGACGTGCGCGCTTCCGTCGGGGTCCCCATACAGCGAAAGCAAGTCGTCCTTTCCATCGCCGGTGACATCGGCGGCGACGATCGACGCGCGGCCGAGGTCGTATTCACCCTCGGCGGTCTCATACACGTTTGACTGGAGCAGGAATCCGGTCGGCGACGGCTCGAAGACGTTGAGGCGCACACGCGAGTTCGGGTACTGATAAAGCGCCGCGAGCTGCTGTGCGCCGCCGCTCCGCGTGAATCGGCCGACCGCGAAGCGCATGCGCGATAGGTCGACCTGTCCTGGTGCGGAGTCGTAGGCACCTTGGGTGCCGCCGAATGTGAATGACGTGCCGGTCGACTCGAAGTGGTGGATCCGCATGTCGAAGCTCTCGTTCTGGTACGCGACGAGGACCGAGTCGTGGCCGTTCGCGCCGAACTTCCCGGCCATGATGTAGCGGGCGCGGCTCCACAGATAGTCGTCACCGATCCACCACTGCTCGGGCGGCATGAACGACGTTCCTGTGGACTTGAAGACGAGCAGCGTCGAGCGGTTCTCGTGGGCGTCGTACAGCGCAACGAGATCGTCATTACCGTCGAACGTCACGTCCGCGACAGCGAACTTCGCGCGAGCCAGGTTGAAGGACTGTGGCCCGGTCGTCAGCCAGGTCGATTCGGAGAACGTCTCGCCATCGGCATTGGCTTCACGGACGGTGATCCTGAGACTCGAGTCCGCGAGCGGGTCCTGCAGCAGCGCGATCTGCGACTTGCCCGGCCCGCTGAAATCTCCGCTCGCGGCGACGCTCGTGCCGAATACGCCGACCGACCGCACGTCGACCAGAGGTCGCGGGGTCGCGGTCGGCGTCGGGCTCGGTGACGGCGATGCGATCGCCACGGAGGGCTCTGCGCTGGCGGACGGCACAGAGCTTGAGCACGCCGTGAGGGCGGCCACCGAAAATGCGAGCAGCCTTACGGCGACGCGACCATAGGACCGCCCTTGCGGCACGCTGGGGTAGTTGCGCATGGGCCATGCCAATCTGTGCCGAGGGCCAGAATTGAACTGGCGACACATGGTTCTTCAGGTGATGCTACGCGGCGCTACCCGAATTCCGCCAGAACT
>JBGPZT010000022.1:0-24190 GCA_041493915.1 Candidatus Limnocylindria bacterium
AGCGCGAGCGGCGTCGCGAGCGAGAGGATGATCGGGAGCAGGTCGGGCATGACCAGGAAGAGATAGACGAGGAACTCCCAGACGAGGCGCGGCAGCGCGAGGAGGTCCATCAGCCCGCCCCGCTGGCTGGAGGCGTTCCTGCGCCCCACGATCCGGTGACCGTCGCCAGCTCGGCGATCTCCACCTTTGGGGCGCGCACGCGGAACACCTTGCGCACGATCAGATCGGCGGCGAGGAACAGGATGACCAGCGCCTGGATGATGTCGATGACCTCGACGGGCACACTCGTCTCGATCTGCATGAGCGGCGCCCCGGCGCGGAACGCGCCAAAGAGAAGTGCAGCGAAGAGGATGCCGATCGGGGCGGATCGTCCGAGGAGCGCCACGGCGATCGAGTCGAACCCGACCGACGCCGTGATGCCCGGAGCGTAGAAGCCGATGACGCCGAGCATCTGGATCGCGCCCGCGAGACCAGCGAGGAGCCCCGAGATCGTCATGGTGAGCGCAGTGATGAAGATCGGCCGCATGCCGGCATACCTCGCGGCGCTCGGATTCGACCCGACCGTGCGGATCTCGAAGCCGAGCGTCGTGCGCTCGAGGATCCAGCGGATCACGAAGATCGCGGCGACGGCGAACACGATCCCGAGGTGGAGGTTCCGACCAGCGAGGATCGGCAGTGCGCTCTGGCCGATGTCGCCGGTGCGCGGGAACGTGAACCCGGGCGCTCGCACGAGGTCGTTCACGGCCCACGTAAGCAGGAGGACCGCAGCGTTGTTGAGCATGATCGTGGTGACGACCTCATGGGCTCCTGTCCGTGCCTTGAGGTAGCCTGGGATGAAACCGTAGGCCCCACCGGCGGCCGCACCCGCGAGCATCGCGAGCGGCATGCCAACGATCGTCGGAGCCGTCGCGAGCGACGCACCCGTGACCGCCGCAGCGAACGCCCCGACGAGGAACTGTCCGGCGACGCCGATGTTGAAGAGGCCGGCCTTGAGTCCGATGCCGACCGCGAGACCGCCGAACATCAGCGGCGCGGCGGCGACCAGCGTGTTGGCGATGGCGTTTCCGCTGCCGAACGAGCCCGCGAGCAGACGCGCGTATGCCGCGAGGGGGAGCAGCGGGTCGAAACCGGTCGCGGTGAACGCGCTCGACACGATGACGACGACGGCGGCGACCGCAAACGCGAGGACGATCGAGTAGACGGGTATGGATGCTTTCGCCCAGGTCGGTGCGAGGCGCGCGCGCCAGTTCCTCACGGCCGCGCCTGCCCGGTGGCCATCAGTAGCCCGACCTTCTCGCGCTGGGCCTCCGCAGCCGCGAAGCTCCCGACGATGCGGCCGCGGTACATGACCAGGACACGGTCGGAGAGATCGAGCACCTCGTCGAGCTCGGCCGACACGAGCAGCACCGCGACGCCGGCGTTGCGCCGCTCGATCACCTGCTTGTGGATGAACTCGATGCTGCCGACGTCGAGGCCTCGCGTGGGTTGGTCGATCATCAGCACCTTGAGGTCGTGACGGAACTCGCGCGCGACGACGACCTTCTGCTGGTTGCCACCCGAAAGCGTGGCGGCCGTAACGTCGAGCGAAGACGAGCGGACGTCGAACTCCTTGGCCAGGCGCGCACTCTCGCTGCGGATCGCGCCGTCCTGCCGCACGAAGCCACCGAGGCCACCGGCGAACGGCGGCTCCGCGTAGCGCGTGAGCACGAAATTGTCCGGAAGGCCGAAGGGCAGAACGAGCCCGAAGCGCTGGCGGTCGGCGGGCACGTACGCGATGCCGAGGTCGCGGCGAGCGTCGATGCTGAGGCGGGTGATGTCGTGACCGGCTAGGTGGATCGTGCCCGCGATGGGCTTTCGCAGGCCGACGATGCATTCGACGAGCTCGTCCTGCCCGTTGCCGCCGACCCCAGCGATGCCGACGATCTCGCCCGCGCGGACGGTCAGGTCGACGCCCCGGAGAACGTCGTGGCGCCGGTCGTCATTCGCGCGCAGCCCGACGACCTCGAGCACGACGTCGCCGGGATGCGACTGCCCTCGGTCGACGCGCAGCGACACGGCGCGGCCGACCATCAGCTCTGCGAGCTCGTTCTCGTTCGTCTCGGCCGGCTTCCGGCTGCCGACGACCTTTCCGCGGCGAATGACGGTGATGCGGTCCGCGATCTCGAGGCCCTCGTCGAGCTTGTGGCTGATGAAGATGATGCTGGTGCCCTCGTCGCGCAGCCGTCGAAGCACGCGGAAGATCTCGCGCGTCTCCTGCGGCGTCAACACGGCGGTCGGCTCGTCGAGGACGAGGATCCGCGCCCCGCGATAGATGGCCTTCAGGATCTCGACGCGCTGCTGTTGACCGAGGGACAGCTGGTCGACGCGCGCGCCGGGCTCCAGTGTGAACCCGAGCCGCTCCGCGAGTTCACGGATGTGCCGCTCGGCCGCGCGCATGTCGAGCACCTGTCCACCCCGCGTGATCTCCTGGCCGAGCACGACGTTCTCGGCGACCGTGAGGACCGGCACGAGCATGAAGTGCTGGTGCACCATTCCGATTCCGCGCGCGATCGCGTCAGCGGGACCCTGGATCGTGACCGGCGCGCCGTCGATGCGGATCTCGCCTTCATCCGGCGTGACCAGCCCGTAGAGGATGTTCATGAGGGTGGTCTTGCCAGCGCCGTTCTCGCCGAGGATGGCCTGGATCTCGCGTTCACCGAGGTCGAGATCGATCGAGTCGTTCGCGAGCGTGCCGGTGGCGAAGCGTTTGGTGACGCCCCGCATTTCGAGGACGGATGTCTGGTCGCTCATAGCAAGAACGGGCCGACCCGAAGGTCGGCCCGTCTCATCTCGCCTCGCCTACCAGCGGACCTGGATCACGGAACTGGCTTGAGCTTGCCGGACTTCATGTCCTCGGTGGCCTGCTTGATCTTGTCCGTCAGACCCGCCGGCACCGGGCTGAGGTTGCGTATCTCGGACGCGCCGATGCCGTCGTTCGTCGCGTCGTTGGTGAAGTTGCCCGTCTGCTTGCCTTTGTCCTTGAAGCGCTTGATCCCGTCACGCACGGCGTTGAGCAATCGCTTCTCCGCGCTGGTGATGATGCATGCCTTCGAGTCGGGGAGCGACAGATACTGGTCGACATCGACGCCGATGCCGTAGATCTTCGCGTTGCACGCGGCGCGGAGCACGCCTGAGCCGGTGAGCCCGGCGACCTGGAACACGACGTCCACGCCGTTGCTGATCATCGTCTTCGCCGCGGCTTCGCCCTTGTCAGGGGCGTTGAAGTCCTCGACGTAGACGGACGTCACGACGACGTTCGACTTCACCGACTTCGCGCCGTTCTCGTAGCCCTTGATGTAGTTCACGACCGGCGGCACGTCCGAGCGTCCGCCGACCGCGCCGATCTTGCCGCTCTTGGTGATCGTGCCGGCGACGATGCCGGCGAGGTAGCCCGCCTGGGCCTCGTTGAACAGCAGGCCCTGGTAGTTGGCGGGCACAGGGTCGGCGACGAACTGGTCGACACCGAAGAACTGGATCGTCGGATTCGCCTTGGCGGCCGCCAGCGTGTCCGTGCCGATCAGGAAGCCAACGGTGACGATGATGTCGTACTTCTGGTCGACGAGCTGCTGGATGTTCTGCTTGTAGTCGGCAATGTCCCTGGTGACGATCGCGACCGGCGTTGGCGCGCTGATGGCCTTAGCGCCTTCCTGGACGCCCTTCCAGGAGAACTCGTTGAACGACTTGTCCTCGAGCTGGCCGATGTCAGTGACCATCCCGATCTTGAGCCCACTACCGGTGCCCGGGATAACGCCGCAGGCGGCAACGACGAGCCCAACGGCAGCACAGATCGCGATGAGACGCTTCATGGATCCGTCCGACCTCCCTCTTATCCCGTCGCGCGGCGCATGGAAGCTGGTCACTGCGCGACGCCGCGATTCTAGTCAGGTGCGCGGGATCAGGCTGGCAGGCCCGCCACGACGCTCCAGACCACGTAGACCAGGAACACCACGTAGAGGCTTCCTCCGAGCATGAGCGATGACAGGGGGAGCGAGTTGTCGCGCGCGCGGAAGCGAAGCTGGATCCAGATGAGCAGGCCCGAGACCAGCGCGAACACGGCCGCGAGGGTACCGAAGCGGCCGAGCTCCCAGGGCGTGAGCAGCACGCCGATCGTGACCGGGATCGTCGATTGGAAGACCATCGCGCCGGCGACGTTCCCCAGCGCGATGACGTCCTTCCCGTCCTTTGTCCACAGCAGGCTGTTGGCCGCCTCCGGCAGCTCCGTCGCCAAAGGGGCCAGCACCAGCGCGACCAGGAGCGTGTTGAAGTTCATCGCGTGGGAGAAGTCCTCGACGAATGTCGCGAAGAAGCGGGCTCCAACGAGGATGGCTCCGAACGAGACGAAGGTCTGCACCAGCACGAGCCACATGGGTGGCCGCGTCGGCACGACCGCGACTCCGAAACGCCGCAGCTGCGACGCCAAGGTGAGCTCGTCGAAAGCCTCGCGCTCCTCCGCCTGCTCCTCGATGTCCACCGTGGTCGCCTTCGGCGTGCGGAGGACGAGGAACAGATAAAGGAAGTAGGCGGGGAGGAAGATCCACCCCACGTAGCCCTTAAGGAAGTGCAGGTCTCGCGGCAGGAGCGCAAGTGCCAGCGCGATCGTGTAGAGGACCAGGAAGAACGACATGTCTCTTGTCGCGTGTGCCGCGTCGACGCGCAGCGTGTCGCGCCCGCGCCGCTTTCGCAGGACGTACGCGGTCACGCCGATGAGGAGCATGACCAGCGTCGCGAGCATGAACGGCGCGCCGAGGATCGCGCCCACGCCGATCTCGTCCGAGTCGGCGGTGTTCGTGAACATGATCGCGACGATCGGGATGAGCGTCTCCGGCGTGGCGGTGCCGAGCGCCGCAAGGATGCTGCCGGTGGCACCTTCGGACATGTTGAGCTTGATCCCCAGCCACTCGATCCCGTTGGTGAAGACCTCGGCGCCGACAAGAATGAGGGCGAAGGCCGCGACGATGAGCGCGATGTCGAGTGGCGTCACGCCGCGGGGTCGGCGGACGCGGGCCGCGCGCGGCGCTCGCGCAGGCTACGCACGACGGGCAGCAGCAGGAGGATGACCGCGAGGGTCATGAGCGTCGCGGCGAGCGGGCTGCCGACGAAGATGAGCGGGCTGCCGCCGCTCGCGATGAGCGCCTTCCGAAGCTCGCGCTCGGTCGAGTCGCCCAGCACGATGGCGACGACGAGCGGCGCTAGCGGGTACTTCATCTTGCGCAGCCAGTAGCCGACGAACCCGAACGTGATGGTGATGAACACGTCGAGCATGCTGTTGTTCAGCGAGTACGAGCCGATGATCGAGATGATGACGATGAACGGCGTGATGATCGCGTAGGGCGCGTGCATGATCTTCGCGAGGAGCGGCACGGCGAGGAGGCACATGGTGAAGGTGATGAGGTGCCCGAGGTAGATGCTCGCCGTCAGTCCCCAGACGAAATCGGGATGGTCGATGAACAGCAGCGGCCCCGGCTGCAGGCCCCAGATGAAGAGTCCGGCCATGATGACCGCCGACGTCGGTGAGCCGGGGACGCCCAATGCGACCATCGGCACGAGCGACCCGACCGCCGAGGCGTCGGCCGCGGCCTGCGGTGCCATGATCCCGGTGATCTCGCCCTTGCCGAAGTTCGCCTTGTTCTTCGAGTACTGGCGCGCGAGGCCGTAGCCGAGGAAGGACCCCGCGGTCGCCCCGTGGCCCGGGAGAACGCCGAACCAGAAGCCGATGACGGCGGTGATCACCACGGTCCAGATGCGCTTTCGGAGCTCGCCGAGCGTTTCGCGCATGTCCTTGAGACCGACCTTGGCGCTGAGGCGCTCGACGAAGCCGATGCCCTGCTCCTCGGCGGACGCGAGGATCTCGCCCATGCCGAAGAGGCCGATCGTGACCGGGACGAAGCCGATGCCCGAGAGGATCTCGATGCGGCCGAAGGTGAGGCGCGGGGCGCCGGTGATGGTGTCGAAGCCGATGGCCGCGAGCAGGAGGCCGAACCCGATCATCATCACGCTCTTCGCGGGCGATTCCGAGCCGAGTCCGATGAGCGTCGCGAAGGACATGATGAAAACGGCGAAGAGCTCGGCCGGGCCGAATGCAAGAGCGACGTCCGCGAGCGCGCGGGCAAAGAACGTGAACAGCACGGTGGCGATGAGCGCGCCGATGAAAGACGCGTAGAACGAGGACAAGAGCGCGACCGCGGGTTTCCCGAGTCGTTTCGCGAGCGGGAAGCCGTCGAAGAGCAGCACGACCGACCACGGCTCGCCCGGGATATTGAAGAGGATCGAGGTGATGACACCGCCGAACAATGCTCCCCAGTAGATGCCCGCGAGGAAGATGACCGCGCTCGTCGCGCCGCCGGGCCCGGTGTTCGCGATGAAGACCGTGATCGGGAGGAGGATCGCCACGCCGCTGGTCCCGCCGAGCCCCGGGAGAACGCCGATGACGAGGCCGAGGAAGCATCCGATCGTGAGGAGCAGAAGGTTGAACGGCTGGAGCGCAGTGCCGAAGCCGCCGGCGAGGCTGCCCAGCGTGCTCGTGAATCCGGTGAGGATCTCCATCGGCCTCTCGCGCTACAGGGGGAAGCCCTGCTCGTAGAGCTTGCTCTTCGGCAGGAACACCCGGAAGCCCTTCTCGAAGGACAGGTAGATGAGGGCGGGGAACACGACCGCGATGACGATGACCCAGATCCAGCGGTAGCGGCCGATGAACCGCGCGAAGAACCCCATGTACAGACCGGTCGCGAAGTAGAAACCGATCCACTGGATCATCGCGACGGCGACGATCATCGGGACGGCGATCTTGAGCGGTGCGGTCCACGCCTCGCGTTTCGCGAACACGCCCTCGGCCGTGTCCGCGGTGACGTACCAGCGGTAGATGACGACGAGGGCCGCCCCGGCGATCAACGCCGCCGACCAGAACGGATAGAAGCCCGGTCCAAGACCGCCGGGAAACTTTCCCGTCGGGTCAGGGAGCGCGGAGGCTCGGCTGTCGACCATGGCGACGGCGGCGATCAGGATCATGACCGCCGCCGTCGCGACCTGGTACGGCCTCACGCCGTGGGGGTCACACCCACTTGTTCTTGGTCGCGATGTCGATGTGAAGCTTCTCGTAGTTGTTGATGAACGAGCGGAAATCGATGCCCGACCGGAAGTCCGGGGTGAGGGCGTTGGTGTCCATGAACGCCTTCCACTTCGCGGACTCGTACACCTTCTTGAACACGTCGACCCAGAACGCCTGCTGCGATGCGGACAGCCCGGGCGGCGCCATGATCGCCCGCATGACGTAGTAGTCGTCGATCGCGAGGCCCTGTGACTTGCACGTCGCGAGGCCCGAGTACGCGCCGGTCGTTGGGCTCGCGGGCGTGAACGAGCAGAGCGGGCGAAGCTTCTTCTGCTGGTACAGACCGAGCCCCTCGCTCGGGTTGTTCACCGTGACTTCGACGCCACCCTGGTGGCCGGCGAGGGCAATTGCGACGGCACCGCCGCCGGACTGGGGCACGTAGCGGAAAGCCTTCGTCCCGGCGAGCGCTTGGATGCGCAGGAACATGACCTCGTCTTCCTGCTTCGATCCGGTGCCGGAGGCGACGAGCTCTTTGTCCTTCGCCGCGGCGATGAGGTCACCGGCCGTCTTCCACGGGCTGTCCTCGTTGACCCATAGGAAGAACGGGTCGAGCGCGAGGTTGGCGATGGGCGTAAAGTCCGTCGCCTTGTACGGCAGCTTCTGCGTGATGATCGTGGTGAAGAAGCTGTTGAGGGTGATCATGACGTAGTGCATGTCACCCTTCTTCTCGAACACGTAGGTGAACGCGACCGCGCCGGAACCGCCTTCCTTGTTCGTCGGCTGCACCGGCTGTGGTGACAGCTTCTGCTCTTCGATGATCGCCTGCATCGCGCGCGCGTAGATATCGGAACCCCCGCCGACGGCCGTGCTGATCACGAACTCCACCGGGCGGGTCGGCTGTGTGACGGTCGCCACCGAAGCCGAGGCTTCGGTCGTCGCGCTGGGCGAGGGCGACGGGGTGGTGGCACCACCTCCGCACGCCGTCGCGACGAGCATTCCCGCTCCCAGGATCGACACGAAACGCCTACCGCTAACTCGCCACATGCCTGCACCTCCACGGACTGCTACGCCGTTCGGCCGCGAATGGCTCAACAGCGGTCTGACCACGCGGCATCGTAGCGGTCTGACCAACAACCGTCACCGACGTGCCGGGATCCCCGTGTCACAATGCGAGAACAAGCTCGGCACGGGGCGTGCGGTCGGGTGGGTAAGGGTCGCTTGACGCGACCGGCAAGGAGTGGGCGATGGTGCAGGAGCTGGTGCGACCCGCCAAGCTGCCGCGGGGCGCCGCGCCGGACAGCGCGTGGGCCTTCCTGGACGGCAAGTTCGTTCCCATCCGCGAGGCGAAGATCTCGGTCATGACGCACGCCTTCAACTACGGGACGGGCGTCTTCGAGGGCATCCGAGCCTACTGGAACGCCGAAGAGGAGCAGCTGTACGGCCTCAACCTGCGGGAGCACTTTTCGCGGCTCCTGCGCTCGGGAAGGATCATGCGTATCTCGATCCCGCACACCGTCGACGAGCTCGTCGCCATCACCGTCGACCTGCTCCGGAAATGCGGTTACCGCGAGGACTCCTACATCCGGCCCGTCGCGTACAAGTCCAGCCCGGTCGTCGGCGTCCGCCTCCACAACCTCGAGGACGGATTCAGCGTGTTCGCCGTGCCGTTCGGCAACTACATCGACATCGAGAAGGGCATCGCCTGCCACGTGTCGTCGTGGCGCAGGGTGGATGACAACGCCATCCCCGCGCGCGCCAAGATCACCGGTTCGTACGTGAATGCCGCCCTGGCGAAGAGCGAGGCGGAGGAAGCCGGATTCGCCGAGGCCATCGTGCTGACGCAGGACGGACACGTGTCGGAGGGGAGCGCCGCCAACCTGTTCCTCGTGCGTGACGGCAGGCTCATGACGCCGCCGGCCACCGACAACATCCTCGAGGGCATCGTGCGCAGCAACGTGATGCGCATCGCCACGGACATCGGCGTGCCGGTCGAGGTGCGCAGCATCGACCGCACCGAGCTCTACATCTGCGACGAGATGTTCATGTGCGGGACCGGCGTCCAGATCTCGCCGGTCACGAGCGTCGACCATCGCGACGTTGGAACGGGCGAGGTCGGCACGATCACGAAGCGCATCTCGAAGATCTACTTCGACGCGGTGCGCGGCAAGGACGCGCGCTACCGCGGCTGGCTCACGCCGATATACAAGTCAGCGAGCTGAGTCGGTCGCGAAGCTCCTGAAGTCGTTGCCGATGTGTATGACGATGTCCGGCCCGCCGGATCCTTCGGCCGTTTCCATCGGAAGTCCCAGCTGTGTGCGGAGCTGCTCGGCCGTGTAGCGCTTGCTGGCGTTCCGGAGCACGACCGCGGACCGAGCCGATGCACCATCCGTGACGGAGCTGACGCCGAACGCGCGTGCTTCGAGCCGGTCCGCCACCTCCTTCGCGACCCCACTTGGCGCGCCGGTGTTCTGCACCTCGACGCGCGCGCCTTCCTGCCGCACCTTCGGATCGTAGAAGAGGGCCGCCGCGAGGTCACGGACCTTGGCCACGTCGGGGATGAGGAAGAACCCACCCTCGCTGTCGTAGGTCAGCTCGCAGTGCGGGTAATCGCCGCCGCACGGGTAGAGGACGTCGCTGGTGATGTCAGCGCTCTCGACACCCGAGGCCGTGCGCGCAAGCGGCAGGACGTTGGCGGGATCGAAGTCGGTCTCGATCGTCGTGCCGACGCCGTCCATGAGAGAGGGGAGCGTGCGCAGCGACTGCGGCTGTGAGAGCTTCAGGCGGAGCGCACCGAGCACATCTTGCTGACGCCGCGAGCGGCTGTAGTCGTTGCTGTCGTGGCGCGACCGCGCGTACTTGAGAGCGGCGTCACCGAACATGAGCTGCGGCCCGGGCGTGATGTTCACGCGCTCGACGCCGTAGTCGGCCGTCGGGTAGGACTCGTCGCGCAGCGGCCGCTTGACGTCGACGATCACGCCGCCGACGCCGTTGACGATCCGGTTGAACGCCTCGAAATTCACGAGCGCGTACGAATGGATCTTGATCCCGAGAAGGTCGTTGACGAGCTTCCGTGTGAGGTCGGGGCCGCCGAACGCGAACGCCCCGTTGATCTTTCCCTGGAATGTGCCGGGCTTGTTGATGTAGACGTCGCGCGGGATCGAGAGCATCGCTGCCGTCTTGTTCACCGGATCGAGCGAGACCACGATCATGGTGTCGGTGTTCTGCGTCGTGCGGTCGCCGTCGCGCGTGTCGATGCCCAGGACCAGCACGTTCAGGCGCTCGTTCCCGGTCCAGACCGGTGCGGGCTGCTCGCCGGCGGGAGCGGAGGCCTGTTGGCGCGCGATCGGCGCGAAGATCCTCGTCATCAGCGCCGCCCATGGCGTCGATTCTCGGTAGATCGTCCCGTACGTCACGATCAGTGTCGTCGTCACGAGCGCGAGGACGGCGTAGTCGATGAGGTGACGGCCGCGGAGTCGTCGCATGCGACCGGTGAACGCGTCACCCACGACGTAGAGGTGGTAGACGAGTGTGGTCGCGATCACCAGGAACGTCACGTACGTCGCGTTACGGAGCACCCATGCCGTGAGCGGATCCGCGTTCACGACGAACGCGCCCGCGAGGACGAAGGCGAAGAGCGGCAGCAGCAGCATGAGCACCGCTTTGACCCAGCGGCCCTGATACGCCTGCCCCAGTCCCGGAAGGAGCGCTGACAGGAGCGCAGCGAATCCGGGAGACCCGAGCGACGGTCCTGCGGCGAGCATGAGCGGGCGCTGCCGACTCCCCACATTCGACATAGAACACCTAGCGTACGAGACTCGCCAGTCGTGGAACGCCAGCCGCACGTGAGCACGACGACCCTGCGCGGCGCTCGGGCGGTCGGCATCGTCTGCGCGGCGCTCTTCTTCGCTCCGGTGGTGCTCTCGCTCGCCTTCCCGGACCCCTTCCTGTACGCGCCGTACCACCGTATCTACGAGCGGATGCTCGGGACGATCCTCGGCGCGCTCGGTATCGGCATCCTTCTGGCGCTGCGTGACCCGGCGCGGAACGCCGGCGTCTTCGCCGTCATCGGGCTCACGGCAGGGTCGCTCGACGCGGCGACCATCTACTCGCTCGTGTTCGATGGCGCGGCGCCCTCGCACTGGCTGACGACCGTGCCGCTGCTCGCCGCGGTCGCGGTCGCCCTCGTCGTCACCTATACCCGGCTGCGCCGGCCGCACCCGGTCGTCGTGCGGATCGTCGTTGCAGCCGTCGCGCTCCTACCGGTCGCGCTGTACCTGCATGACGCCGCCTACCGGGCATTCGTCCGGCCGTGATCACCGCGCGCCGGCGTGCATCATCCGTCCGGCCGTGATCACCGCGCGCCGGCGTGCATCATCCGTCCGGCCCTGATGCAGCGCGCGATACGGTTCGTGCTCGGGGCGTTGCCGCTATCGTGCGCGCGTGCCGCCGATCGTCTCCGTGCGTGAGCTTCGCAAGAGCTACGGTCAGATCAAAGCCGTCGACGGCGTCAGCTTCGACGTCCAGGAGCGCGAGATCTTCGGCCTCCTCGGCCCGAACGGAGCAGGCAAGACCACCACCATCGAGATCCTCGAGGGTATGCGTGAGGCCGATGGCGGCACGGCACTCGTCGCCGGCGTCGACGTCCGCAAGGATCCGTCGGGGGTCAAGGAGCGGATCGGCGTCCAGCTGCAGCAGAGCGCATTCCCGGAGAACTTCCTGGCGCGCGAGATCGTCGATCTCTTCGCGCTCTTCTACCGCAGGCGCGTCGACGCGATGGCGATCCTCCGGTCGGTCGGCCTCGAGGACAAGGCCAAGCAGAAGCAGGAGAAGCTGTCGGGTGGTCAGCGCCAACGGCTATCGATCGCCGTCGCACTGGTGAACGAACCGCGCGTGCTGTTCCTCGACGAGCCGACCACCGGGCTCGACCCGCAGGCACGACGCAACCTGTGGGAGCTCGTCCGCGCCATCCGCGCGCGCGGCACGACCGTGTTCCTGACGACCCACTACCTCGACGAGGCGGAGGCACTGTGCGATCGGGTCGCGATCATGGACGGCGGCCGCATCGTCGCGCTCGATTCGCCTCCCTCACTCATCGAAGCCCTGCTGAAGCGAGGCTTCAGCAAACCGATCGTCCAGCAGCAGGCGAACCTCGACGACGTGTTCCTCGACGTCACCGGGCACGCGCTGCGGGAGGATTGATGGGACAGGTCCTCGGGTACACGGTCCTGCTGCTCCGCGCGTACACGCGTGACCGCACGGCGCTGTTCTTCGGGTTCCTCTTCCCGCTCCTCTTCATGTTGCTGTTCGGCGTGTTGAACTTCGGCGGCTCCGTGCGCGTGAACCTTGGGATCGTGGACGACGCCAACAACGAGCAGAGCGCGTTGTTCATTGCGACGCTGGGGAAGATCGAAACGTTCAAGGTCACGACCGGTGAGCGCGCCGCCGAGGTCGCGAAGCTGACCGGCGGCGATCGCGATCTCGTGCTCGTGATCCCCGGTGACTTCCGCATCGCGCCGGCGCGGCCGGGCACCAGCGTGCCGACGCTGACCCTCTACCAGAACAGCGCCCGCGCCGAGGCGGGGGCTGTCGGCACCGCGATCCTGAACTCGGTGATCAACGAGCTGTCGTTCGCCGTGACGCAGACGGCGCCGGTCGTCAGCGTGAAGCGCGAGGAGGTCACCGGGCGGAACCTGAAATACGTCGACTTCCTCACGCCCGGGATCCTGGGGATGACCATCATGCAGCTCGGCATCTCGAGCGTCGCGTTCGCATTCGTCGCGGAGCGGTCACGCGGGGTGATCCGCCGCATCATGGCGACACCGATCCCGCGTCGGAACTACATCGCGGCGCACGTGCTCCAGCGGCTGATCCTCGCCGTGGTGCAGGTGCTGATCCTTCTGGGGGTCGCGGTCCTCGCGTTCAATGTCACGGTCGTCGGCGGGCTGGGGTCACTCCTGTTGGTCGCGGTGCTGGGTGCGGTCGTGTTCCTCAATCTGGGCTTCGCCGTGACGGGTCTCCTCACCACTGAGAACCAGGCCGCCGTCGCCACGCAGATCGTGACGCTGCCGCAGCTGTTCCTGTCGGGCGTGTTCTTCTCCCGCGACGCGGTGCCGGCCTTCTTGAGGCCCATCGCCGACTACCTGCCGCTCACATTCCTCAACGACGCGCTGCGCGCGATCGCGACGACGGGAGCGACGCTGGGCGACGTGGGGGGTCAGATCCTCGGTCTGCTCGTGTGGGCGGTCGTCTCGTTCATCCTCGCGTACCGCTTGTTCCGGCTCGACTGATCGACTAAGCCTCGAGCGCGTCCGCGACTGCGCGGTGCGCGATCGCCCGAAAGCGTCCCCAGTCGGACCAGCTGCCGCCGATGCTCTTCGTTCCCTCGGTGACGAGGGCGTCCAACATGGCCGCCTGCGCACGCAGCTCCGCGGGCGCCATCTCGCGCCAATCCTCGATCTGCTCGTCGGTGTCGAGCGCGCCGAGCGTGCCGCCCACCTCGTCAAGCAGGAACGCGAAGGTGTGAAAGAGCGGCGCCGCGGTGGGCGAGGACTGGCCGCGATACGCGATCGTCGCGAGGAAGCGCCGCACCGTAGTGTCGAGCCCTGTCTCCTCCTTCGTCTCGCGCACGAGGGCGGCGTGGATCGACTCGCCGTGGTGGATACCCCCGGTCGGAAGACGGTACGCACCACGCGGATAGAAGGTCTTGATCGCGACGAGCAGCTTGCCGTTCGGCCGGCGCACCGCCATCAACACCTCTCCGAATCGGTCTCGCCGCCGGATCGGATCGTCGAAGCCGTCGTGGATCGTCGCGTGGACCGCGCGCGGCTCGCCATACCGGCGCGCGAGCTCGCTCACTTCGCGACGTGCGTCGGCTGAGAGCTCCATCGACTCGAGGCTAAGCCTCAGGAACGCTCGTGCTTGCGCAGGAGGTCATCGAGCGCCTCGCGCAGGAGCGCCGCCTCCTTCTTCTTCTGGCGTTCGGCGAGCCCTTTGAGCCGGCCGAGCTGCGCGGCAGAGTAATAGGAGGACTTGAGGACCATGTCGTCGCTCGGAGTGAGGCCGACAGCATCGCCGCCCTGCTCCTTCGCGGCGAGCAGCGCGAGATCGGCCTTGCGCATGAGCTCGTCCGCAGCCGCCGGACCGCGGGATTTGGTGTCGCGTGGGGTGTTGGCGACGCCGATGCTGACCGTGCACGTCTGTCCGTGCGGTATGGCTTTGGCGAGCGCTGCGTCGAGCTCCTGGCGAAGCTGCTCGGCGCGGAGGAAGACCGGCTCCAGCGCGGCACCGGGCGCGAGCAGCGCGAACTCGTCGCCGCCGATGCGGCCGAGCGTCCACCCTTCCTTCGACGCGGTCTTGGCCAGGGTGGCGATGGTGGTGGCGATGGCTTTGTCGCCGATTTCACGCCCGGCTTTCTCGTTGAGCACCAGCAGATCGTCGAGATCGAGGTGGACCAGCGTCGCCACCGACTCGCGCTTGAGGGCCGCGGTCACCGCACCTTCGAAGGCGGGTCGGGACAGGCAGCCGGTCGCGTCGGCGCGGAACCGCACGTCCTTCACCTGTTCGCTTCGCTTGGCCATCTGTCGCACCTCCGGTCGTCGTCCCGAGTGTTATATATCGGTGCTACATATATAGGTCAAGTATCATGATGGTCGCGGAGCGCACTCGAGAGAGAGGCGCGGGCGCACCGCGCGAGGAACTGGGCGCGCGCGCCCGGTAGACTCGCAAGCACAGGCGTTCGAGGGGCGATCCACCCCGCTGCCGCCGGAAGAAAGCCGCAAGGCGATTAGACCCGGCCGGAGAGCCACTCCGTTAGCAAAGCGATGAGGGGGCACGCGAGACGTGCCAACTCGGGTGGTACCACGGCAGCGCCGTCCCGGGAGCGGGACGGCGTTTTTGTGTTTGGAGATGTAATGGCCGCGACGAACGAGAAGACGCGATTCACGCCGGTGGGGTCGTCGTTCGACCTCCCCGAGCTCGAGCACGGCGTGCTGGAGCTGTGGGAGCGCGACCGAAGCTTCGAGGCGCTGCGCAAGAAGAACGCCGGCGGGCCGCGGTACTCGTTCATCGACGGTCCGATCACCGCGAACGTCGAGGCCATGGGCGTCCACCACGCCTGGGGACGCACCTACAAGGATCTCTACCAGCGTTACAAGGCGATGCAGGGCTGCGAGCTTCGGTGGCAGAGCGGCTTCGACTGCCAGGGTCTGTGGGTCGAGGTGCAGGTCGAGCGCGAGCTGAACCTCAACAGCAAGCGAGACATCGAGTCGTACGGCATCGACCGCTTCTCTCGGGCGTGCCGCGCGCGGGTCGACCGCTCCGCCGCGGTCATCACCAAGCACGACATCCGCCTCGGTCGCTGGATGGACTGGGACAACTCGTACTACACGTACACCGACAACAACATCTCTCACATCTGGCACGTGCTGAAGCTCTGCCACGAGAAAGGCTGGCTCTACAAGGGCCACCGCGCCATGCCCTGGTGCGCGCGCTGCGGCACCGCCCTGTCCGAGCACGAGATGACCGGCTCGTACAAGGAGATGACCCACACCTCGCTGTACGTCCGATTCCCGATCGAGGGTCGCACCGGTGAATCGTTCCTGGCCTGGACCACGACGCCGTGGACGCTGCCGGCGAACGTCGCCCTCGCGGTGCATCCCGACCTGGACTACGCGCGCGTTCGTGTCCGCGCGGACGGAGCGTCGGCGCCAGAGGTCCTGATCCTCTCGGCGGCGGTCTTCCGTCAAACAAAGTGGCACGACGCGGAGCTGCTGGAGACATTCAAAGGAAAGACGCTGCTCGGGCTGGGCTACTCCGGTCCATTCGACGATCTGCCGGTCGGCGCGCTGACCAAGCCAGGACATCGCGCGATCGCGTGGGACGAGGTCGGCGAGGCCGAGGGCACCGGCATCGTGCATATCGCGCCCGGCTGCGGGGCCGAGGACTTCGCGCTGTCGAAGACGGAGAAGCTGCCGGTCGTCGTACCGATCGACGAGAACGCGCGCTTCAAAGCGGGCTTCGGGTGGCTCGAGTCCCGGGAGGCGCGTGACGTCGCGCACGAGATCGCCGCCGATCTACGGTCGCGCGGCCGTCTCTTCCGCGAGCTGCCGTACACGCACTCGTATCCGATCTGCTGGCGGTGCCACGAGGAGATCGTCTTCCGCGTCGACGACGAGTGGTTCATCTCGATGGAGCAGATCCGGCCGCTGATGAAGGAGGCCGCGTCGAAGGTCCGCTGGCTGCCCCCGTTCATCGGCCAGCGCATGCAGAACTGGCTCGACAACATGGGCGACTGGAACATCAGCCGCAAGCGCTACTGGGGTCTGCCACTGCCGTTCTTTACGTGCGCGAACGGGCATTTCTTCGTCGTGGGTAGCCAGGAAGAGCTGCGCGAACGTGCGCTTCGCGGCCTCGACAAGCTCGAGGAGCTCCACCGTCCGTGGATCGATGAGGTCGTCGTCGCGTGTCCGGAGTGCCGCGCGGAGAGCGTGCGGGTGAAGGAGGTCGGCGACTGCTGGCTCGACGCCGGGATCGTGCCGTTCTCGACGCTGCGCTGGTGGGACGACCGCACCTATTGGGAGAAGTGGTATCCGGCTGAGTTCATCACCGAGAACCTCGAACAGGTCCGCCTCTGGTACTACTCGCAGCTGTTCTTCAGCGTCGTGCTCACGGGTCGCGCGCCATACGAGGCGTGCCTCTCGAACGAGTTCGTGTACGACGAGAACGGCGAGGAGTTCCACAAGACCGGCGACAACTTCATCGACTTCCCGCAGGCTGCGGAGCGCGCGGGCGCCGATGTCGTGCGCTGGTACTACGCGCGGCACGACGTCGCGGAGAAAGTCCTCTTCGGCTACAACGTCCTGAGCGAGGTCAAGCGAAAGCTCCTCGTCCTGTGGAACACGTACTCGTTCTTCGTGACGTACGCGAACCTCGACGCTTTCGATCCGAACGAAGTGCAGGTCCCGCTCGGCGAGCGGCCGCTCATCGACCGCTGGCTCCTGTCATCGCTCGAGCGCTTGGTCCGCGACTGCCGATCGGCGCTCGATCAGTACGACGCGCAGACCGCGGCGCTGCGGATGGAATCGTTCTGGGACGACCTCTCCACCTGGTACATCCGCCGCAACCGTTCGCGCTTCTGGAAGACCGAGTCGCGCCGCGATTCGCTGGCCGCATACCAGACCCTGTACGAAGCCCTGACGACGCTGGCGCGCCTCTTCGCACCGATGATGCCGTTCCTCGCCGAGTCGCTCTATCAGAACCTGGCGCGTCACGTCGTACGCGGCGCACCAGCATCGGTGCACCTCATGTCGTATCCCGAGGTGCGCGCCGAGCGTATCGACGACGACCTTGAGCGGCGCATGCGCGCCGCCATGCGCGTCGTGGCTCTTGGCCGCACCGCGCGCTCCGTCGCGAAGACGAAGGTCCGAACGCCCCTACCGAAGCTCATCGCTGTCTTCGATCCGAACGACCGCGACCGCGGCGCGCTGGATGGCCAGGACGAGCTCGCGTCGATCATCCGCGACGAGCTCAACGTCAAGGCCTTCGAGGTGCGCGATCACGCGGAGGGACTCGTGCGCGAGACGGTGAAACCGGAGCTCAAGGCGCTTGGCCCGAAGCTCGGAAAGGACTTGCCGCGCGTCCGCCAGGCGCTGGCGGAGGGTCGGTATACCTCACGCAACGGGAACATCGAGGTCGAAGGTTTGACGCTCTCGCCGTCTGAGGTGCTGGTGAGCCACGAGGGCACGCCAGGACACGCAGTCGGCCGTGACGCCGGCGCGATCGCGGCGCTCGTCACCGAGACGACGCCCGAGCTCGAGGCCGAGGGCCTCGCGCGCGAACTCGCGCACCACGTCAACAACATGCGCAAGGAGGCGGGCTTCGACATCGCTGACCGCATCGTCTTGCGTTACGCGGGGCCGATCGCCAGCAGTACCGAGGCCTATCGCGACTACATCGCGACCGAGATCCTCGCAACCAGCGTGGTGGCGGGCTCAACTGGAGAAGGCGCGCGTTGGGAAGGCGAACTCAACGGAGTGAAGGGAACGCTAGAGATCGAGCGGAGCTGATCCGAGAACGTCTAGATTCCGAGGATCTGGCGCTTCTTCGCGCTGAATTCCTCATCGGTGAGCACGCCATGACGGTGCAGTTCCGCAAGCCTCACCAGATCGTCGAGCCCGGTAGACGAGCCCGTCGGTGCAGGCGCTTTCTCCGCCTTGAGGCGACCATCGACCGCCGCCTGAAGCGACGTCTTGATCGGCGTGAACACCGTGGCGAGGACGAAGAGCGTCATCACGATCGCCAGATCGGAGCTCTGGCCGGTGACCGCCACGAAGAGTCGCTGGAAGAGCGTGAGCGCGCCGGTGTACAGGCCGGCGAGCACCGCCGTGAGCAGCCCATACACGAGCGTCCGATTGATGATCACGTCGATCTCGTAGAGGCGATAGCGCAGGATCGCGATCCCGACGGCGATCGGCAGCGCCGTGACCGCGGCCACCGTGAGCGCGAGGCTCACGGTCTCGAGCCCAGGGACGATGCCGTACAAAGAGTCGACGAGGAAGCCGAGGACGACGATGCAGCCCGCGTACACGAACCACCGGATCTGTAGCCGCTCCGCTGGCCCGGCTCGCCGCATCCGATCGAGGAGCGCGACGGCGGTGAGAACGATGAGCAGGACGAACACGATGTCCGTCGCGACATCGAGGAAGTCGAAGAGGCCGTCCCAGGCGTAGATGCCAAGCGGGTTGCGCACGAGAGCGAAGCCCGGGTAGGAAGCCGGCTTGAACATGGTGTCCAAGACCGCGACGACGGCCAGCGCTCCCGCGGCCCAGGCGACAGGACGCCAGCGACGCGACGGCAGTCGGCCGTCGGGGAAGAGGAGCGGAAGAAAGAGCGCGATCACAGCCGTCCCGGGCATGCTGATCCAGAAACCGAGCCAGGCCATCAGCTCACCCGCAGGCAGCGCTCGGTGCTGGGCCGTCAGCGCCACGATCGCGTATGACTGCGCGAACAATGCCGCCGCGAAGCTGAGGCCGGTCACACAGAACATCCAGCCGATCGGGTGTCTCTTGTGCCGACCGACAATGAGCGCCCCGATCACCACGAACCACAACATCGCGAAGAAGATCCATGCGTCGGCGAACGTGACATCAGCCGCCTCGGATCCGAAGCGAAAGCCGAGGATCACGAGCACCACGTACAGCCCCGCGAGCGACCAGGCGATCGCCGAGGCGCGACTCCGCTTAGTCGGGGTCGCGACCGCAACACCTTCCACGCTCAGAGACTAGGCACGCGTCAAGGGTCAGAGGACCGCGCTACGCAGCGCCGCAGCCACGAGGCGCGGCGCCCGGCGTCGCGCGGGACCGGTGAGCGCGGTGCGCCACGTCGGGTAGGAAAGCAGGGCATGGGCGAGCGCGATCGCATCCGCGGCACGGACGCGCAGCGCGCCACGGCGCGCGAGGTCGTTCATCGTGCGCGTGATGATCGCGAGCCGCACGTTGTCGAGATCGCGCAGTGGTGACGCGATGGCCCGCGGCAACGAGCCGTCGACGAGTGTCTCAAGGAGCACTGATTCGAGGCGGTACTCGCGGTCGTGCAGCGCGACCATCTCGTTGAGGATCGACTCGGGGGCCTCCGATCTTGGCCGCCAGCGCTCGACCCGCGCGATCTGTGCCGCCGCACGACGTCGGAGGGCCTGCTCCACGAGCCGCTCCTTCGACGCGGCGTGCAGGTAGAGCGTGCGCGGCGCGACGTGCGCGCGCCGCGCCACATCGGTCATGCGGAGGGCGTGGTAGCCGCGGCGCGCGACCTCGCGCAATGCGGCGGTCTCGATCACGGTGCTCGTGCGGGCTACCTTGCGCGCACGTTCGCGCTGTACGTACGGGCGAGTATTCACTGCACAGACACTGTAGCGAATCGTTCGGACGATCCTCGACGTGGCGGCGCTCCACTGTTAGGCTTGGACCACATGACCGCTCTCGCGTTCGTCTTCCCCGGGCAGGGCTCTCAGGCCGTCGGCATGGGCCACGACGTGTACGAGACCTCCGCCGCCGCACGCGCGACCTTCGAAGAGGCCGATCGAGTGCTTGGTTACAAGCTCTCCGAGGTCTGCTTCGCGGGCCCGGCCGAGCGCCTCAACGACACGACGGTCGCGCAGCCCGCGATCCTCGCGACGAGCATCGCGCTCTTCGAGGCCATGGTGGAGTCGGTGACGCACAAAATGGGACGTCGGGTCACGGATGGCAGCGAGCCGCGTGGTGTGATGGCGCTGCCGGAGCACATGCGGCCGGCCTTCGTCGCCGGGCACTCCCTGGGTGAGTTCACCGCGCTCGTGATCGCGGGCGTGCTGCCCTTCTCCGACGCGCTGCGGCTCGTCGCGGAGCGCGGCAAGCTCGCCTCGACGCGCGGCGCGCGCGGAGCGATGGCCGCGATCGTCGGGCTCTCCGCCCAGGACGTGGAGCGGGTCATCGCCGAGACCGTGGGAGGCGACCGGGTGGTCGTCGCGAACGACAACGGCCCGACGCAAGTGACGATCGCCGGCGACGACGCCGGCATCCGCGCTGTGACCGAGGCGCTCGAGAAGCGCGGTGCGAGGAAGATCGTCCCGCTGCGTATCTCCGCGCCGTTCCACTTTCCCGACATGGGTCGCATCGGGCCCGACCTGCGCGCGTTCATGCAGACGCTCCGCTTCCGCGAGCCGGTCGTTCCGATCGTCGCGAACGTGAGCGCGCTGCCGCACCCGAGCGCCTCCGCGATCCAGGAGGCGCTGGTGCGTCACCTGTCGAATCGCGTCGAGTGGCTCAAGTCTGTCCGCTACATGGTCGAGCGTGGCGCGTCGACGTTCGTCGAGATCGGCGCCGGCCAGGTCGTCAACGGGCTGGTCAAGCGCATCGCGGACGTGAAGCTGGTGAACGTCTCCGACACCGGATCGCTCACCCGCGCGCTCCGCACGCTGGGCGATCGCGCGCACCACGCCATAGGTCGGTGACCCGCCGGGTCGTCGTCACCGGCATGGGCACGGTGACGCCCCTGGGACTGGACGTCGCGACGACCTGGGATGCACTCACGATCGGTCGGAGCGGGATCGGGCGGATCACGCGATTCGATCCTGCGCCCTACGAGACGCAGATCGCCGGTGAGCTGAAAGGCTTCGATGCCAGTGCGTACATGGACCGGAAGGACATCAGGCGGACGGACCGGTTCACGCATTACGCGGTCGCCGCGGCGAGCCAGGCACTCAGGGACGCGAAGCTCGAGAAAGTCCCCGATGCGGACCGCGTCGGCACCGCCATCGCCACCGGAGTGGGGGGCCTCGAGACGCTGATCGACGGGATCCTGCTGATGGAGCGGCGCGGACCCTCGCGCCTCTCGCCGTTCCTCGTGCCGATGCTGATGGCGAACGCGGCGTCGGCGCAGGTGTCGATGCAGTTCGGCCTCAAGGGCCCGAGCCTCACCCACGTCTCGGCCTGCGCCTCGAGCTCGCACGCGATCGGCGAGGGCGGCGACATCATCCGGCGCGGCCAGGCCGAGGTGATGGTCGTCGGCGGCTCGGAAGCGGCCGTCCTCGCGATCGGGATCGCAGCGTTCGCGTCCATGCATGCCACCAGTCGCCGCAACGACGCGCCCGAGGCGGCCTCGCGTCCGTTCGACAAGGACCGCGACGGCTTCGTGCTCTCGGAGGGCGCGGCGGTGGTGGTCCTGGAGGAGCGCGAGCACGCCCGCGCGCGCGGCGCGCGCAGCTACGGCGAGCTGGTCGGCTACGGCGCCACCGCGGACGCGTACCACATCACCGCGCCCTCCCCCGAGGGCGAGGGCAACGCCCGCGCGATGCGCATGGCGCTGGCCGAGGCCGGGCTGCGGCCCGAAGAGATCGATTACATCAACGCCCACGGCACCTCGACCCAGCCCAACGACCGCGAGGAGACCGCGGCGATCAAGCAGGTCTTCGGCGACCACGCCTACAAGCTCCTGGTGTCCTCGACCAAGTCGATGACCGGGCACCTCCTGGGCGCGGCCGGCGCGCTGGAGGCCATCGCCTGCCTGCTCGCCATCCGCGACGGCTGCATCCCGCCGACGATCAACTACACCACTCCCGACCCCGGCCTCGATCTCGACTACGTGCCCAACACCGCGCGGGCGCAGGCCATCACCACCGCGCTCTCCAACTCGATGGGCTTCGGGGGACACAACGCGTCGCTGATCCTGCGGGCCGACGCTGGAGCATGAGCGCGCGCAGGGTCGTCGTGACCGGCGTGGGCGCCGTCACGCCGCTCGGCCTCGACGTTCCGTCGCTGTGGAGCGCGCTCACCGCCGGACGCAGCGGGATCAGGAGGATCAAGTCCTTCGACGCCTCCGCGTTCGAGACGCAGATCGCGGGCGAGGTCCAGGACTTCGACCCGTCGCGGTTCTTCGATCGGAAGGACGTGCGCCGCGCCGATCGTTTCGCGCAGCTCGCGGTCGCCGCCGCCACGGAAGCGATCGCCGACGCGAAGGTGGACACCGCCGTCGACCACGACCGCGTGGGTGTCTCGATCGCGACCGCCGCGGGCGGCCTGCAGTCGGTGGTCGACACAGCCAACACACTCCAGGAGCGTGGGCCGAATCGCGTGTCGCCCTTCTTCGTGACGATGTACATCGCCAATGCCGCCTCAGGACTGGTCTCGCTGCGCTGGGGGTTCCGCGGCCCGAGCCTGACGCACGTCTCCGCGTGCGCCTCGAGCTCGCATTCGCTCGGCGAGGCCGCCGAGGCCATCAAACGCGGTCAAGCCGACGTGATGATCGCCGGCGGGTCGGAAGCGGTGATCGTGCCGGTCGCGGTCGCCGCGTTCAGCAACATGCGCGCCCTCAGCCGCCGTAATGACGAGCCCGAGCGCGCCTCCCGGCCCTTCGAGCTGGACCGCGACGGCTTCGTTCTTTCCGAGGGCGCGGCCGTGCTGGTGCTCGAGGAGTCGGGACACGCGGCGCGTCGCGGGGCGAAGAGCTACGGCGAGCTCATCGGCTACGGCGCGTCCGACGATGCGTACCACATGGCCGATCCGGCTCCGGGCGGCGTGGGCGGCGCATTGTCGATGCGCGCGGCCCTCGCCAGCGCGGGGATCGTGCCTGAAGACGTCGGTTACATCAACGCGCACGGCACGTCGACCCAGGCGAACGATCGCGCGGAGACGCAGGCCATCAAGGAGGTATTTGGCGACCATGCGTACAAGCTTCTGGTCTCGTCCACGAAGTCGATGACCGGCCACCCTTTCGGCGCGGCCGGCGCGCTCGAGGCGATCGTGTGCCTCCTCGCGCTCCGCGATGGCTGCATCCCGCCGACCATCAACTACGAGAAGCCCGATCCCGAGCTCGACCTGGACTTCGTGCCGAATCAGGCGCGCGCCGCGAAGGTGCGTGTCGCGCTCTCGAACTCGATGGGTCTCGGCGGCACCAACGCATCACTGATCTTCCGAGCGCCGTGACTCCGACCGACCGCGTGTCGCCGGGATCGTGCGCTACCGTGGACCGCCGTGAATAGCGGTGCTGCGCCAGCCCCGACCGTCGGGACGGCCCGGCTTCGCCGGCCCGTCCCGGACCCCCGTCAAAGGAAGCGGCGTGTCGTGATCACGGGCATGGGCGCGGTGACTCCGGTCGGGAACGACATCGCGACGATGTGGGACGCGCTGGTCCACGGCAGGAGCGGCATCGCCCGCGTGGCCCGCTTCGACCCTGCGCCGTACGACTCCCAGGTCGCGGGCGAGGTCCGCGGGCTCGACGTGGGCGGCTACCTGGACCGTAAGGAGATCCGCCGAACAGATCGTTTCACCCATCTCGCCGTCGCCGCGGCGACCCAGGCGCTGAAGGACGCAAAGCTCGAGAAGGTCTCGGATCCTGAGCGCGTCGGCACCGCGATCAGCAGCGGCCTTGGTGGGATCACAACGATGGTCGATCAGGTCATGGTCATGGACCAGCGCGGACCATCGCGCCTCTCGCCGTTCTTCGTGCCGATGCTGATGGCGAACGCCGCGTCGGCGCAGGTCTCGATGCAGTTCGGCCTGAAGGGCCCGAGCCTCACGCACGTGTCGGCCTGCGCCTCGAGCTCGCACGCGATCGGCGAGGGCGGGGACATCATCCGGC
>JBGPZT010000145.1:0-6824 GCA_041493915.1 Candidatus Limnocylindria bacterium
ACCATCTCGGGCACTCGCCCAAGTACCCGCCCGCGGGCCCGCCGGTGTCCGATGACCCCGCGGGCACCGACGCCGTGCGCCATGTCACCCAGGCTGAGCCCGGATCGAAGCTCGCCGCCGCGTGTGGGGACGAAGCGTCACCGTGAACTCGAGCCACCATCAGGTGGTAACGGCCGATCGCCTCGCGTCGGAGCTGTTGGCGACCGCGCGCGTCGACGAGCTCGTCGAGGCGCTCGAGTCGCCCGCACACCGCTGGGTCGTCGCTGTGCAATGGCATCCCGAGCGCACCGCGCAGGTGGCGGCCGCTGCCACGCGGATCTTCGAGGCATTTGTCGCGGCGGCCAGTCGCACGCCGGTCACCGCGGCGTGACCGCCTCGACCGAGCTCGTCGCTTCGGTCGAGATCGCGCATGAGGCGCGGACAGAGCGCATCCCTCCCGGCGCGGCCGACGGTCCCGTGCTTCGCGTGATCCCCGGCGACGTCGTGCGCATTGCGGCGCTGCTCGGGCGCGATCCGCGGCTCGCACCCGCCGTCGCCTACGGTGCCCTCGCCGGCGGCGCCTCGCTCGTCGGTCTCGTCGGCACGCACGACGGACGGACGTTCGTCGAGCGCGGCGAGCTGCTCCGCGACGCGCGTCCCGACCTCATCGTCGCGCTCGCGACCGATCGCCGCGATTCCGACGGTCTGGTCGACCTCGCTGAGGCGCTGCGCTTCGGCTGCGCGCATCAGGATCCGCTGCCGCACATCTTCGTCTCCGCCGACGAACGCGTTCGCGATCGGATCGCCGCGTCGTGCCCCGAGAACACGATCGAGGCGCTGCCCGACGTGCGAACCCCCGCCGGGCGCGAAGCCCTCGTCGCGCGCCTGCGCGCGGTGCGCCGGCGCGCGCAGGGCGATGTTGTTCTCCGCGATGAGGCCCTCGAGGCCGCGGCGCGCGCGATGGCGGCGAGCGCGATGGCCGACGTCGTCCTCATCGACGTGACAGGCGGTGCCACCTCGGTCATCCACGCGCGGCCGGATGGCGTCGTGGTCGGCATCCACGAGCGACTCGGCGTCGGCGTCGCGGCGGACCGTGTCGTCGCGCGCGCCGGCCTGGATCGCGTGCGCCGCTGGATCCCGCGCGCGGTCGAGGCGCCCGCGCTCCTGGAGCGCGTGTTCAACCGGGCTCGTTGGCCCGACGCGATCCCTGCGTCCGTGCTCGCGCTCTCGCTCGAGATGGCGCTCGCCCGCGAGGCCATCGCGCAGGCGCTCACCGATGCGGAGCGCGCCGGCGTCTCGCTCGACGCGCCGTGGGCCGCCCCGCTGCTGGTGCTCACCGGCCGGCTGGCAGAGCTCCCGCGCGCGGCGCAGTCGCTGCTCGTCGCGATCGACGCATTCGGACCGACCGGGCCGACGCTCGTGTCGCGCGCATCGGGCGACACGCTCGTCGCCGCGGGCGCACTCGCGGCGCGCGGCCGTGTGGCGACGATGCCCGCCACCGATCCGATCGCGATCGTGGCCGAGATGTGGCCGCGGCGCTCGGCCGTGGTGCGCGTGACGGACAGCGGCGGCGTCGTCGAGGAACGCGCGGCGCGTGGCTCGTTCCTGCTCGTTCCCACCACGGGCGCGGTCGAGATCGTGATGCCCGGGACGACTGTTCGTCCGAGTGCGGAGCACCTCGGTCTCGGCGTCGTGATCGACGCGCGCGGTCGCCCGCTCACGCTTCCGCCGCGCGACGCGGAGCGCATCCCAACGCTGGCGCGTTGGTACGCGGCGCTCGACGTGCTTCCGCCGGAGGCGCGCTGATGTCGTGGCGGTACTGGCGCTGGTCCGCCGACCATCCGCTTCCGCTCGGCGCGAGCGAGCGCGCCGCTGAGGGTCAGGAGGTCCACGCCGGCGACGTCCTCGCCGCAGGCACGACGTACGGCACATCGGTGAGGATCGCCGGCGCGCGTCGTCTCGGAGTCGCGCCGGAGGATCTCGCGCGCGTCATGCGTGTCCCCGTCGGCGCAGACGTCGAGCGGCGAACGGTCATCGCTCGCACCGGCCGCCGTTTCGCGCGAGCCGTCTCCTCGCCGATCGCGGGACGCCTGATCCATCAGCGCGCCGACGGCGATCTGTATGTCGCGCCGGTCGTCGGTCGCTGGGTCGTGCGATCCACCCTCGACGGCGAGGTCTCGCGTTCGGACGACGCGTGCGTCACCGTCGAAGGATCAGCGTGGGCGCTTCAGGGCGTCGCCGGATACGGTCCTGACGCGATCGGTGAGATCGCGCTCGCGGTCGACGCGCCGTCGGACGAGCTGCACCCGTCGCGGATCGACGTCCGCATGCAGGGTCGCATCCTCATCGGCGGTGCGCGCGCCACCGCGGAGTCCATCACGCGCGCGCACGCCTGCGGCGTGGCCGCGGTCGTGGCGGGCGCGGCGCCCGCCGGCGGTCTGCGTGTCGTCTACGGCGACGAGGCGACGGCATCGGGCGCGACCACCGGTCCGGAGGCGCCGACCGTCCTGTGCCTCATCGGCTTCGGCGTGGCGCCGCTCCCGGTCGCCCTCTTCACACCGCTCGTCGCGCTCGTCGGTGCGCGCGCCGCCGTCCACACGGCGTCCGCGCGGCTCTTCGTGTTCGCGCCCGAGAACGCCGGCGACTTCGCGCAGAGCGCGCCGTCGCTGGCGCTCTCCGACGACTGGCTCGGCGCGCGCCCGATGGACGAGCATCTCCCGCTCGCCGGTGTCACCCGCTTCGCGAGCGAGATCGAAGCGGAAGCCGTCGCCACCAATGACGGCCCGGTCCCGGTCGCGAACGTCCTCGCGTTCGACGCACCCCGCACGCCCCGCAACTAGTCTTCCGCCGTGGGGAGAAAACGCCGCCGCGAACGGCGTGGCGATCGCGACACACACGCGCCCGCGGACACCGCGGAAGCACCGAAGCGCGTCGTCAAAGCCGAGGAGCGTCGTCGCGCGAAGTACGCGGACGACCGCAAGCGGCTCGAGCGCCGGCGCACCATTGCCGGACTGCTCGCGATCATCCCGCTCGGTGCCTGGGCCCTGCAGCTGCCGTTCGGACCGCTCGACTTCATCGGCGTCTCGCCGCGCGACGGCTGGCTCCTGATCTGGGCGGCGCTGTTCGGCTCGTTCCTCGGGCTTACCATTCGCCTCGTTCTTGAGCGCCGCAAATTTGAGCGCGGAGCGGCGAGTGGGCGTCCCGCATAGCAGTGGGCCGGCCGTGGAGCTCGTGAGCCACTCGTCCCTTCACACCGAGCGTGTCGGCGAGCGTCTCGCGCGCCTCGCCCGCCCCGGCGATGTCATCGCGCTGTGGGGCGAGCTCGGGGTGGGGAAGACCGTCCTCGCGAAGGGGATCGCGACCGGCCTCGGCCTCGACGCATCCGACGTTTCGAGCCCGACCTTCGTGATCCTGCACGAACATTTCGGCGGACGGCTGCCGCTCTTCCATCTCGACCTCTATCGCCTCGAGGGCAAAGATCTGGGCACGACCGGCTGGGAGGAGACGCTCGACGCCGGGGGGATGACGGTCATCGAATGGCCGGATCGCGTCGGCGAGGGCCTGCCGTCTGATCGCCTCGACGTCCATCTCGCGCATATCGCCGACACGAAGCGGTCTGTCGCGCTGCGCGCGACGGGTCCGCGGTCGGCCGAGCTCCTGGAGGGTTTCCGTGACTCTCTTGGCGCTTGACACATCGACCGACTGGGCCTCGGTCGCGCTGTACGACGGCCACGACGTCCTTGCCGAAGAGACGTGGCACGCGCAGCGCCGGCACGCCGACGAGCTGTTCCCGACCATCGAGCGTCTGCTCGCGCGCACGCGAATCACGCTCGCGTCCATCGACAAGGTCGCCGTCGCGACGGGACCCGGATCCTTCACCGGACTGCGGATCGCGATCGCGGCGGCGCAGGGCATCGCGCGCGGCGCCGGCGCGGCGCTGGTCGGCATCTCGACGCTCGACGTGCTCGCGTACCCGCACGCAGCATCAAAGCAGCGGACCTGCCCGCTGCTGCCCGCGGGGCGCGACGAGTTCTACGCCGCGTTCTATCAGGAGCGGAACCGCAAGTGGGAGCGCCGCTCGCCGTTCATCGCGGCGACGTTGCCCGAGCTCTGCCGCCAGATCGGCGCTCACACGCTCTTCGTCGGGGAGATCGGCGCCGAGACGGAGCAGACGCTCCGCGACCTCCTCGGTCCGAAAGCGCTCTTCGCCTCGCCCGCCTCGCGGATGCGCCGCGCCGGCTACCTGGCCGAGCTCGGCTGGCGGGCGCTCGAGACGAGCCCGCAGGCGAAGCTCGGCGAGATCGAGCCGATCTACGTGAAGCAGCCGTCCGTCCGCACCTCGTTCGGCCAGCCGTTCGCCGCGCCCCCGACCGACGATCTCGCCCTGGGCCTTCCCAAGCGACACTAGAGAGATGGTCGCCACCTTCCCGATCGTCATCGAGGACATGACGCCCGACGACATCCCGGCGGTCCAGGAGGTCGAGCGCGCCTCTTTCCCGGTCCCCTGGCCGGCGAACGCGTTCAAGCACGAGCTAACGCAGAACAAGAACGCGCGCTACATCGTCGCGCGCGAGGGCGAGCGCATCATCGCGTATGCCGGTCTCTGGCTCGCGCTCGACGAGGCGCACATCACGACGTTCGCCGTGATCCCCCAGCGGCGTCGTCGCAAGATCGGCGAGCGGCTGCTGGTGCGGCTCTTCGACCTGGCCACCGATCTCAAAGCGGAGTGGCTCACCCTCGAGGTGCGCGCGTCGAACTTCCCGGCGCAGCGTCTCTACGAGAAGTACGGGTTCCATGCCGCCGGCATTCGTCGTCGGTATTACAGCGACAACAACGAGGACGCGATCATCATGTGGACCGAGCGCCTGCGCGACCGCGCGGCACTGGACAAGCTCGCGAAGCTCCGCGCCGAACTCGAAGAGCGCCAATGAGCAATGAGCGACGATGCGGTCAGGGGGAGGGGCCCCTGTCAGCGAGCGGAGCGAGCGTGCCGCGAGGAGCGAATCCACCAGTCCTGAGCGTGTCTCCCCGCGAAGCGGGAGATTGAGGAAATGCGGATCCTCGCGATAGAGACATCGTGCGACGAGACCGGTGTCGCGGTCGTCGACGACGGCCGGCACATCATCTCGAACATCGTCGCGTCGCAGCTCGCGCACCAGGACACCGGGGGCATCGTTCCCGAGGTCGCGGCGCGCGAGCATCTGCGCGCGCTCGACGGCATCACGCAGCAGGCGCTGAACGACGCGGGCGTCGAGCTGCGCGCCGTCGATGCGGTGGCCGCGACGGTCGGACCGGGCCTCGTGGGTTGTCTCCTGGTCGGCGCGAACTACGGGCGCGGACTTGCGCTTGCCGCGGGCCTGCCGTTCATCGGCGTGAACCATCTCGAGGGACACGTCTACGCGAACTGGCTCTACGAGGGCGATGCGCCGACGCTGGAGCCCGAGATCCCCGCGGTCGTCCTCATCGTGAGCGGCGCGCACAGCGACCTCGTGCTCATGGAAGGACACCGCCGCTTCCGTCCGCTCGGACGCACGATCGACGACGCCGCCGGCGAGGCCTTCGACAAGGTGGCGCGGCTGCTGGGGCTCGGATTCCCCGGCGGACCCGCGATCGAGCGCGTCGCGAGGGAGGGTGACCCGAACGCGTTCCCGTTGCCGCGCGCCGCGCTCTCCGGCTACGACTTCTCGTTCTCCGGGCTGAAGACCGCGGTGCTCCGGCTCGTGCGCGCGCTCGAGGCGAAGGGCGAGGTGCCGGTGGCCGACGTCGCGGCGTCGTTCCAGAAGGCGATCACCGAGGTCCTCGCCGAGAAGACCGCGCGCGCCGCCGCGGAGCACGCGGTGGAAACGGTGCTCCTCGGGGGTGGCGTCGCGGCGAACCTCGCGCTGCGCTCCGAGATCCAGAAGCGCATCGGGCATCCGCTGCGCGTGCCGCCGCCGCGCCTCTGCACCGACAACGGCGCGATGATCGGTGCCGCCGCGTTCTTCGTGCTCCGCGATCGCGGCACCGAGGTCCCGCAGAACGTGCGCAGCGACATGAAGCTCGCGTGACCAAGCTCGAGGAGGCGATCCAAGCGGCGCGCGTCGCGTCGACGTCATCGCCGGACCCGGCGCACGCGCGCGACGGGGTGCTCGCGATCCTCACGGCCGCCGCCGAGGACGAGCGCGTACTTGACAACCTGAAGGACGTACGCGCGGGCCGCGCGCTGCTGCGCTTCACCGACACGCAGGAGGCGATCGAGTTCCAGGCCGGTGACGGACGCCTGCACGCCGAAGTAGCCGACATCAAGGGCAAGGGTCCAAAGGTGGACGCGACGAGCGCGACGTGGCTTGGCCTGGTGGCCGGAACGCTCAAGCCGTGGCTCGCGTTCACGCGTGGCATGGTGGTCGCGCGCGCCGGACTCACCGAGCTGCGGTGGCTGCAGCAGGTCGCGGAGCGATTGCAGAAGGCGTACGAGCACTAGCGACGATGCGCGAGATCGAGATCGTTCTCCTCCTGCTCGTCCTTGTCACGGCGCTCACGATCGTCGCGCGCCGGCTCACCGTCCCATATCCGATCGTCATGGTCCTCGGCGGTCTCCTGCTGAGCCAGATCCCCGGCCTGCCGGAATTCGCGTTGCCGCCGGATCTCGTCTTCTTCGTCTTCCTGCCGCCGCTGCTGTTCGCGGGTGGCTACTTCACCTCGATCCGCGACTTCAGGGCGAACCTGCGGCCGATCGTCCTCCTCGCATTCGGCCTCGTGATCTTCACCGCGGCGGTCGTCGCGGTCGTCGCGCACGCGCTCGTGCCGGCCCTCGGCTGGGCGGGGGCGTTCGCCCTCGGCGCGATCGTCGCGCCGCCCGATGCCGT
>JBGPZT010000104.1:0-9582 GCA_041493915.1 Candidatus Limnocylindria bacterium
GCGAAAGGCCGCGATCGGGAGCAGTACGCGGAACCCCTGACGAAGAGAGCCGGCGGATGGTGCGAGCCGGTGTCGGGGAGCGCTGAACTCGCCCGGGAGCCGCGAGCGTGAATCGGAGGACTTAGCGCTCGCCGGGGTCACGTCCGTTATCAGCGTGCTCGAGCGGAGAACGATCGGGGCTGTGGCGCAGTGGGAGCGCATCACACTGGCAGTGTGGGGGTCGCGGGTTCGAATCCCGCCAGCTCCACCAGCTAGCGAGGCCGAGACAGGAAGCCGCAGCTTCCTGGGAGGACGAGCGACGCTGGTACACCGCGAAGCGGTGTACAGGTCGTTTTCAACGAGGGGTGGTACCGCGGAAGTCGCCTTCCGTCCCCGAGTCCGGCAGTGGCCGACGGGGCGGAGGGCGTTTTCTATTCGGGCGAAAGGAGGCGCGAGATGGCAGTCACCAAACAACGCATCGACCGGTACGAGCCGGCGAGCATCGAAGCGAAGTGGCAGGAAGAGTGGGTGCGCTCCGGTCTCCACGACACGCCGGACGAGAGCGATCGCCCGAACTTCTACTTCCTGACGATGTTCCCGTACCCGTCGGGCGACATCCACGTGGGGCACTGGTACGCGTTCGCGCCACCGGATGCCGCCGCGCGCTTCCTGCGCATGCGCGGCCACAACGTGCTCTTCCCGATGGGCTTCGACGCCTTCGGGATCAACGCTGAGAACGCCGCCATCGATCGCAAGATCCACCCCGCGGTGTGGACCGAAAAGAACATGGCCCACATGCGCGATCAGTTCCGCCGCATGGGCACGGCGATCGACTGGCGGCGCGAGGTCATCACCTGCTACCCCGAGTACTACCGCTGGAACCAGTGGATGTTCCTGAAGCTCTTCGAGAACGGCCTGGCCTACCGCGGCGATGCACCGGTGAACTGGTGTCCGCGCGACGAGACGGTGCTCGCCAACGAGCAGGTCATCGCCGGCCGGTGCGAGCGCTGCGACACGCCCGTCGTGAAGAGACAGATGACGCAGTGGTTCTACAGGATCACCAACTACGCCGATGAGCTGCTGAAGTTCGAGGGCCTGGATTGGCCGGAGCGCGTGCGTGTGCTGCAGACGAACTGGATCGGGCGCTCAGAGGGTGCGGAGATCACTTTCCCGGTCGAGGGTCACGCCGGCGAAGTCATCCGCTTCTTCACCACGCGACCCGACACGATCTACGGCGCCACGTTCATGGTCCTGGCGCCGGAGCATCTGCTCGTGGCAAAGATCACAGCGCCCGCGCGTCGAGCGGAGGTCGAAACATACGTCGAGCGCGCGCGCAACATGGCGGAGATCGACCGCACCAGGGCCGAGCGCGAGAAGACGGGCGTGGACACCGGCGCCTTCGCGCGCAACGTGTTCACCGGCGAGCGGATCCCGATCTGGGTGGCCGACTACGTCCTGTCGACGTATGGGACCGGCGCGATCATGGCCGTCCCCGGGCACGACGAGCGGGACTTCGAATTCGCGAAGAAGTACGGCCGTGAGATCCGTGAGGTCGTCAGCCCCGATGGGACCGAGCACGCCGCGCTGGACGCGCCGTACATCGGTGAGGGTGTGATGGTCCGCAGCGGCCCCTTCACCAAGACCCGTAGCGAGGTGGGGAAGACCGCGGTCGCCGTCGAGGCCAACAAGCGCAGCATCGGCGGACCATCGGTCACCTATCGGCTGCGCGATTGGCTGATCTCACGGCAGCGCTACTGGGGCACGCCGATCCCGATCGTGCACTGCGACACCGACGGCGCCGTTCCGGTGCCGTACGACCAGCTGCCCGTCGAGCTGCCACGAGGCGTCGAGTTCACGGGACGCGGCGGCTCACCACTGGCGCGCGTGCCCGAGTTCGTCAACACGACGTGCCCCAAATGTGGCAAGCCGGCGCGCCGCGACACCGACACGATGGACACGTTCGTCGACTCGTCCTGGTACATGTACCGCTACGTCGACCCGAAGATCGACACAGCGTTCATGAACAAGGCTGTCGGCAGGAAGTGGCTGCCGGTGAACCAGTACACCGGTGGGGTCGAGCACGCGATCCTGCACTTGCTGTACATGCGTTTCATGACCAAGGCGCTGCGTGATCTGGGAGAGCTGCCCTTCGACGAGCCGGTGCTGCGCTTCCGCTATCAGGGCACGATCGTCTTCAAGGGCCGCAAGATGTCGAAGTCACGCGGCAATGTGCAGACGCCCGACGAATACGTCACGCGCTACGGCGCAGACACGCTGCGCCTGTTCATGATGTTCATGGGGCCGTGGGTGGACGGCGCGGACTGGGATGCATCCGGCATCGAGGGAGTGCACCGCTTCCTGCGACGCGTGTGGGAGCTGGGGCTGACCGAGCCCGAGCCGGCGGGCCCGCGCGACGCCGATGTCGACGGCGCGGTCCAGCGCACGATCAAGAAGGTCACCGAGGACCTGGGGGATTATCACTTCAACACCGCCGTCGCGACGATGATGGAGCTCACCAACACGCTGCAGCACGCGAGCGGCCCCAGCCGCAACGACGGCGTCGCGACGCTGATCCTGCTGCTGGCCCCGTTCGCGCCGCACATGACCGAGGAGCTATGGCACCGGCGCGGCGGCGCGGGCTCGGTCCATCAACAGCGTTGGCCCGCGTACGACGAGGCAACGGCCGCGCCGCGCGAGGTCACGATCGTCGTGCAGGTGAACGGCAAGGTGCGCGATCGCATCACCGCGCGCGCGGGCCTGACGGACGCCGAGGTGGAGAAGATGGCGCTGGCGAGCCCGAAGGTGCAGGCGACGCTCCACGGGACGAAGCCGGCGAAGGTGATCGTGGTGCCCGACCGCATTGTGAGTATCGTGACGGGGTGAGTGGGGAGATAAGGCTCGGCGCCCTCTGCGATCACGCGCTCGTGGGACAGGACGGCAAGGTCAGTCTGCTCGGGATCTTCCGCAACATCAGCGTCAGCGGCTTGCCCGCGCAGCACCCGCGGATGTTCCTCGTCGCGATCCTCGGCCTCGACGTCGGAGCGCACAACGTCGTCGTGCGCCTGCTGCGGCCGGACGGCCAGCAGTCCATGCCGAACCCGCCGGAGATCTCCGTTCACGCCGTCGCCGGACAGGACGTGAACGTCATCGTCGAGCTGAACAACATGAGCTTCACCACGTACGGGATGCATCGTTTCGAGCTCACCGTGGACGGCGAGCCGGTCGGCAGCCTTCCCGTCTCGATCGTGCAGATGCAGCCGCCCGGGGAGCGCCGTCGCGCGAATTAGTAGGCCACGTCACACGAACGTGTGACGTCTGCGACGCCCGCGAGGGCTTCCCACGACGCCGCGACCCAGCCACGCTCCGGCCATGCCCCGACCAATCGTCATCGCCGCGGTCATTGCCGTCGCCGCGGGCGCGCTCGTCCTGGTCGTGCGCGCACGCACGCCTGCGCCCATACCGATCGAGGTCGTCGAGGCGACGCCTGAGCCGACCCTACCGCCGCTCATCGTGGTCGACGTCGAGGGAGCGGTCGCGCGACCCGGCGTGGTCCACCTCGCCTCCGGCGCCCGCGTCGCGGACGCGCTCGCCGCGGCCGGCGGGTCGACGCCGGACGCCGATCCGGCAGCCCTGAACAAGGCCGCGGCCGTGCGGGATGGGGCGCGGGTGTACGTCCCGCGTTTCGGCGAGACGCCGCCGGCGGGAAGCGTCGGGACCGACTCGGAGCGCAAGGTCGACATCAACCACGCCACAGCCGCGGAGCTCGAGTCGCTGCCCGGCATCGGACCGAGCACGTCCGCGCGCATCGTCCGCGCGCGCGAGCAGAAGGCCTTCATCAAGGTCGAGGAGCTCCAGACGCGCGGGCTCGTCACGGCGCGTGTCCTTTCCGACATCCGCGACCTCGTGACCACCCGCTAACGCAGGCCAGTGAGCGTTCTTCTCTTCGCGCCGTTGCTCCCCGCCGCGCTCGTCGCGACGGCGGTCGCGCTCACGGCCCGCGCGGCGGTCCCGCTCGCCCTCGCGCTCGGCGCGCTCGGCGCTGTCGCATGCGCGTCACTCGCGCTCGCGAGCGCCGATGGTCCGCGGCGATCGCTCTGGGCGTGCGCCTGCGCGTCGGCGGTCGGTGTGGCGCTGCGCCTCGTGCTCGATCCGGTGCCCGGCGTGGACCTCGCGCAGCTGGTGTCCCTCGATGGACTCCGCGCGGACCTCGCGCGTCCGCTCGGCGTGCTGGTACCGGAGCCAGAAAGCGGCATCCTGCTTGGGATCGTTCTCGGAGAACGCGCGAGCGTCTCGCCCGATCTCGCGTACGCCTTCGCCGTGAGCGGCACGACGCATTTGCTCGCGATCTCCGGCTTCAACATGACGCTCGTCGGGACCGCGGTCGCGCTCGGGCTGCGTGGACGCGTTCGACCCTTCGTGCGCGCGGCGGCGACCGTCGCCGCCATCGTGACGTACAGCGTGCTCGTCGGGCTCGCGCCCAGCGTCATGCGCGCCGCGCTCATGGCATCGGTCGCGTCACTCGGCCTCGCCTCGGGGAGGCGTGCGGCGACGGCGAACGCGCTGTGCGTCGCGGTGACGGCGATGCTGTTCTTCGATCCCGCTGCGATCGCGGATCTCGGATTTCTGCTCTCGGCGACCGCGACCGCGGGCCTTGTTCTGTGGCAGGCGCCGCTCGCGACGCGCCTCGCGCACCTTCCCGCAGTGCTTCGCGAGGGACTGGCGACGACGCTCGCGGCCAGCGCGCCGACGCTCCCCATCGTCGCCGCGGCGTTCGGACGCGTGTCGATCATCTCGCCGATCGCGAATCTGGTCGCGGTCCCGCTCTTCCCGCCCCTGATGCTCACGGGCGCGGCGACGAGCCTGCTCGGCGCGCTGTCGCTCGATCTGGCGCGGCCGGTCGCGCTCATCGCGTACGGCTGCGCGCTGGCGCTACGGATCGTCGTCGAGACGTTCGCAGCGTTGCCGATCGCCGCGATCAGCGTGCCCTCCGGTCCTGTGACCGGCGTCGTCGTCGCGCTCGCGCTCGTCGCGGCGGCCCGAGGCGCGCCCGCCGTCCGTGGGCGTCTGCGCTTCCCGCGATTCGCGCTGCCACCGCTCGTCGTGCCGCGTGCGGCGCTTCTCGCGGTGCCCGCGCTCGTCGTCGCGGGCATGCTCGCGTGGCCCAGCGCGGGTCCGGAGGTGCGCGTGCGCGCGCTCGACGTGGGTCAAGGCGATGCGTACCTCGTCGAGGTCGGCGGGGCAACGGTGCTCATCGACGGTGGTCCGGATCCCGCGCGTCTCATGGAGGAGCTCGGCGCGAGCCTGCCACCGTGGCGGCGCCGCATCGACGTCATCGCTCTCACGCACGCGCACCTCGATCACGCTGCGGGTCTCATCGCGGCACTCGATCGCTACGAGGTGGGGATGACCCTCGAGCCGGTGGGGCTCAACCCCGGATCCCTGGCCGACCTCTGGACCGCTGGCATCTCGCGCGCGCACGCCGTGCGACATGCCGTACGCGCCGGACAGCGGCTGCATGTCGCAGGTGCGGTGATCACGGTGCTCTCGCCGGAGGAGGACCCGCGCGTCGATACGCCCTCGCTGGTCCTGCGCGTCGAGCGCGGCCGTTTCTCCGCGCTCTTCATGGGAGATGCGACGGATGAGGCGCTCGCCGATCTCCTGCTGCACCCGGAAGGGCTGCATTCGCGCGTCTATGTGCCTCCGCACCACGGCGCCGCGACACCGCACGCCGTCAGGCTCGTCGAGGCGGTGCGCCCCGAGGTCGCTCTCATCTCGGTCGGGGCCGGGAACCGGTATGGTCATCCCACACCGGAGACGCTCGCGGCCCTGAGCGGGATCACGACGTTCCGGACCGATCGCGACGGGACGGTGGAGGTCTCGCTCGATGGCCCAGGCCTCGTGGTCCGCGCCCACGCGAATGGTCTTCCTCCTCCACGGCGAGGATCCGTTCCGTACGCGCCTGCGAGTCGGTGAGCTCGTCGAATCGCTGCTTGGGGGCGGAGCGGGGGAGCCCCGCGATCTGTCGCAGCGGCCGTCGCCGCGGCTCGGAGGCGCGCTCGGGCTGACCCGGATCGACGCGCGCTCCGATCCGGTCGACGCCATCACGATGGCCGGGCAGTCGCAGGGTCTCTTCGCGGCGGTGGACGAACGACAGGTCGTCCTCGTGGAGCACGCCGAGGCGCTCACCAGCGCCGAGTTCCTGGGGTCGTTCCCGAGCGAGTCCGCGCTCGTGCTTGTCGCGGTCGAGGCCCTTAAGGCGGGCCGCGGCCGCGCGCGCGGGCGCGCGAAGCCCGGCGCGCCGGCGGAACTGTCGCTACCGGACGCCGTGCAGGAGATCGGCGGGCGCGCGCAGCGCATCGAGCGCCTTCTCCCGTTCGAGGTCAAGGGTTGGATCGGCGCGCGCGCGCGTCTGCACAATGTCGCGCTGCAACCGGACGCGATGGACGCGCTCGCGTACGCCCTCGGGCCCGACACCGAACGCATCGAGAACGAGGTGCAGAAGCTCGGGGCATACGCGAACGGCGCGCCGGTGACCGCCGCGGACGTGCGCGCGCTCGTGAGCGGCGCGATCGAGTCGGACATCTTCGAGTTGACCAAAGCGGTCGTTCGACGCAGTCATCGTGACGCCGTGCCGCTCCTCGAGCGGCTCCTCGCGGAGGGGAACGCACCGCAGCAGATCCTCGCGCTCCTCCTGTGGCAGTTCCGTGTCCTACTCTTCGCATCCAAGTCGCCGAGCAATCAGGACGCCGAGAAGATCGCAAAGGCGATCCGGTCATCGCCCGGTGCGATCTTCCGGTACACGCAGTACGCGCGCGGCGTGAGCCAGGCGGACATCACGCGCGCGTACGAGTCGCTCTACGCCACCGACATCTCGATCAAGACGGGCCGCGCGGATTCGGATGAGGCCGCGCTTCTGCTGTGTGTGCTCGATCTGTGCGGCGTGCCGGGAGCGGACCTGCGCGACCTGCTGCTGACGGAGGCGCCGCGGCGCGGCTAGCGCTTCGTCGCGGCCTCGGGCGTAACGGGCTTGTCGGCCGGCTTGGCCTCCTGGGTCTTGCGGTAATCCTCGAGGAATCGCTTCTGTCCCGCGTCGGTGAGCGGGTGGTTGAAGAGCATCTTCAACACCGCGAACGGCATCGTCCCGATGTCGGCGCCTGCGAGCGCGGCCTGGGTCACGTGCATCGGATTGCGGATCGACGCCGCGAGCACCTTCGTCTTGATCTCCTGCTGACGGTACGCGGAGACGATGTCGGCCACGACGCGCATCCCGTCCTCGCTGATGTCGTCGAGACGGCCGGCGAACGGGCTCACGATGTACGCGCCGACGGCGGCCGATAGCAGCGCCTGGTTGACCGAGAAGCACAGCGTGACGTTGATGCGGATGCCCTCACCAGCCAGGATCTTCGCGGCCCCCAGACCGTCGGGAGTGAGCGGCACCTTCACGATCACGTTCTTGTGCCACGCTGCGATGCGGCGTCCTTCGACGATCATGTCGTCGCGCTTCTCGCTCACGCACTCGGCCGACACGTTGCCGATGAGCCCGCAGATCTTCTTCACCTGTGTCTCGTGGTCCTGACCGGCCTTCGCGATGAGCGTCGGGTTGGTCGTCACGCCGTCGATGACGCCCCAATCGACCGCCGTCTTGATCTCGTCGTACTCGGCTGTGTCGAGGAAGAGCTTCATCGGTGCGACTCCTGCAGCATCGGTGCGCCTGCCTCGGCCCGTCCATTCGCGCGTGCGAAGGCGAGCGCAGCGTCGATGAAGCTCACGAAGAGCGGATGGGGCCGGTTCGGACGTGACTTGAACTCGGGATGGAACTGTGTGCCGAGATAGAAGGGGTGGTCCGGGATCTCCACGATCTCGACCAGGCGGCCGTCGGGCGAGAGCCCGGTGAACCTCATCCCCTTGGCCGCAAGCAGCTCGCGGTACGAGTTGTTGAACTCGTACCGGTGCCGGTGCCGCTCGAGAACGATCGGCTGTCCGTACGCCCGGCTCGCGAGGGAGCCGACCTCGAGCACGCAGGGATAGCTCCCGAGGCGCATGGTCCCGCCCTTGTCGGAGATGTCGCGCTGCTCCGGCAGTAGGTCGATCACCGGATGCGGCGTGAACGCGTCGAACTCGGTCGAGTTCGCGTCCTCGGTGCCAAGTGCCGTGCGCGCCAGTTCGATGACCATGCACTGCATGCCCATGCACAGGCCGAGCGTCGGCACCTTGCGCTCGCGCCCGAAGCGGACGGCCTGCACCTTGCCCTCGATGCCGCGGTAACCGAATCCGCCCGGCACGACGATGCCGTCGAGGCCGATGAGCGGCTCGACGTCCCGGTCGCGCTCGAGCTTCTCGCTGTCGATCCAGACCAGCTTCACGTTGCACCCCGCCGCCCAGGCGGCGTGCTTCACCGACTCGGCGACCGACAGATACGCGTCGGGCAGCTCGATGTACTTCCCGACCAGGCCGATCATCAGCGGGATCCGCGCGTTGCGGATGCGGTCCGTCAGGAAGCGCCACTCTGTGAGATCCGGTTCGGCCGCGCGCTCGCCGAGCCCGAGCTCCTCGACGACGATGCGTCCGAGGCCGGCTTCCTCGAGCATGAGGGGCACGGCGTAGATGGACCACGCGTTGGGCTCTGAAATGACGTTGTCGATCTTCACGTCGCAGAAGAGCGCGATCTTCTCGCGCAGCTCCTCGTCGATCGGCGCGTCGGCACGGGCGATGAGCACGTCTGGCTGGATGCCGATCGAGCGGAGCTCCTTCACCGAGTGCTGCGTCGGCTTCGTCTTCAGCTCGCCGGTCGCGACGCGCGGGAGCAGAGTGAGGTGGATGTACAGCACGTTCTGGCGGCCGACGTCGTTTCGGAACTGGCGGATCGCCTCGAGGTAGGGAAGGGACTCGATATCGCCGACCGTCCCGCCGACCTCCACGACGACGATCTCGGCCTGTTGCTCGCGCGCGACCCGGTGGATGCGCTCCTTGATCTCGTTGGTCACGTGGGGGATGACCTGCACCGTCGCGCCGAGATAGTCGCCCCGACGCTCCTTCGCGATCACGGCATTGTAGATCTGCCCGGTCGTGAGATTCGACGCGCGGGTCACGTTGCGGTCGATGAAGCGCTCGTAATGACCGAGGTCCAGATCGCTCTCCGCCCCGTCCTCGGTGACGAACACCTCGCCGTGCTGGTACGGCGACATCGTCCCGGGATCGACGTTGAGGTAGGGATCCATCTTGAGCGACGCGACGGAAAGACCGCGTGCGGCGAGGATGCGTCCAAGCGAAGCCGCGGTGATGCCCTTACCGAGAGAAGAGGTGACCCCGCCCGTCACGAACACAAACTTCGGCATGCTCAAGTGACCTCCGGGGTTTTTCTAATGGTAGCGGACGAGGGTCACTCCGGTCCGAATGGCAACGAATGAAGCACGACGAGACGCGGGCGCTCGCGTCCGGCGTGCGCGGGCGCGGACTCCATCTGGGTGGGCTCTTCGACGCGGCAATCGTCTAACCGCCCGTCGAACCGAAGCGCTCGAAAGCGCGCGTCGCGCAGCTCGCCAGTTTCGCCCGCGTGCTCGACGATCGCGACGATGCGCGGACGCAGCCACCGCATCCCGGTCC
>JBGPZT010000131.1:0-7570 GCA_041493915.1 Candidatus Limnocylindria bacterium
CCGCTATCGCCTCGCGGCGCACGGTCACGACGATGTCCTGGGCCGATATTGCGTCCGACGCCGCGCAGGCCTGACGAAAAGCCTCGCGCACGCGGCGTCGCGCGCGGTTGCGGACGGTGGAGATGCCGACTGTACGCGGCGCGGACACAGCGAGACGCATCACGCTCAGGTCGTTGGGGCGCAGTCGCGCGATGAATGCCGCATCGCGGACGCCGCGCCCGATCTTCCGCACGGCCGCGATATCAGTTGATCGCCGCAAACGTGCGGCGTTCATGCCGGCGAGGGCGTTCAGGCGACGGTCAGGCGCTTCCGTCCACGCGCGCGACGTGCCGCCAGCACTCTGCGTCCGCCCGTCGTCTTCATCCGCGCGCGAAAACCGTGCACTCGCGAGCGGCGACGCGTCTTCGGCTGATACGTGCGCTTCACGAACTGTCCCTTCTCCCCCGAAAAAAATGGACGAATGGATGATCACGTGGATGTGCTGTATGTGCGAGAAAGTCTAGCAGTGTGACTGTGCTACTGTTCCGTGGCTTCCAGCGGGCGGATCTTTCCTCATCTTCGCGTTCGGTGTGGCGGCATCTCGCGTGATCGTGTCGTGGGGAGTCTCGTGTGTTCGAGCGCAGAGAAGGGGAGCCGTTGAACCTCAAGCAGCTCTGGCACGCGGCCCTCGGCGAGCTGCAGCTCGGACTCACTAAAGCCAACTACGACACCTGGTTCAAAGACACGGCGATCGTCTCCGAAGAGGACGATGTGTATTGCGTCGGCGTGCCCAACGCCTTCGCCCGCGAGTGGCTCGAGAACAAGTACCGCCAGCAGGTGCGCGACGCCCTACGCCACCTCGTCGGCCGGACCGTCGACGTGCGTTTCGTGACGCTCACGGCCGCGTCGGTCCGCTCGGACCATCCGGTGGCGGCCGCCGGTGGCGCCGCCAGTCTGTCGTCTGCGTCAGCGGGGGCCGCGCCGGCGCAGGAGCGCCGCGACGGCTCCTCCGCGGCACTTCTGAATGCGCGTTACACGTTCTCGAATTTCGTCGTGGGATCGAACAACCGTTTGGCGCATGCGGCCGCGCTTTCCGTGGCCGAGCGTCCCGGCCACAGCTACAACCCGCTCTTCATCTATGGCGGCTCGGGGCTGGGTAAGACCCACCTCATGCACGCGATCGGGCACGCGGTGATCTCTCGTCATCCCAAGAAGCGTGTCGCCTACGCGACGAGTGAGAAATTCACGAACGAGTTCATCAACTCGATCCGTGGCCAGAAGAGCGAGGAGTTCCGCGAGCGGTATCGCCGTATCGATGTGCTTCTCATCGACGACATCCAGTTCCTCACGGGCAAGGAAGGCACGCAGGAAGAGTTCTTCCACACGTTCAACGCGATCCACGAAGAGGGAAAGCAGATCGTCCTGTCGAGCGACCGGCCGCCGAAAGCCATCGAGCGGCTCGAGGATCGGCTGCGCTCCCGCTTCGAGTGGGGGCTCATCGCCGACATCTCTACGCCGGATCTCGAGACGCGCATCGCGATCCTCCGTGCGAAGGCGGAAGCGCAGTCGGTCGCCGTTCCGCCACCGGTCATCGATTTCCTCGCCCAGCGGATCGTGTCGAATATTCGCGAGCTGGAGGGGGCGCTCACGCGGATCGTCGCGTACGCGACCCTCAGCGCGGTCCCGGTGACGACGCAACTCGCCCAGGAGATGCTCCAGAACATCCTCTACAACCCGCGTCAGAAGACGCTGTCGCCCGACCGCATCGTCGAGGCCGTCGCGCGCTACTACGGCGTGCCGTCCGAGCAGTTGCGGGGCAAGGCTCGGGACAAGCAGGTGGTCCTGCCGCGCCAGATAGCGATGTACCTCATGCGCGAGGAGACAGAGGCGCCGCTGATGCGCATCGGCGAGGCTCTGGGCGGGCGCGACCACTCGACCGTCCTGCATGGCTGCGAAAAGATCGAGCGCGAGATGGCGGAGAACGACGACTTCCGCCGGGACGTCGGGGCCCTCCGGGAGATGCTCTACTCAGATTGAGGCAGGGCCGAAATCGGAGCTGCGCCTCCGAGCGGAGCGATGCGGTGGCGCGGGCTTACCGATTGAGGCCTCGGTTCGAAATCCCCAGAAATTCCGGTGGTTTCCCGCAGGTGCCCGGGTGTGGATAAGCCCTCACAATGTGTGGATAAGCGCACCCATTTGTGGACATGTCCGCCAACACCATGTTTCATGAACGGACGACCGTCTAGCAACACGACATCCGGCTACTTAGTCCAGGTCGTGCTCCCCGGGCCGTCCCACGTCGGTGCACACCTCAGCGTCGGCACACCCGAACACGCCGGGACCACGCCAGACTTGTCGCGGCGCGACAACAGCATCTCGGAACGCTCATAGTCCACACCACTACTGCTGGTACCAGCGTCTTAATAGATCTTTCGGGGAACGGTACGGGAGGATCCGCGTTGAAGGTCACTTGTCTACAGGAGAACCTCGCGCGTGGACTCCAGATCGCCGGACGGGCCGTTTCGGCGCGAGGCAGCCTTCCGATCCTCGGCAATGTTCTGCTGCGCACCGAGGGCGGGCGTCTGAAGCTCACCGCGACGAATCTCGAGGTCGGGATCAACTGCTGGGTCCCCGCGAAGGTCGACGACGAAGGTGCGATCACCGTGCCGGCGAAGCTCTTTACCGACTTCGTCAACTTGTTGCCCCCCGGCCCGACCGAGTTGTCGCTCAACGTACGTACGAAGACAGTGCATCTGCGCCGCGATCCGTACGAGGCGAACTTCAAGGGCATGGACGCCGAGGAGTTCCCCATCATCCCAGTGGCGCCAGACAAACCGACGACACGCGTGAGCAAGTCCACACTCCGCCGCATGATCGGTGAGGTCGCGTTCGTCGCGACGACCGACGACAGCCGACCCGTTCTGACGGGCGTGCTCACCACCCTCGAGGGCGACAAGATCACGATGGCCGCGGCCGACCCTTATCGCCTCTCGGTGCGGAACGCGAAGCTCATGGACAAGGTCGAAGGAAAGATCGAGGTGATCATCCCCGCGCGCAGCCTGCAGGAAGTGCAGCGGATCATCGACGACAGCGACGACCCGGTCGACATCTTTGTGACCCCGAACGGCAGTCAGATCATCTTCCACACGCCAGAGGCGGACCTTGTCTCGCGCATCATCGAGGGGCAGTTCCCGAACTACCGCCAGGTCATCCCGCAGGGAAAGCCCGCGACGCGGCTCGTGGTGCAGCGCGAAGAGCTGCTCCAGGCGACACGGCTCGCCTCGCAGTTCGCGCGCGACTCAGCGAACATGCTCCGCTTCCAGGTCAATCCGTCGGAGAATCCACCGCTTGTCATCAGCGCGAACGCGGCCGAGATCGGCGATCAGACCGCGAAGGTGGACGCGACGGTCGAGGGACAGAACACGACCATCGCCTTCAACTCGCGATTCATCTCCGACGCTCTGAGCAGCCTGACCGCGGCTGAAGTCGCCCTAGAGCTCGGCGGGCCGTTGGCGCCCGGCGTCGTCAAGATCGTTGGCGACCCGGATTACCTCCACGTGGTGATGCCGCTTCGCATCCCGGCCTAGCGCGGTGCGCGTCTCCACCCTCGCCCTCGACGACTTCCGCAATTACGCCCAGGTCGAACTGCCGCTCGCGCGCGGCATCATCGCCTTCACCGGACCGAACGGTGCGGGCAAGACCAATCTCCTCGAAGCGATCCATCTCGTTGCACGAGGCGACTCGCCGCGCGCGCGCGACGACACCGAGATGGTCCGCTGGGGTGCGACGACCGCACGCGTCCGCACCGAGGTCGATCGCGCGGAAGACCACCGTCGCATCGAGACACTGCTGTTCGCGCCGCCCGAGGGCGAGCGCCGTCGGCCGCGCCGGTACATGCTCGACGGCGCGGGGAAGCGCCCGGAAGATGCCGCCGGCGAGCTTGTTGTTGTCGCGTTCTTTCCCGAGGACGTCGAGCTGCTGGGAGCGGCCCCGAGCGGTCGGCGTCGCTTCCTCGACGCGATGCTCGGACAGATCGACCGTGCGCATCGACGTGAGATGCGCGAACTCCAGCGCGTCCTCGAACAGCGCAATGCCCTTCTGCGCGCGGCCCGGGAAGACCTCGATCTTCCCGAAGAAGAGATGGCGTTCTGGGACCGCGAGCTCGTCCGGCTTTCGTCAGCCATCTCGCTCCGACGGTCGCGGCTCGTGGCGGAGCTGTCGGCGCCGTTCGTCAGCGCGACCGAACTGTTCACCGGCGCCGAAGGGCTGGCGCTCGCGTACGCAGGGCAGGTGGAAGGCGCGACGCTGGAGGAACGTGCGAACGAATACCAGCGCGTGCTGCGCGAGAAGCGCGAGCGCGAGCGCTGGCAGGGTGCGTCGCTCGTCGGGCCGCAGCGCGACGATCTCGTCGTGACGTCCGCCGGCCGTATGTTGCCGTCGTTCGCGTCGCGTGGTGAGCACCGTAGCGCGGTGCTCTCCTTGAAGATCGCGGAGGCCGCGTGGCTCGCTTCGCGCGTCGGCGAGCAACCGGTCTTCCTGCTCGACGATGTGCTCTCAGAGCTCGACCCGGAGCGGCGCGAGGCGCTGGCACGCGCGATCCCAGAGGACGCGCAGACGCTCCTGACCGCGGCGATCACCACCGCGCTGCCGGATGTCCTGCGGGAGCGGGCGACCCTGATACCGGTGCGACGCGGCGAGGTCGGATGAGGCCGATCGCGCGCGTGATCCAAAGCGCGCTGCGAACGTTCGGAATAGATCAGGGCGTCTCGCGGGCGGACGCGGTACGCGAGTGGCACGCGGCCGCGACGACCGTCCTGGGCGCGGATGCCGTCAACACGCGCGCGGTGCGCACCGATGGCGATACGCTCGTCGTCCTGGTGCCGACCGCGCAGTGGGCCGGCGAGATCCGGCTCCGCGAACGCGAGCTGCTCCGCGCTCTCGCGGACCGCGCGCCCACGAGTCGCATCGCGCGCCTGCGGTGCGTCCCCTCGCCCTGAACCGGAAGGTCTGGGACACTCGGAGCGATGCCGCAGCTGAGCTTCGTTACGACGGTCGGTAGCACGGCGGACGTGCGAGCTAGCCGGGCCGACGTGATCGTCGTCAGCGAGCCCGAGACCGGCGCGACCCTCCGCACGAAGGGCCGGCTCTACCTCCTGTTCGAGGCGTCCCCGCCGGGTCCCGCCGAGAAGATCGCCCGCGAGATCGCCGAGCTCACGCGCCAGGAGTACTACTACGACCTCTCCGCGGGCATCGAGGTCTCGCTGCGGCGAGCGCTGCGGCAGGCGAACCGCCGCGCGGCGCAGCGCCTCCGGGAGCACCGCGGGTCCGTCACCCTGCAGTGCGCGTGCGCGGTCGTCGTGAACAACGAGCTCTACACCTCGCGGGTCGGCGGTGCGCAGGTCTTCCTCGTGCGCCGCGCCCGGCTGTTCCTGCCCGGCGATGAGCCCGGCGAGCTCGCGGACTTCGTCCATCGGACGACGACGCGTGAAGCGCCATCGCTGGGGGCGGATGCCGACGTCCTGCCGAAGGTATGGCGCCAGTCGATCGAAGCGGGTGACACGGTCATCCTCGCCAGCGCCGCGCTCGTCGACGGGCTCGGTGCGGAGGCGCTGAAGAACGCGGCGGTGACGCTGCATCCCAGGTCGGCCGCCGAGCACATCCACAATCGCGCGGTCGCGGACGGCGTCACCGGCAGCGACGCGGTGATCTTCATCGAGGTGGCGCAGTCGAAGGGCGCGGCAGCTCGTCTCGCGCCGGAGCCGACGCCGATCGTGCGGTCGGAAGAGACCCAGCTGGCCGACACCATCCGTTCGCGCTTCGACGCGCTGACACGTGTCCGGCAGAGCGTCGCGCGGTTGCTGCGCGGTGCGACGACGCCGGTGACATCCGCCGCGAAGAAGAGCGTCGCGGTCGGGCTCGAGCTCATGCCGAAACGCGGCGCGGCGCTGCCACGACACCCCGATACGGCTCGCTCGCGCTCCCGGCGGCAACGGCGCGCGATGACGACGCTCGCCGTACTGCTCCTTGTCGCGGCCACGGGCGTCGGGGCGCTCGCCTATCGCGATTACGAATCGACGCGGGCGAGCAGGGACTATCAGCTCGCGGTCGTCAATGCGGAAGACTTCATCGCGTCGGCGCACCGTCTCGCGGACCGCACCCCGCCGGACCCCGACGGCGCACACGAGAGGCTCGCGAGCGCGACCGAAAAGCTCGACGAGGCCAGCCACTCGCCGTTCGTCGACGCTGAGCACATCGCGTCGCTGCGCGCGGACATCGCGGCGCTGAGCGACCGCATGGACGGCGTGATCCTCGATCTCGCGCGCTTCGCGCCGGGAACGAAGCTCGCGCAGGTCGTCGGGAACGTGAACGGCCTGTTCGTCACGGATCCCGGCGCGGGACGGCTCTGGCGCGTGTTCGGCGACCCCATCCAGCAGGAGTCACTGCTCCAGCGCGGGGTCAAGGGCCCCGTGGGCTTGCCGGTGCAGATCGCCCTGCAGGACTTCGCCGTCTACACGCTCGACGACGCCGGCAAGCTCTGGCGCCTCGCGGGTGACCAGGTCGCGGATGTGACGCCCCCCGACCGCGAGAAATGGAAGACGCCCGTGGCGCTCTCGGTGTTCGCGAGCAACCTGTACGTCCTCGACAGCGAGACCGGTCAGCTGTGGAAGCATGAGTCGAGCGACGGCGTTCGGTTCGGCCCGGCGATCCCGTATCTGGCCACTCCGATCGCGCCTAACGCTGCCCGGGCCCTGGCCGTCGACGGAGACGTGTGGATCGTGACCTCGGCCGGCGACGTTCAGCGCTTCCGGCGCAGCCCGCTCGTCACGACGGCCGCGCGGATAGATTTCGTGCCTCGCTGGGAGGGCACCGCGCCGCGCGCGAACGGGATCCAGGCCATCGACGCGCAACGCTCGATCTACCTGCTCGACTCCGGCGGAAAGCTGATCGTGCAGCTCACGCGCGACGGTCGCGAGCTCGCGCGGTTCGCGCTGCCGCCAGGCCTGCCGCCCGCCGCGAGCTTCTACGTGTCCGAATCGCTGCAGGTCGCCTACACACTTCACGGGACGAAGATCGTCGCGACGAGCATCGCGCGTTGATCCCGCTGCGGGATGCAAATCCCGTACGCAGCACCCCGATCGTCAACCGCGTCCTCCTTGCGGTGAATCTCGTCGCGTGGATCTACGTCGTGTACCTGACGCGCCAGCCGGGAGCGCTCGAGGCCTTCTTCGACCGCTACTCGTTCAACTGGCTGGAGTTCACGCGACGCATCGCGTCGGGCGATCTCAGCTGGGACACGTTCGTGCCGCTCGTCTCGCACATGTTCCTGCACGGCGGCTGGCTGCACGTGCTCGGCAACATGCTCTACCTGTGGATCTTCGGAGACAACGTCGAAGACCGCTTTGGCAGCGCGCAGTACCTCGTCTTCTACCTGCTGTGTGGCATCGTCGCGGCGATCGGGCAGGGACTCATCTCGCCCGTGCCGATGGTGGGCGCGTCGGGCGCGATCGCCGGGGTGCTCGCGGCGTATCTGCTCATGTATCCGACGGCGCGTGTATCGACGCTGGTCTTCCTCGGAATCTTCATCACCATC
>JBGPZT010000092.1:0-10917 GCA_041493915.1 Candidatus Limnocylindria bacterium
ACTCGCTTCGTTGCCGCCCTCGCCTCTGACCGGAGGAACAACACCGGCGTGGCCACCGCGAGGATGTAGCCGAGGTAGTTCCCCTGGAAGTAGCGACCGAAGAAGAGGAACGCCAGAAGCGTGAGGGCATAGCCGGTCAGCAGCGTCGCCAAGGTCGGAGTTCTCCACAGCTTCCACATCCACCAGAGCGCGATCGGCGTCGCGACGGCGATCTCGATCGCGGCGAACGGGAAGTCCGCCTGCCGGAACTCGATCACGCCGAGCGCGAGCAGGATGGCGGAGAACCCCATGCCCGAGATCGGATAGGTCCACGCTGCGCCACCGGCGTTGTAGCGGACGACATCGTCGTAGAACGCGGCGAAGTCGTTGATCAGGAACGGCAGGAACGTGATGGCCAGGAACAGCGTCGCGGGCCACAGCGGCCGCCATAGGACATCCCAGGCCTCGCCGAGCGTCCGCGGCCGCCGCGTGGCAACAAGCCATACGGCAACGAACGGCATGATGAAGACGGCGTGCAGCTTCGCCGCCGCGCCGATCGCGACCGCGAGTGAGCCGAGGCTCCGGCGCTCGCGTTGAAGCAGAACTACGCCTGCGAACAGGAAAAGGAGTACGAAGAAGTCGTTGCGGCCCTCGAGGATGAATGGGAAGAGCTGCGGGTTCAGCGCGATCAGCGCGACGAGCGCGAGGCAGTTGTCCGCCCGGCGCGCGAGGAGCGGCACCACCGCGAGGGTCGCGATGTACGCCGGCAGATAGAGGTACCGCTGATCCCAGAACAGGCCCACCTTGTCGAAGAGCCAGACGAACGGTGTCGTGACGAGGAACAGGAACGGGAAGTACGTCAGGTGATAGAGCGCGGGGTTGTTCACCATCGGCCAGTAGTAGAGAGGCGTGTCGAGGTAATCGGCGACGTACGGGTTCTGCCCGAGCAGGAGCTTGCGCGCCGCCCACTCGATCATCAGCGCGCCGTCGTGGATGTAGGTGTAGGGCTTTCCCGTTTCGCGTAGCACGATCGACACGAGCGTTGGCACGACGACGAAGACCGCGACGATGGCCGCGAGGTGCAGCGCTCGCTGCCGCGCTGTGAACGCGGCGCCAGCGCGATGATCGCGCATCGCGTACGCGATGGGCAGGACGCCGCAGGCGATCAGGAACACGATGTCGGCGCCGAATGGGAACAGCTGCCACAGCGGCACGTCGCGCGTCGCGGCGACGGTCGTGTGGTTCGCGAACAGCAGTAGCCAGTTCGCGGTCCCGACCGCGCTCACGACCTTTGCGTCGAGCGACAGCTCGCGCCATGCCTGAAGGGCCGCGCGGGCCCAGCGTTCCGCGACCTTGATCACGTGGGTCCCCCTGCTCCAACGAGTCTACCGGCGGGCTCGTCGAGGTAACGGCGAGGAAGCGCGAGGATGGCGTCGTCCATGATGCGCAGACGCGCGATCGTGGCGTCGCGGCCAGCCGCGCGCAGCGCCTCGATACCGATGGCGTCGGCGATGTCCAGCGCGCCGATCGCGAGGCGCCGGAGCCCAGCCAGATGCGCCGCCGACCCGAGCGCCCTTCCGAGATCGCGCGCGATCGATCGAACGTAGGTGCCGCTTCCGCACACGATCAGAAGACGCGCGTCGGGCGGATCCCAGCTCGTCATCTCGAGTCGCTGCACCTGCACCTCTCGCGCCGCGAGCTCGACCGTTTCCCCGCTACGCGCGCGCGAATACGCGGTCCGGCCACCCACCTTCACCGCGGCGTACGCCGGTGGGACCTGTTGTATCGCGCCGCGGAACGGAGCGAGGCCCGCTTCGATGCGGCTCGCGTCGGCGGGCGCCGCCGCGCTGCGCATCGTCTTGCCCTCCCGGTCGTCGGTCGCCGTCTCGACGCCGAAGCGCACGAGCGCGTCGTACACCTTGGGTGCGGTGTGAAGGCGCTCGGTCGCGCGCGTCGTGTCGCCGACCAGCACCGCCAGGAGTCCGGTCGCGAGCGGGTCGAGCGTTCCCCCATGGCCAACGCGTCGCAGGCCGAGGACACCGCGAACCACCGCGACGACGTCATGCGAGGTCCAACCCTCGGGCTTGTCGATCGCGAGGATGCCGGTCGGAGTCAGGCGATCCCTTCAGCGACCGGCCGAGCGGCCCGCGCGGCCGCGAGCGCCTCACGCGCCGCTCGCAGAACGGCGTCCTGGACCTCGCTCGCGCTGCCGGTGATGAGCGCACCAGCCGCCCGCACGTGACCGCCGCCTCCGAAGCGCGCCATGACGGCCGACGCGTCGACCGACGGCGCCCAGGCCGAGGTGCGGCACGAGACCTTGATCGTGCCGGCATCCTGCTCGTTGAACAGGAGCGCGACGCGCATCCCGTTCGCACGCGCGACCTGCTCCACGAGGCCGGAGATGTCCTCGTCGAGCGCCTCGGCGGTGGCGAAATCCTCGCGCGTGACCTCGGTCCACACGAGCTGCCCGTCCTGCTCGCGGCGCAGCCGCGAGAACGCGAAGCCCCACAGCTTCAGCGCCTCGAAGCGCTTGTTGCGGAACACGTTGTACGTGATCGCCTGGAGGTCCGCCCCCGCCTCACGGAGCCGTGCGGCGCGCTCGAGCGCGCGCGAGTCGGTCGAGGGGAACTGGAACGACCCGGTGTCGGTCATGATCCCGACGAGCGCCGCGGTCGCCATGTCGGCTGTCCATTTCACACCGAGAGCGTCGATGACGCGCGATACGAGCTCCGCCGTGGCCGCAGACGTGACGTCGACGAGGTTCACCGAGCCGAAGCCGTCGTTCGAGGCGTGGTGGTCGATGTTCACGAGCGTCGGGCCGGCGGGCAGCGCGAACTTCGCGCGCTCTAATGTGCCGAAGTCGACGGTGACGATGAGATCCGATGTGGCGGGTGGCGGTTCACTGGTGTACCGATCGGCCCACGCGAGAAAGCGCGCGGCGTCCGGGACCGGGTCGGCGCAGTGCAGCGTCACGCGCTTGCCGAGGCTGTCGAGTGCGAGCCCGAGCGCGATGCCCGAGCCGATCGTGTCCGGGTCCGGATCGCGGTGCGAGACGATCGCGACGCTGTTCGCGCGGCGCAGCTCCTTCACGAGCTCCTTCATGAGCGGCCCTCGCGTTCACGCGCCTCGCGCAGGAGCGTCGCGATTCGCGCCGCACGCTCGGCGGTCTGGTCGGAGACGAACGTCAGATCCGGAACGTAGCGAAGCTCCGTGCGCGCGCCGATCTCATGGCGGAGGTACGGCCGTGCCTCGTTGAGCGCCATCAGCGTCGATCGCACCTGATCTTCGTCGCCGAGCACGCTCACGTGGACCTTCGCGCTGCGAAGGTCAGGGGTGACCTCGACCCCGGTGACCGTGGCGAAAGCGATGCGCGGATCGCGCAGCTCCTCGCTGATGATCATGCCGAGCTCGCGCTGCAGCAGCGCGTTGACGCGGTCCGCACGTTTGTACGCCATCGAATGACTACCTCGGCTTTGGCTGGATCGTGTACGCCTCGATGACGTCGCCGACCTGGATGTCGTTCGTGTCGAGCGTGATGCCGCACTCGAGACCCGCGGCGACCTCGCGCGCGTCGTCCTTCACCCGGCGCAGCGACTCGACGTGTCCGTCGAACAAGACCTCGCCGCCACGGAGGAGGCGCGCCTGCGCGCCGCGGCGCATGACGCCGTCGAGCACGCCACACCCGGCGATCGTCGTCTTGCCGGCGGTGAAGATCTGCCGGACCTCGGCGTGGCCGATCACGGTCTCGACCATCACCGGCTCGAGCATCCCGGTCAGGGCCTTCTGCACGTCGTCGAGGAGCTCGTAGATGACCTTGTACTGGCGCACGTCGACGTTCGTCTGATCGGCGACGCGCTTCGCGGGCGCCTCCATCTTCGTGTTGAAGCCGATGACGACGGCGCTCGAGGCCGCGGCAAGGGTCAGGTCCGACTCGGTGATGTCCCCGACGGCGTCGTGGATCACCTGGAGGCCGACCTCCTCCTGCGGGATCTTCGCGAGCGCGCCCTTGATCGCCTCGAGCGAGCCCTGGACGTCGGCCTTGAGGACGAGCTTGAGCTCCTTGGCCTTGCCCTCCTTGACCTGCGCGAACATCTCGTCGAGCGTGGCGGGCTTCTCCGACGCGCCTGCTCCCGCGCGGTCGCGCGCGTTGGCGGCGACCAAAGCCTTGGCGGTCTTCTCGTCGGCGACGGCGCGGAAGACATCGCCGGCCTCGGGGACGTCCGGCAGGCCGAGGATTTCGACGGGGCGGGACGGCTCGGCGCGGCCAACAGGCTTGCCCTTGTCGTCGGTCATCGCGCGCACCCGCCCGTAGGTGATGCCCGCGACCACCAGATCGCCACGCTCGAGGGTCCCGGTCTGCACGAGCACGGTCGCGATGGGTCCGCGTTTGGTGTCGAGGTGAGCCTCGACGACGCGACCGATCGCGGGCCGGTCCGGGTTGGCGGTGAGCTCGGCGACGTCCGCGACGAGAAGAACGGTCTCCAGCAGATCGTCGATGCCCATCTTGGTGCGCGCTGACACCGGCACGAGCGGCGTGTCGCCGCCGTACTCCTCGATCGTCACGCCGTGGTCCGCGAGCTGCGCCTTGACCTGATCGGGATTCGCATCGGCCTTATCCATCTTGTTGAGCGCGACGACGATCGGGACGCCTGCGGCCTTCACGTGCGAGATGGCCTCGATCGTCTGCGGCTGCACGCCGTCGTCGGCCGCGACGACGAGGATCGCGACGTCCGTGATCTGCGCGCCGCGGGCGCGCATCGCGGTGAAGGCTTCGTGACCGGGCGTGTCGAGGAACGTGACCTTACGGTCCTTGTACTCGATCTGGTACGCGCCGATGTGCTGCGTGATCCCGCCGGCCTCGCGCGCGGTCACGTTGGTGGTGCGGATCGCGTCGAGGAGGCTCGTCTTGCCGTGATCGACGTGCCCGAGGATCGTGATGACCGGCGGGCGCGGTTTGAGCTTGGTCGCATCTTGTTCGGTCCAGAGCTCAGGCTTGAGCGGCGCGATCTCGATCTCGGTGTCCTCGACCGCGGGCGCCGCCTCCTCCTCGGCCTTGGTCTCGATGCCGAGTTCGGTCGAGACGAGGCTGGCGGTCTCGAAGTCGATCGTCTGGTTGATCGACGCCATCACGCCCATGTTCACCAGGCCGCGGATGACGTCGACCACGTTGGCCTCGAGCAGCTTCGCGAGGTCCCCGACGGAGATCGACTTCGGCAGGACGACCGGCGGGCGTCCTTCGATGACCGCCACGGCCGGCGCTGCCTGCTCGACCGGGGCTACCACCGGCTGCGGGCGCTGCGGCCGACGGCCCCGTGGACGGGGGCCGCGCTGTGGCGGGAACCGCCGAGGTCGTGCTTTCGGCATTACGCGGTCTCCTTCTGTCGCACGAGCGCTGCTTGCTCTAGTTCTACCTTCAATCGTTCCGCCGTGGCGGCGTCAACAGGGATCTCGAGGGCCTTGGCCAGCGCTCCTTCGCGCAGTCCGCGGTCGAGGCAGGCTTGATCCGGATCTAGGTACGCACCCCGGCCGGGGGCCTTGCCGCGAAGGTCCACCGCCAGCTCGCCCGCGGGAGAGCGCACGATGCGCACGAGCTCCCGCTTCGCGCGAACGGTGTGGCAAGCCACGCACGTGCGCTGCGGAAGAGGCCGCCGGCTCACGCCTTCGGTCCCCTTCGGGCTAACGGCGTTCCTTCTTCTTCTTGGCTCCGAGGAGCGCTCGGTCCTCTTCGTCCAGCTCGTCCTCGTCGGCCATCGCGGACTCGGCCTCGACCTCGGCAATGAGATCGTGACTGGGCTCGGCGTCCTCCTCGACCGGCGGCGCGGCCTCGACGGCGACCGCGACCGGCTCGGGCTCCGGCTCCGGCTCGAGCTCGGCGCGGACCTCCGACTCGCTGCGGATGTCGATGCGCCAGCCGGTGAGCTTCGCGGCGAGCCGTGCGTTCTGACCTTCCTTGCCGATCGCGAGAGAGAGCTGCCGGTCGGGAACGACCACGTACGCGGTCTTGTCGTCGGTGACGATGTCGACGCGGACGACGTGGGCCGGCTCGAGTGCGTTGGCGACGTACTGCTCGGGCTTCTCGTTCCATTCGATGATGTCGATCTTCTCGCCGCCGAGCTCGTTCACGATGGCCTGCACGCGGAGACCGCGCTGACCGATGCACGCGCCGCGCGCGTCGATGCCGGGCTGCCGGGCGCGGACGGCGATCTTGGTGCGCGATCCGGCCTCGCGCGCGATGCCGACGATCTCCACCTGACCGTGGTAGATCTCCGGCACCTCGAGCTCGAACAGACGCTTCACGAGGTTCTTGTGCGAGCGGCTGACCATGATCTGGGGTCCGCGCAGGGTGCGGCGGACCTCGACGACCACGACCTTGCGGTGCTGGCCGATGAAGTAGCGCTCGTGCGGCGCTTGGTCAGCGCGCGGCAGGATCGCCTCCGCCTTGCCGAGCTCCATGATCGCGGAGCCCGCCTCGAAGCGGCTGATCTGGCCGTTGATGATGTCGCCCTCGCGGTCGGCGTACTCCGCGAAGACCTGCTCGCGCTCGGCCTCACGCAGGGACTGCTGGATCACCTGTTTGGCGGTCTGCGCACCGATGCGCCCGAGGGCGGCCGCGGACTCTTCGAGCGGGACGATGTCGCCAAGCTGCGCGTCGGGCTTCATGCGCTTCGCCGCGTCGAGCAGGATCTGCAGCTTGGGGTCTTCCACCTTCTCGACGACGGTCTTAAGCAGGAAGACCTTGAACGCGCCGGTCGTGATGTCGACCTTGACGTCGATGTTCTCTTCGGCCCCGTAGGCGCGCTTGAGGGCTCGGGCGATGATGTCGCCGACGACCTCTTTGGGGAGCCCCTTCTCGGCGGAGAGCTGGGCAAGACCGGTCACGAGTTCTCGGTTCATCGCCGCCGCTCCCCCTCTTCTTCAATTAGCCATCGGCCCCGGCTTCGCGGAGACTTCAGCCACGGCCGTCGTAGGCGACAAAAAAAGTGGGGGTTGACCCACTTCAGCGGCGCCCGCGGCTCCCGGGCATCGAGCCGGTGGCCGTCGACGAAATTGTATCAAAAAGGAGCAACCTCGGGGGGGTTGGCCGCCGCCCGCTCTTAGGTGAGGTTGTTCCCGATCATCGAGAACTGATTCGACAGCTGGTCCCTCAGGAAGATCATCGCGATGATGATCGCTATCGCGATGACGGCGATGATGAGTGCGTATTCGACTAAGCCTTGCCCGGATTCGTCTAACCAAAATCGACCCATTCCCACTCCTTACAGGCGGGTCGGCGGCCACCGATAGCGTGCCATGGCGGTCGCGAACCTGCTAGTGCGAACCCGTATGAGGTTGCGTACCGTCACCGCCCTGCGACCCCGACGCGCCCTGCGGCCCGCAGAGCCGCCGTGACGCGCTCCTCGGTGGTCGCCGACCCGGCCGGGGGGGCTCCCCGCAGGGCCGAAAGGGCCTCGGAGACGGTGTAGCCGAGCGCCTGGAGCGCCGCCGCGGCCTCGTCCTCGGTCAGCAGACCGCTGGGCTCCCGTTCAGGACCCGTCCGCGCGATCTTGCCTTTCAGATCGACGATGAGCCGCTCGGCGGTCTTCTTCCCCACTCCCGGTGCGCGCGCGAGCGCAGCGGCGTCACCTGATGCGATCGCGGCGGCGATGGCCGACGGACTCGATACCGATAACAACGAGAGCCCTGCTTTGGGGCCGACGCCCGAGACAGTGATCAGGAGCTCGAACAGCGCGAGCTCCTCGCGGGTCTCGAAGCCGAACAGCTGCTGGGCATCGTCGCGCACGACGTGATGCGTGTGAAGCGCGACGGTGTCACCGGACGGATGCCGCGGCACGAACACCTTGTACCCGACGCCACGCACATCGACGACGATGTGATCCGCGCCACGCGCGACGATCTCGCCGCTGACGTATGCGATCAACGAACTGCCTCCAACGCGGGCGCGGGTCCTGCCGGGGCTCGGGGTTCTCGACTCGCCCCGTCACCCGCACCCGCTCCCACGCCATTCACTCGGCGCTCGCGACGGCGGCGAGGAATCGCACGCGCTGTGCATGGGTCAAGGCGATCGCGATCGCGTCGGCGACGTTGTCTTGGGTTACGGGCTCCTCGAGTTCGAGCAGGTGCACGATCATCCGCTGCACAGCCCGCTTATCGGCGCCGCCTGTGCCCGTGACCGACTGCTTCACTTCTTGCGGCGTGTATTCCGCGATCGCGAGACCGGCGCGCGCGCCGCAGACCAACGCGACGCCCCGTGCCTCGGCCACAGCCATGGCCGTCTTCACGTTCTTGTTGAAGTAGAGGCGCTCGAGAGCGAGGAAAGCCGGGGCGTGCGTCGCTATCAAGGCGTCGATCGCATCGGCGATCGCGAGCAGCTTCTCGGCGGCGCTGCCAAAGCGTGGCGTCGGCACGAGACCGTGCGCGAGGAGTCGCGGCGGATCGGTGTCGAGGTCGAGCAGCGCGTATCCCATTCCCGTGGTGCCCGGATCGATGCCGAGCACGGTGCTCCGGCTAGGCGTGCTGAAGGACCTCGTCCGGTACGTCGAAGTTCGCGTGGACTTTCTGGACGTCGTCGAGCTCCTCGAGCTCCTCCACCAGACGGAGGACCTTGCGGGCCTGGTCGCCCTCGACGCGGACGGTCGTCGTCGGGCGCATCGAGATCTCGGCCGACGCTATGGCGATCCCGGCCTTCTCGAGCGCGGACTTCACCTTCTCGAACGAGCTCGGCGTCGTGTATGCGGTGACCAGGCTGCCGTCGGTCTCGACGTCCTCCGCGCCCGAATCGATCGCAGTGAGCGACACGTCGTCGGGCGAACGCTTGCCGGCGTCGATCTCGATGATGCCCTTCTGCTCGAAGAGCCACTGCACCGAGCCTGACTCGCCGAGCTTGCCGCCGGTCTTCGTGAATGCGGCGCGGACCTCCGAGGCCGTGCGGTTGCGATTGTCCGTGGCCGCCTCGACCATCACGGACACGCCGCCGGGCGCGTAGCCCTCATAGACGATGCTCTCCAGCGCGGCGCCGTCGGCTCCACCGGTGGCGCGCTCGATCGCCCGCTGGATGTTGGCGTGCGGCATGTTCACGTTGCGCGCGCGGTCAAGGGCCAGCCGGAGTCGGAAATTGGCCTCGGGATCGGGGCCGCCTTCGCGCGCGGCGAGCATGATCTCGCGCGTCATCTTGGTGAAAACGGCGCCCCGTTTCACGTCCGCTGCGCCCTTCTGGCGCTTGATCTGACTCCACTTTGAATGTCCGGACATCGCGCGAATACTATCAATGCACACGCACTGGGGAGAGCGACATTGGCCCTCATACAACCCGAGAAGATCCGCAATGTGGCGGTCGTGGGGCACGGCGGATCTGGGAAAACGACCCTCGTCGAGAGCCTGCTTCATGCCGTCGGCGCCACGAACCGCCTCGGCAAGGTCGATGACGCGACCAGCATCCTGGATACCGATCCCGAAGAACAGAAGCGCCGCATCACCATAAACATCGCGCTCGCCTCATTCACGCACGACGGCACCAAGATCAACCTCCTGGACACTCCCGGCTTCCTCGATTTCGCTGGCGACCAGCACGCCGCGCTGCGGGTCGCCGACGCCGCGCTCGTCGTCGTGGACGCCTCGGCAGGTGTCCAGGTCGGCACGCAGCTGGTGTGGGCGGAGCTCGACGCCCACAAGACGCCGCGCGTCGTCGTCGTCAGCCGGCTCGACCGAGAGAACGCCGACTTCGAGAAGGTGCTGGGACAGCTCCGTGAGGCGTACGGAATCCGCGTCGTTCCTCTGCACGTCCCGGTCGGTGAGCACCAGGGGATCTCCGCGACGATCGATCTGCTCCACGGCCAGGTCCTGAAGGGGCCGAAGGAGCCGATCGCCGACATCGACAAGGCGCAGGCCGACGTGGTCGGTCCGTTCCGCCAGCAGCTCGTCGAGGCGATCGTCGAGACGAATGAAGATCTGCTCACCCGCTACCTCGACAGCAAGGATCTCTCGTACGAGGAGCTGCGCGACGCCCTGCACACGGCTGTCCGCGAAGGCAAGGTCATCCCCGTGGTCGCGACGTCGGCGGCGAAGAACGTCGGATACACGGCGCTGCTGAACACGATCCGCGAGATGCTCCCCTCGCCCGCCGAAGACAGCTCGGTCATCGGCAAGTCGGCTACGGGCGAGGAGACGGCGCGCAAGACCGATCCCGCCGAGAAGTTCTCCGCATTCGTGTTCAAGACGCTCGCGGATCCGTTCGTGGGGAAGCTGAGCTACGTCCGCATCTACTCGGGCACGCTGCACCACAACTCGCAGGTATTCGACGCGACGAAGGGCGAGACCGAGCGCGTGGGCCAGATCTTCTTCCTACGCGGGAAGGAGCAGGAGATCACCGACGCGGTCGGCGCCGGCGATATCTGCGCCGTGCCGAAGCTCACCGCCACGTCCACGAACGCGACACTGTGCGACAAAGACGCTCCGATCCTGTACGACGCGATCGCCTTCCCGCCGCCCTCGTTCTCCGTGGCCATCGATCCCGCGAGCAAGGCCGACCTCGACAAGATGTCGACCGCCCTGCACAAGCTCATCGACGAGGATCCGTCGCTGCACGTACGCCGCGACGACGCCACGCACGAGACGATCCTGTCGGCGGTCGGCGAATCCGGGATCGAGGTCGCGGTGCACCGGCTCAAGGAGAAGTTCGGCGTGCAGGTCGAGATGCGCACGCCGCGCGTGCCCTACCGGGAGTCGATCCGCGCGAAGGCGCACGCGCAGGGCCGCTACAAGCGCCAGACCGGCGGCCACGGCCAGTTCGGCGACGCTTGGCTCGAGGTCGAGCCGCTGCAGCCAGGTTCCGGCGTGGTCTTCGAGACGCGCATCGTCGGCGGCTCGGTCCCGCGGAACTTCTGGCCCGCCGTGGAGAAGGGGATCCGCGAGCAGGCCGTCAAGGGCGTGATCGCCGGCTAC
>JBGPZT010000076.1:0-12235 GCA_041493915.1 Candidatus Limnocylindria bacterium
ACGCCGGTCTCGAAGATGCCGAAGTGCGTACGCGAGTCCTCCGCGGTCTCTGGACCGGAATGCCCGGCGATCCAGAGGACCTTTCCGACGCGGAGCTCGCAGTCCTGCGCGAGCTGGCTGAAGAGGCGCATCTCGCCGTACTTCAGATAGGAGAACGCGCCGTACGTCGAGCACGCGCCCCAGAAGCCGTTGAACTCGCTCCACGGATCCTCGGCGAGGTTCACCGAGGCGATGCCGCAGGCGACACCGGAGTTCGTGAATTCGGTGATCTGCTGCGGCAGGAGAGAGCCGTGGATGTTCGTGTCCCGCTGGTACCAGCCCCAGCCCTCGACATCGCCGAATCCCTTCATGAAGCCGGCGATGTTCGTCGACTCGGCCAGGTCGGCCGACATCGCGATGAACAATGGACGGCCGTACTCCGACCTCGCAAAGGTGTTGACCCACGAGCCCCAGGTCGCGAGCGCCGCGCGGTTCGGTCTCTTCTCACCGGGCTTCGCCCACATCGTTTCGGGGTAGCGCTCGTAATCGAAGATGCGCTCGTCGTTGAAGATGTCCTTCGCGCGGCCGCCGAGGAAGAACGTCGGTATCTCGTCCGGGACCGTGTGCGCGATCTCCACGAGGCGATCGGAGAGGTAATCGCTCACGTCGCGCCGCGAGCGCAGCACCGAAGCGGCGACCCTCAGGTTCTGGCGTGCCTGCGCGCGCACGGCCTCCGCGTCCTTCGGCGCCGGTCCGTCGACGCCTTCGTACTCGACTCCGTACTTCTTCTGGAATTCCTTGCGCAGCTGCCAGAACGGCTCGCTGTTCATCGCGTGCGCGGCTCCGTGCGACGCGTAGTCGTACTTGAGGTAGCCGCGGCCCTTTCGGGTGCGGAACCAGCCGACGCTCGGCACGCGCTCGGGATTCTCGCCGCGCGCGGCCTCGAGCACGACCTTCGTCACGTCCTGCCACTCGCTGCCCTGATCGGTGCCGACGACGCGCCATCCGTACGGCTCGAACCAGTCGCGCGGTGTGCCGTGCACGACGCTCGAGACCGCATTCACGTCGATGCCGAAGTCGTTCCAGTCGAGAAGGAAGACGAGATTCGACAGGCCGAGACCCCAGGCCGAGTTGCGCGTCTCGTGGCTCGCGCCTGGCGTCAGCCCGCCCTCGCCCTCGACCGCGAACACCTTTACCGCCTCGGCGCCCGCGATCTTGAGCGCGACCGCCTCACCCACCGTCGGAGGCATGCCGTGCCCCGACGGTCCGGTGTTCCACTTGAGGAACAGGGTCTTGCCCGCCATCTCCGCATGGCCGGGAAGGCCCCCGTTGCGCCGGAGCAGGAGCAGGTCCTCCCAGGTCAGCGCAAACTTCCCGTCGAACGGGAACGCGAAGCGCTCGTCAGGCGTGCGCTCGTGTCGCACCCGCATCGCTTCGTTGAGCGTTGCGAGGGTCGCGTAGACGAGTGGGACGGTATGGCCGGCCGACAGGATGAAGCGGTCGCCGAAGCGTCGCCACGGCCGAAGCAGATCGTGGTGCATCGCGCCGGACAGCAAGAGGGCGAGGAGCAGGTGCACCTTTGAGCGTGAGCCGCCGGGATGTCCGCTCTGCCGGTAGTTGAGCGAGAGGTCGATGAATTCGTCGACGACGTCCTTCGTGACCTCCCACAGCGGGAAGGCCGAAGCGGAGTCGGTGAAGAGGCGCTCGACCTCGGAAGCGACGGTGCGAGCCACAGGGGCTTTTTGTAGCACCATTTGCGCTGTGAGCGGCGGCGCGCGCGTCATGCCTGAGACCGTGCGCATCGCCAGCGAGGGCGAGACGCTCCTCGGCGATCTCTACGGTGCCCTTCCCACGCGCCGCGCCGCGATCCTGGTGCATGGTCAGCAGTGGGATGCCAGCGGTTGGCGCGACGTCGCGCAGCGGCTCGTGGCGCGCGGCATCGCGGCGCTCGCACTAAATCTGCGCGGGTACGACGGCTCGAGCGGCAAGACGACGGACTTCGCGCCACCGGCGCCGTGGTCGCCGGTCACCGACCTGCGGGCGGCGAAGGCGCTGCTCCGCGATCGGGGTGCGCGCGAGATCGCGCTCGTCGGCGCGTCGATGGGTGGCCACGCGATCCTTGCCTCGAGCTTCGACGCCGATGTCGAATGCATCGTGTCGGTGTCGGCACCCGTCCTCCCCGTCCCCGACGAGCTGTCGCGGCGCATCACGGGGCGAAAGCTGTTCGTGTGTGCCGATGGCGACGCGTCTGGCGCCGCGCCGCACGTGCTGCAGTGCTTCGACGTCGCGTCCCGGCCGAAGACGCTGCTCATGTTCGGCGGCAACGAGCACTCGCGCGGGATGTTCGCTGCGCCCTACGGGGCGGAGGCGATGGAAGCCATCGTCGACTTCGTGTCGCGGGTCACCGGATGACGGCGCGGGGTATCTGATGCCGGCCCGCGTCAATCCCGACGTGCCGGGCGAGCCGCTGCTGCTGAAACGTACCGGCAAGCGTCTGCGCGCTCTGCGGCGGAAACGAGGGCTCACGATGGCGCAGCTCGGAGCCGACAAGCGCGGCCGCGTCTACTTCGAACGGCAGTACGTGTGGAAGATGGAGACGGGCCGGGTCGCGCCGTCGCTCGCCGCGCTCGCGCATTTCGCCCGCCGGCTCGACGTCACGCTTTCCGAGCTTCTTCGCGGGATCTGATCTGCGCGATCGGCAGCGCCACGTGGAAGGTCATGCCGGTCTCCGCGTCGAGAGCTTCGGTCGCAAGAGCACGCGCTCGTGGAACACGATCAAGCAGCGCATCGGTGAGATCGAGCTCGAGTGTTTCGGTGACCATGCCTTCAGCGACGAAGAGCTGCGCGTGGCATTCAACAAACACCACAACCTGGTCGTACTGCTGTGGGAAGGACCGGCCTCCGGCGACGACCTGCTGGTCGGCTACACGCAGGCCGAGCCTGCCAGGGTCGCGGACACCTACTACATCGCGAACACGGCGATCGCGAAGAGCCACCAGCGCCGTGGCCTGGTGAAGCTGCTCATGACGCAGCTTTACGCCGACATTCGCGCTGCCGGCGCGCACTACATCGCGCGCGATGTCGCGATCGAGAACGGGTACGCGGACAACATCGTGCGCCTCTACGCCGCGGACATCCTCGAGACGTTCGACCACGACAGTCCATACGGGCCGCAGCGCTTCATCCGAATGCGTGTGCCGGAGCCGTAGCTCGACGGCGATAGGACTACCCCGTAGCGGACGAGGTCTCCGGCTGAAGCTGGTCGAAGGCGGACGCGGCCTCTTCGACGATCGATCCGGGCAGCTCGTCCGAGAGCGCGTATCGCACGACGTTGCCCTTCCGCGTCGCGACGATGGCGCCGAGCTCGCGCAGCACCCTGAGGTGTTGGCTCGTCGCGGAGCGGTTGCGGCCGACGACGTGGGCGAGATCGCTTGCCGCGAGCGTTGTGTCGCGGAGTGCGCGCACGATCTTGACACGGGTAGGGTCGCAGAGTGCATCCATCAACTCGCGCATCCGCTTCTCATTGCGCGGCGTCAGCATCTGCTGCTCGGCGGTCATGACGGCGATGGGGTCGATCGGTTTCGGAATGTCGTTCGGCATAGACCCTCCTAACTTGGCAGAAGGATCGCGTGGCAACATGACCAGCATCGGTGCCGTGCGACCCGTTCGCATGACGAACCCGTCATGATGTGCCGTCGCGAACCGGCCCGTCCTTACGTTGAGGCGCCATGACGAAGCGGAAGCCGATGCTGGGAACTGTTTCGATGTAACGCGGCCGCTGGGCGTCGTCCTGGAGCTTCCGGCGCAGCGTGCTGACGTGGCGCGCGAGCGCGTTGTTGTACATGTTGTGGTCGGTTCGCCCGAGCGCGTCCGCAAGCTCGCGATAGCTGACCACGACACCGGCCCGCGCGGCGAGCGTGTACAGGAGGATGTGCTCGTGCGGCGAAAGCCGTATCTCGCGCGTCCCTTGACGGATGCGTGAGTGCAGAGCATCGATCTCAAGATCGGCGATCCGCAGAAGAGCAACGTGGCGACCGGGCGGAATTCGATTGCGTGGCAACGCAATCAGCATCAAGGCGAGAAGACCACTTCGCATGACGAATCCGTCATTCCGGGCATCCGAATGCGTGTGCCGGAGCCGCGCGCGCTCAGCGCTGGAGCGGCTCCCGCGACGAAAGCGCCTCGTGGATGGCGTGCGCGGCACGCTTGCCCGCGCCCGCGGCGAGGATGACGGTCGCTGCGCCGGTGACCGCGTCGCCGCCGGCGAATACAAATGATTTGGAGGTCAACCCCGTGCTCTCGTCCGCGACGAGGCAGCCCTGCTTGTTCGTGAGCAGGCCGGAGGTCGTCCGGGTCAGCATCGGGTTGGGCGTCGTCCCGATCGCGAGCACGACGTTGTCGACGGGGATCACGCGCTCCGCTCCGGGGATCGGGACCGGACGGGCCCGCCCCGACGCGTCGGGTTCGCCCAGCTTCATCTGCTGGCAGCGCAGGCCGGTGACCCACCCCTCGGCATTGCCGAGGACCTCGAGCGGGCTGGTGAGCCAGTTGAAGGCCACGCCCTCCTCGGTCGCATGGTGGTACTCCTCGACGCGCGCGCTCATCTCGGCCTCGCTGCGCCGATAGACGATCATGGCCTCCTCGGCGCCCATGCGGAGCGCCGTCCGGGCCGCATCCATCGCGGTATTCCCCGCGCCGATGACCGCCACCCGCTTGCCCACGTTAACCGGCGTGTCGCTCTCGGGGAACTCGTAGGCGCGCATGAGGTTGACACGCGTGAGGAACTCGTTCGCGGACATCACGCCATTGAGGTTCTCGCCGGGGATGCCCAGGAACTGTGGGAGGCCAGCTCCGGTGCCGATGAACGCGACGGTGTACCCGAGCCGGCCGAAGAGCTCGTCCAGTGTGAGCGTCCTGCCGATGACGACGTTGCAGAGGATCTCCACACCCATCGCCTTCAGCATGCCGATCTCCCAGTCGAGGATCGCCTTGGGCAGGCGGAACTCCGGGATGCCGTAGCGGAGCACGCCGCCGGGCGCGTGGAGCGCCTCATAGATCGTGACCGGGTAGCCGAGTCGGGCGAGCTCGCCGGCACAGACGAGGCCGGAGGGACCCGAGCCGATGACCGCGATCTTCTCTTGTCGCGTGATGTTCGCGCTGACGGCGAGTGCCTGTTGGCGCTCCCAGTCGGCGACGTAACGCTCGAGATGGCCGATCGCCACCGGCTTGAAGCGGGTGCCGAGGCTGCATTCGGCCTCGCACTGCGACTCCTGCGGGCAGACGCGTCCGCAGATCGCAGGCAGCGGGTTCGCCGTCCGCAGGATCGTCGCCGCTCCGGCCATGTCACCGATCGCCACCGCGTGAATGAAGTCGCGGATCGGGATCTGCACCGGGCAGCCGTTGACGCAGACCGGATCCTGGCAGCGCAGACAACGCTCGGCCTCGAAAGCGGCGTGGAACACCGTGTAGCCCTCGTTGACCTCGCCGAAGTCGTGCGCGCGCACCACGGCCTCGCGCGTCGGCATCGGCGTCTTCTCCGCGCGCTTCACGGGCATCAGCGCACCTCTGCCGTCGTCGCGCAGGCGAGCCGCTCGGCCGCGGCCTTCTCCTGCGACGCGTACTGCCTGCTACGACGCATCGCGACCGCGAAGTCGACCTCGTGGGCATCGAAGACCGGCCCGTCGACGCAGGCGAAACGCGTCGTCCCGCCGACGCTGACACGGCAGCCGCCGCACATGCCGGTGCCGTCGATCATCAGCGGGTCCATCGAAACGAGCGTCCTCACCCCAGTGCCGCGCGTCGTCTCCGCGATCGCGCGGAGCATGACCATCGGACCGATCGCGACGACCGTGTCCGGCCGTCCCGGTCCGTCACCGGCGATGAGCTGCGCGAGGCGCTGCGTGACGAAGCCCTTGAGACCGGCCGAGCCGTCGTCGGTGCAGACCTCGACGTTCGTGCAGATCGCGCGCAGCTCGTCGGTGAAGATGAGCAGGTCCTTGGTCCGCGCCCCGACGATCGCCGTCGTCGTATCGCCGCGAGCCGAGAGCTCCTTCATGAGGCAGAGCAGCGCGGCCGAGCCGAAGCCGCCGCCGATGGCGCAGACGTGGCCGCCGGGTGCGATGTCGATCGGCATGCCGAGCGGGCCGACGACATCGAGGATCTCGTCACCCGCTTCCAGTGCGCAGATCCGCGTGGTCGTCGCGCCGACCGCCTGCACGACGATCGTGATCGTACCCACGGTCGGGTCATAGTCGGCGATGGTGACCGGGATGCGCTCCCCGCCCTCGCGCACGCGGAGCATGACGAACTGCCCCGGCTTCGCCGCGTCCGCGATGAGCGGCGCGTCGAGGCGGAAGAGCTTCGTGACCGGCGTGAGCCTGCGCGTTTCGACGATCCGTGCCATCCCCGCCCCCTATAGGTCCGGGCTCGCGTGCATCGCCCTCAGGCGCTTCCAGCGGCGATCGGCCTCGTCCTGGATCCCCTGCACGACCTGGGAATTCGCGGGCGTGAGGAGGTGACGGGTCTTGCCCATCAGCTCGAGCCAGGCCGAGACCGGCTGGCGGCGGTCGGTCGCGTCGGGGTCATACGTGATCGTGGTGTGGCCGTGCTCCACCTCGTAGAGCGGGAAGAAGCACGAATCGACCGCGGCCTGCAGGACCGGCTGCGCGGCGTCATCGGCGGTGCGCCAGTTCAGTGGGCAGAAGGAGAGGATCTTCCCGTAGACGAGGCCCTCGTGCTTCGCGTACCACTGGGCCTTCGCCACCTTGCGCATGAGGTCCTCCGGGTAGCCCTCGCTCGCGGTGAAGACGTATGGCAGATGGCAGGCGGCGAAGATCTGCGCGGTGTCCTTGTGGTGGTAGCGCTTCCCCGGCGCCTTGGAACCGATCTCGCTCGTGGAAGTGCGGTGGCCGAACGGCGTCGAGTACGAGAGCTGTGCGCCGGTGTTCATGTAACCCTGGTTGTCGTACTCCAGGATCATCATCCGGTGATTGCGGTGGGCCGCGCCGAGCGCCGGACCCATGCCGATGTCCATGCCGCCGTCGCCGCTCACCATGACGAACGTGATGTCCGGCGAGTCAGGCAGCTCCCCCCGCCGAACGCGCTCGTGATACATCTCGACCAGACCGGAGAGCGTTGCCGCCCCGTTCTGGAAGAGGTTGTGGACGTAATTGACGCGGTGGGCCGTCGTCGGGTACCCGGTCGTCACGACCATGGCGCAGCCCGTTTGGAACAGCATGACGACGTCGCCCTCGAGCACGCGGTTGACCTGGTGCAGGGTCGGGAAGATGCCGCAGCCTGGACACGCGCCGTGGCCGGGGGCGATGCGGCTCGGTACCTCGGTCATCTTCCAGAGCGGCTCGAGCTCGACGCTCAGCCGGCCGGTCGTCTCGTCGCGGCTCACGTGGGCCATCCCGCGCGAGAGCTCGGCGGCCGGGATCGGCGGCAGCCCGGGGCGCGGGGCGCGGTCGTTCCGGCCGGGCGTGGCCCCGTGGTAGGCGAAGGGTTCGGCGACGTGACCGGACCTCGCCGCACTGAGCGCCTGCTCGAAGAAGCGCGCGGCGTCGGCCGCGTAGAAGTCCTTGCCGCCGAGCCCGTAGACACGCGAGAGGACCAGCGTGCGATTCTCCGCGTCCTGCTGGATCGCGGCACGGATCTCGAGCGAGAGGTTGCCGCCTCCGGCGCCATACGAGTCGGCGCGGTCTCCGATCGCCGCGGCCCTGACACCACGGAGTGCCTGACGGAACTCCTCCGCCGGGAACGGGCGCAGCACGTTCGGTGAGAGCACGCCGACCCGCTCGCCCCGGGCGCGAAGCTCGTCGGTGGTCTCCTTGGCGGTCTCCGCCGCGGAGTTGATGAGCACGAGCGCGGCCTCGGCGTCGGCCATGTTGTAGGCGTCGAGGACCGGATAGTGCCGGCCGGTCATCGCCTCGATCTCGGCGAAGACCTCCGGGATAACGCGCCGCGCCGCCTCCATCGCCTGCGAGAGCTGGACCTTGTTGTTGATCAGGTCCGGATCGTTCATGTACGGGCCGAACGTCGTCGGGTGGTCGATGTCGAGCGGCGAGGGGTACTTCGGCGGTTCGCCGAGGAAGGCGCGGATCGCCTCCGGGTCGTCGAACACGCGCAGCCGACGCTTCTGGTGGCTGGTGACGAAGCCGTCGTACGCGACGAGCACGGGAAGCCGCACGTCCGGGTGCTCGCCGATCTTCACGGCGGCAAAGTTCAAGTCGTACACCGCCTGAGGGTCGCGCGCACACAGCATCACCCAACCGGTATTGAGCGCGTAGTAGATGTCGGAGTGATCGCCGCGGATGTCGAGCGGTCCGGAGACCGCGCGCGCCGCGACGTTCAGCACCATCGGCACGCGCGTGCCGGCCTGCACCGGCAGCTGCTCGAGCGAGTAGAGCAGGCCCTGCGAGCTCGTGGCGTTGAGCACACGGCCACCGCCGAGCGCTGCGCCGTAGCAGATCCCAGCGGCACCGTGCTCGCCGTCGCCGGCGATCATCACGATGTCGTGCTCGCCGTCGGCCTGCATCTTGGAGAGGTTCTCGGCGACCTCAGTCGACGGTGTGATCGGGAAATACCCCATGACGTGGAAGCCGATGTCGCGCGCGGCGAGCGCCGCGGCCTCGTTGCCGCTGCGGAACTCCAGCTTCTGCCGCGCGCTCCCGGACTCGCCGAGGTCATCTGAGCGGGGAAGAGCAATGCGGGTCTCGGTCGTCATCCTGCGCACCTCATCCGATCAGACCCGGGAACAGCGGTACTCGAAGACGATCGGCGAGGCCGGTGGTCTCCGCCTCCTTGGCCAGCGCGCCGGTCGGGCAGGACTCCACGCAGCGCATGCAGCCTTTGCAGTAGCGGTAGTCGACGCCCTTCAGCTCCCGCTCGAACTTGCCGCCCGGCTCGCCCTCGCCCCACACCAGGCACAGGTCGGGGCAGACGAGGTCGCAGATGCCGCAGTGGATGCACTTCTCATGGTCGTAGACCGGCAGCCACCCCGTGCGGGACACGGAGAGGTCGTTCCAGGCGGTGTTGCCGGGAAGCGGGATGATCCCACCGAGCGGCTGCGTCTCGTAACCCCACGCGGGTTCGGAACGCAGCGATGTGAGGCTGCCCTCTGCACGGCCGACGCCCGTGAGCTCCTCGTGCTCGCTCGCGCCGCGCCGGAACGCCCGCTCGTTCGACGCGACGGCCTCCGGGTGCCGGCCGGCGAACTCTTCGGACAGCGCCTCAAGCACGATCTCCGCGTCGATGAATGGGAAGGCGCCGCACAGCGCCCCGAGCAGCACCGCGTTGGGGCGCGACCGCTCCTCCACCGCGATCCGCTGCGCGTCGATTCGGATGACCCGCGCCGTCCGTGGCAGCGCCGCGAGCGACTCGGGGACGGGGCCAGGCGGAGACGTATAGATGAACGTGCCGCCTTCCTGGAGCCCGGCGTACGTCGCGGGATTGCTCAGGAGCGCGGTGTGGAATGCCACGATCGCGTCGGGGGTCTCGACCGGCGCGCTCGTGCGGATCGGGCGATCCGCCGGCCCGAGGCGCACGAACGAGAGCACTCGCGAACCTTTCTTTTCGGAGCCGTACGAGGAGAAGTGGGCGCCGTTCAGCCCCATACGGAGCACCGCGGCCGTCGCCAATACCTGCCCGGCCGCGTGCGCGCCCAGGCCCCCGATCGACTCGAATCGGACCTCGAAGAACCGGTCCGCGTGCGGCAGCGACACGGCCTGTGTCACCGTACGGCTCGACAGAAACAACTCAGCAACATTCGTACACAGCGTTCTCTATAGGAAGCAGCAGCAGGAAGTGGCGTTCGGACCCAACCGGTGGGCCGAACGGCACCCGTGTCCGCCGTGCCGCCAGAAGTCGCTGGCGGCCCGTCGAATCACCCGGCTGGGAAAGCCTCTCGGAATGAGAATGATGAGAAAATGGCCGGAAACACACGGGCCCGTATCGGTTCGCTAACGGGCTCGTCGTCGCCAGCCGGAGCGAGCTCGCTCCATTGGCTCATAGGGCCCGTAGCTCAACGGTAGAGCAGGGGACTTTTAATCCCTTGGTTCCGGGTTCGAATCCCGGCGGGCTCACAGCAAAAGCGACCCTGCCGGGTTTGGCAGGGTCGTTCAAAACCTCATTCGGCCATGTGTGATTAGGAACTTCTGTCGGCAGTCCTGGTGCGTGCAGATGTCGATGCGATTGCCGCGGACGATGCCATCGGCAACCCCCTCAGTAACGCGGCGTCACCGGTCGATCCTCGAACTCGCCCCGCCGTGGCTCCGTCGCGGCGTGAGACGTTGTGCGGCGCTACCGCGAGTCGAGTCAGCACGCAGGGGACAAGCCTCATGCGCCACATGACCACGGATACCGGCAAGAACATCGCGTCACACCCCATAGCGATGCAACCGATTAGACGCACCGAGGCGCGGTCCATGCTGTCAACTCTGGAGCGGCGCGGGTGGCCGCGAGACGCCTTTGGGTGGGCCCAGGGCACCGCGACCCTCCCCGCGCCGCCTCGGTGAGTCTGGGTTCAGATTGGTTGAGAAGTGGGTGCTCCACGGTGGAGATGCAAGATCGGACGCGATGCGTTGTCCGCATTGCACTCCACTCGCCGTCCCCGCCTAATGCTGCTGAGCTTCCTTTGCCGCTCGATCCGCGGCGGCAGCGACCCTGTCGCGAAGCGGACGCAGAGCAGCCGCGCCGGCGACATGCCTCTCATAAGACGCAAGCAGCTCGGGCGAGAGACCGTTCGGACGGTCGAGGCGGTGCTCAATGTTCATGCGGCCCATGAGCCGGATGCACTCGCGTTCATGCTCTAGAGCCGCCCAATAGGGCTCGAGCTCCCTGTCTGGGAGGAAGTACTCGAGTTCGACGAGACATGAGGTCCAGCGCGACCGCTCCGAATCGTCGCGCGCTGATGCGACCGCTGCTCTCAGCACGGCTTGGATGACCGCCTTCGGGTGGGGCAGCTCGCTCTCACTACGGATCCTCGGCAGCCAGCCCTTGGCACGTTCGGAAACGAAGACCTCGAACCGATCCGAGACGTCTCGTGCATCGACATTGACTTGAACACGGCGAGCCGCTGGGGACACTAGTGGGCGTTCCCCTGGGCCTGGCGCTGCGGCATCCCGTCGGTTCATCGTGCGTTGCGCCAACGTTAGCAGAAATCAACTCATGGCTCTTGACCACCCTTGGCAGTGAGACGAGGCGGCCCCGAACGCTCCCCCAGAAAGCCGGGGCCGCCTCAAAGCGATGCGAACCGATTCGACGCACCAGGGGCGGCACCGCGGAAGGAAGAACTAGGGTGCGGGTCGGTTCGTCGTGTACTGGTCGAGGGCCGCCCGAAGCGCCGCTGGGTCGTACGGCTTCGGGATGAACGCAGTAGCTCCTGCTGCCATTGCGCGCTTGCGATCCTCGGCGCTGCCTGCAGACACAGCGATGATCGGTGTGGTGCGGAAGCGTTCGTCCGAACGTAGTTCCTTGATCACCAGCCAGCCTGGTTTGCCCGGCAAATGGAGATCCACCAGGATCACGTCTGGACCTTCGGAGTGCGCGACCGCGATCCCCTCCTCGCCGTCGCTTGCTGGCAAAACGGAGTGGCCCATGTGCTCGATGACGCGCTTAGCCAGTTCGAGGGTCGCACGGTCGTCTTCGATGACAAGTACTCGCATCGCCGGCCGAACGTACGACTGGAGTGTTGCCATCCGGTCCCCCGAACGGGTGAAGTTGCGCTGCAACGCAACCTGGCAAAGCTCACCGTGTCCTCTCAACGCGCAGCGAGAGTCGAAGCAAGCCCGCGACTGACTTTCGATAACAGAGGGCGGCCCCAGCTCCCCGAAGAGGCCAGGGCCGCCTCGTACCCGGCAATGTGTCGCGGGGCCACGGTGAAGCGCGTGGCGGTTCCGGGTTCGAATCCCGGCGGGCTCACCGATCTGGATCGAAAAGATCAGCGTCCGGATGGGTAGCGCCGCGCACGAGCGCCGCGACGAGCTCGGCCGAAGCGGGACCGAACGCCATGCCGTGTCCGGTGAAGCCGCCACACACGAAGACTCCTTGGGCGTTGCGTCCGACGTAGGGAAGCGCGTCGTGCGAAAAGCCCATCGTCCCGGCCCAGCGGTGCGTGACGGGCGTCTTGATGCCTTGCTCGTGCAGGAACGCCTCGAGGTGCTTCTGGATCACGTCGGTGGTGCGCTCCTCCTCGCCGACCTCGGCGTCGACCGCGGTGTCCCGCCAGCCTCCGACGAGAACGCGGCCGTCACTCGTC
>JBGPZT010000170.1:0-5202 GCA_041493915.1 Candidatus Limnocylindria bacterium
CACCTGTTCCCATCCCGAACACAGTAGTTAAGCCCACCAGCGCCGAAGATACTCGGGACGTCGGTCCCCGGGAAAATAGGTCAGGGCCGGGATAAAAACGACTTCGACGCGAGAGCGTGCGAGGTCGTTTTTCTTTTCCGCCATCCTTCAGCACGTGTACGACGACGTCCTGGACCACTGGGACTTACCACGGCCTCGTGAGCTCATCCGCTCACCATTCGGAATGAGCAATGAGTCGTATTTCGTGTCCGAGCGCCGCAACCGTTGGCCACCGTCCGCGGCGATACGGTCGCGCTCGACGTCGACTCCGCACGCCAGTGCGCCCTCTTCCGCCGCATCCCGGGAGACACACTCGATGACCGTGACACCGAAGCGGTCGAACGCGCGGCGGAGGCCTTCGCTCGCCTGGACATGGCGCTTGCGCGCATCGAGCGCACCGATCTCCCCTCACCGATCTTCGCCGGCGACCTCCGTGCGATGCATCCCGCGATCACGGACTTCGGCGAACTTGATGAGGTCGTCGGCCGGCTGGGCCAGGAGATGGTGGAGCGTGCCGCCGAGCGCGCCGGACCGATCTACGCCTCGCTCCCGACGCAGCTCATTCATGGAGATTTCGGATTCGCGAACGTTCTCGTACGCGCGGGACGCATACGCGGAATCGTGGACTTTGAATACACCGGCCGTAACGTCCGCGCGATGGAGCTGGCTGGGGGTCTGTCCAGCGCGATCGCGAGAGAGTCGAGGGAGTCGCTGTGGCGTCCTGTCCTACGAGGCTATCTCGGTACGCTGCGGCTCGACCCGATCGAGCTCGGGGCACTCCCTGCTCTGGCCGTGCTCCACTGGGCGGTCATCGTCGTGTGGTGGGCGGGGCGATCGCTCGACGGCCACCCGTTCCCGCATGGACTTGCCGCCCTGGTCGACCGGGCGCTGGCCGTCGAGCAACGGACAAACGATCACGGACGCGAGCTCGTCGCTGAGGCACTGCGCGCCAGCGCCTAAGCCGGCAATGCCGCGCCGACGTTCATTGCGTGGGAGAGCATCCGGAGCGCGTGCTCCGGCGCGTCGTACCGGATCCAGTGCAAGTCCAGGTCATCCTCGGGTCGCTCCTCGGCGACGGGCGACTCGAAGGCTGCGACGGAGAGCGCAGCCTGCGCATCGCCCATCACCAGCGTCGCGCCGAATACGTTTGGTGGAAATACGAGCGACTCGGCATCTTCGCCGCTCACGCGCCGGTGCTGCGCGGCGACCGGCTCGAGTTCCACACGATCGCGCACCCAGTGTTTGACGATCTCGCGCCGCTGTTCGCCGGCCCGGACCGCAGACGTGTTCGCGAGCTGCTCGCACCGCTTGGTCTGGCGGTGTGGATGACGGACGTGGGCCGGCTCCGGTTGCGGGCCGAGGTGTTCCTTCCGACGCAGCGGGCGGCGGCGCTGGTCGCGAGCTAAGCGGCGACGGGCTGTGCGACGCGCGCCGGCGAAGCGGTGATGTGCACACGCAGCTCGCGTCGGAGGGTCTGGATCGCGCGACCGTGGATCTGGCATGCGCGCGCCTCGCTGACGCCCATCTTCGCCCCCGCCTCGCGCAGCGTGAGCTCATCGCCGTAATACCGCGCGATGACCTCACGCTGGCGAGCCGGTAGCCTCCCCAGCGCGTCCTGAACTCGTGTGGTGAGGTCCTCAAGCTCGTAGCGCTCCGTGAAGCCGTCATCCACGGCCGGACCCTGATGCGCTCCCTTTTCCATGAGCACGTCGAGCGAGACCGCCAGTTCGGCGCCTTCCGGTCGACGGTCGGCGCGGCCTCGCTCGTCGACACGACGCAGCTCGTCGACGACCGCGCCGCGGATACGCAGCGCGGCGTACGCCTCGAACGGCACGCCGCGGCGTGGGTCGAAACGGTCGACCGCTCCGATAAGTCCGATCATCGCGGCTGACGCGAGGTCGTCACGATCCGCTAGAGACGCGGATGGGATCCGGATGCAGCGTGAAATGCCTATGGCAAGGTCCGAGTAGCGCTCGATGAGCGCTCCGCGCGACGCCGCGTCGCCCACACGACAACTCGCCCAAACCTGGGCTAGGTCCACGCCAGTCCCCCTCCGCCGCAGCCGCGCTTGCACCCAACGGCCCCACAGACGGCCGACCCCTGTAGCGCGCCAGCCGCCAGACTTTGACGTGGACCTATGCCTTCGGTTAATCCCCGTTCAGGCACATTTCGAATACCCATTCGGGTTTCCGTGTTTAACGGGTTTCCGGGAGTATAGGAACGCTAGTCACGTAGTCGGCATACCCGTTCGGACAAGGAAAACCTAGTCGATGAGGTGGTTCCTTAGGGCTAGTACGACCGCATGGGTCCGATCGGCAGCACCGAGCTTTGCGATCAGCATTTGCACGCCTTTCTTCACGGTGTCCTCCGCCAGGACCATCGCGCGAGCGATCTCTTTGTTGGTGTAGCCCTCGGCCATATACCGGAGAAGCTCGAGCTCGCGCGGTGTGAGCGGATCGTGCGGGACCGCGTTGTCGCCCGATCCATCCGGGGTCACCCCATTCGGCACCGTGGCAGCGCCTTTCTTGCTAGCGCGCTCCGGCTGGCTGGGCTCGGCGGGTGACTGCGCGCGCGGCTCGACGCCATCCACCTTCGCGATCGACGAAGCCGCTTCACGCCCGAGCGCAACGAGGCCTTCAACGGCGGCGTGTAACGCCGCGATGACCCGGCTCGCCGGCGTGTCTTTGGAGACGTATCCGTTCCCGCCCGCGCGGATCACCGCGCGGATCAGGTCGGGATCCCGGTCGATGCTGAACGCGACGATCGGCAAGGCGGGTGCCTCCTTGCGCAATCGGGCGATCGCCTCGGCGCCATCGGCGTCGGGGAGATGGAGGTCGCACAGAACGACGTCGGGCTGAGCGTCCGCAAGCAGTCCGATCGCCTCGCTGCAGGTGGAGGTGAGCCCGACGACGATGAGCCCTTCGCGCTCGAGGAGCGCTCGGACGCCGAGCTGCATGACCGGATGGTCCTCCACCGCGAGTACACGAAGTACCCGTCCGGATTCGCGCTTGATCTCGGCCCGGCCGAGTAGCGCCAGCGTGTCGGCGGCGCGCTGTGCGAGCGCGGCCTCGTCCGGCTCGTAGGTGGGATCGTGCCGGGCGAAACCGACGCCGGTCGCGCCCGCCACGTCGCTGCGCCCGACGGAGGACTCACTTGCGGAAAGAGCCGCCGCTCGGCAGTCCGGATCGTTCTCGGCGGCATAGACCGCGAGCACCTTGCCTGAGGAGTTCCGCAGAGCGACCGCGTGGTGGCCAAATGACTCCGCTGCCGCTCGCGCCGCGGCGTGCGCGTCGCCGGCCGCCACAGCGAGCGCGACATCCGCAAAACCTTCCGCGTTCTCGCGCTCGCGTTGGAGCACGGCAGTGACATTCATAGCCTGAAGGGCGCGCGACAGGTCGGCGGCGATGCCGTCGAGAAGTGTCTGCCGCCCGGAGAAGCCGTCGGCCTCCTGCGGGCGCTTCACGCTGAGCACTCCGAGCACGTCGTCACCAATGCGCAGGGGTACCGAGATGGATTCGCGGGCGTCGGGATCGACACCGCGAAAGCGCTCATCGGTCACGCGTCCGCGCAGCACGATCTTCTCCCCGCTCGTCGCGACCCAGCCCGCGACCCCCTCACCGAGTCGCTGGCCGCGTCCCAAGTGGACGTCGCTCGGGAGACCGACGGAGGCTCGCAGCCGGAGCTCGTTGCCCTCGACGAGCATTATCGAGGTCGCGCCAGCGCCCATCCGGCGCGCGACCTCGGCCGCCGCGCGCGCCAGCAGCGCGCCGGCGTCCCGCGCGTGTAGCAGGCCCTCGCCGAGGCCGCTGAGTACATCGAGGCGCTCGTCCAATTCGGCGGCGCGCCGCTGCGCACCCACGAGGTCGCGTCCGTCGGAGGCCATCATCGCGAGCAGTTGCGCCGCGGACGTGGCCGCGATGACGTCGAGCGCGTCAAAGGGCATCTCGCGCCGCAGCGCGCACAGCACCGCGGGTCCGTTCCAGGTCTCGATCGGCGCAACCACGGCAAAGGCGGCTTCGTCGCCCCACCGTCCGGATGGGACCGAGACCGCGAACGCGCCGCCGGCGGCGCGTGCGAAGGCGTCCAGCCCGAGGATGGCGTGCCAGTCGGCAGCGTAGATGCGATGTGAGAAGACAGTGGATGGCGGATCCGCGGTGGCGACGACAACAGCGACTGCTTCCGCCCGGAGCAGCCAGGCTAGATGCTCGAGACGCTGGGGCCAGCGCGCCGTCGAGTTGACGGGTGGGCCTCCTCGCTCCGGTTTGCGGGAGTGTATGTGGCACGACCCTTGGCTGCCCGACGGGCATGTCCATCGATGCGGTGACGATGGTGGAGCTGTTCGCGACCGAGACCGCAGAGCGCTCACTTCGCAGCGGGCCTCATTTCGCTCCGCCGCGTCCGTAATCGGAGGCGGTGCACGTCGGCGAGGCACTTCCACTACGGATCGTGCCATCGACGGGGAGCAGCGAAGGCTGTCTTTGTGTACTCGCCTCGCGGTGCGCACACCGGACGCTGTCCGCAAGGCGGACATCGCGGGTCCCGAACGTATAATCGGAACCGAATGATGCCTGCACCGATATACGGTCTAAGAGAGCTTTAGATGGGTCCGTTCGACCGCTTCAACGACCGCGCGAAAAGGGTGCTGGCGCTTGCCCAGGACGAGGCCATCCGTTTCAACCACAACTACATCGGTACGGAGCACCTGCTCCTCGGCCTCGTCCGCGAAGGTGAAGGCGTCGCGGCGCGTGTTCTGGACTCGCTCGGCGTCGAGCTGTCGAAGGTGCGCACCGCGGTCGAGTTCATCATCGGGCGCGGCGACTCCACGACATCGCCCAGCGAGATCACGCTCTCGCCGCGTACCAAGAAGGTCATCGAGCTCGCGATCGACGAGGCCCGCAAGCTAGGCCACAGCCACGTCGGTACCGAGCACCTCCTTCTCGGTCTGGTGCGCGAGGGCGAGGGCATCGCCTCTGGCGTGCTCGAGTCGCTCGGCGTATCGCTCGAGAAGGTCCGCCACCAGGTCATAGCGACGCTCGGTCAGCAGCACCCCGCGACGGCCGAGACGGCCACCGCCGGTGGGAAGGCCGCCGGCTCCAAGACGCCGACCCTCGACCAGCTCGGCGTGAACCTCACCGCGATGGCCAAGGCGCAGCAGCTCGATCC
>JBGPZT010000089.1:0-11116 GCA_041493915.1 Candidatus Limnocylindria bacterium
ATGCCGCGCAGGACCTCGATGAGCGCCGGCATGTCGAACACGTCCTGGAGGCACTCGCGATACGCCTCGAGGATGATCGGGAAGGAGCCGAAGCGCGACGCGACCTGCATCAGCTGGGACGCGCGGCGACGCGTGTGCCACAGCGGCGAGCGGCTGCCCGGGACGCGGCGCGGCAGCAGCAGCGCGCGACCCGCGGCCTCGCGGAAGCGCGCCGCGAACAGCGGGGTCTCCGACAGCCGCGCGACGACGAGATCCTGCACGCGATCGGGATCCGGTAGCGCGACCTCCGCCGGCGGCGGCGCGTCCGCCTCGGGGAAGCGCGCCACGATGCCGTCGTCGGTCCAGAGCACGTCTATCTCGAGATCGCTGCGCTCTCGCACCATCGCGCCGATCGCCATCGCCCACGGCGCGTGCACCTTGCCGCCGAAAGGCGTGAGCACGCAGACGCGCCAGTCACCGACCTCGTCGAGGTAGCGCTCGACGATGATCGTCCGATCGTCGGGCACCGCGCCCGCGGCCGCGTACTGATCGGCGAGGTACTGCAGCAGATTGCGCGCCGCTCGCTCGTCGAGGTCGTGCTTCTCCATCAGCCGGCGCGTCCCCTCGGCTGGATCTGATGCGCGCAGCGAGCGCGTCAGCGCGCCGATCGCACGACCGAACTCGAGCGGACGCGCGGCGGACTCGCCCTTCCAGAACGGCATCTTGCCCGGCACGCCGGGCGCCGGCGAGACGAGGACGCGGTCGTGCGTGATCTCCTCGACCCGCCAGGTGGACGCGCCGAGGAGGAACGTCTCGCCCTGGCGCGTCTCGAACACCATCTCCTCGTCGAGCTCGCCGACGCGCCCCTTTCCCGGTTCCGCGCCGACGAGGAACACGCCGTACAGCCCGCGGTCCGGGATCGTGCCACCGCTCGTGAGCGCGATGCGGCCCGCGCCCTCGCGCGTGCGCAGCGCGTTCGCGACGCGGTCCCACACGACCCGCGGCCGGAGCTCGGCGAACTCGTCGGACGGGAAACGTCCCGACAGCATGTCGAGCACCCCTTCCAGGATCGGCCGCGCGAGGTCGGCGAACGGCGCCGCGCGCCGTACGACGCGCTCGAGGTCGTCGACGGTCCACGGCTCGACCGCGACCATCGCGACGATCTGCTGCGCGAGGACGTCGAGCGGATTGCGCGGATAACGCGACTGCTCGACCGCTCCGGCGTGCATGCGCTCGGTGAGCGCCGCGCACGCGAGGAGATCGCCCCGGAACTTCGGCATGATCACGCCCTTGCTCGGCGTGTCGATGCGATGGCCGGCGCGGCCGATGCGCTGCATGCCGCTCGCGACGGACGGCGGCGACTCGACCTGGATCACGAGGTCGATCGCGCCCATGTCGATGCCGAGCTCGAGCGACGACGTAGCCACCAGCGCGCGCAACCGGCCGGCCTTGAGGTCGTCTTCGATCCGGAGCCGCTGCTCGCGCGCGATGGAGCCGTGGTGCGCGTGCACCAGCTCCTCGCCCGCGAGCTCGTTCACCGCGTTCGCGATGCGCTCCGCGAGGCGGCGACTGTTGACGAAGATGAGCGTCGAGCGATGCTCGCGGATGAGCTCGAGCAGCCGCGGGTGGATCGCCGGCCAGATGCTCGACCGCGCGTCGGCGCGCGTGGCGGGGCCGCTGCGGATCTCGAGCGTCTCGGTGCCCAGCTTCGCCATGTCCTCGACCGGCACCTCGACGCGGAGGTCGAGCTGCTTGGTGTGACCGGCGTCGACGATCTTCACCGGACGCGGGCCATCCGCGCCGAAGCCGCCGAGGAACCTGGCGACCTCGTCGAGCGGCCGCTGTGTCGCGGAGAGTCCGATGCGCTGGAGCGGATGCCCCGCGAGCTCCTCGAGCCGCTCGAGCGAGAGTGCGAGATGTGATCCGCGCTTCGTAGCGACCATCGCGTGGATCTCGTCGACGATCACGGTGCGCACCTCGCGCAGGCCCTCGCGCGCCGAGCTCGAGAGCACCAGATAGAGGGACTCCGGCGTGGTGATGAAGATGTCGGCCGGCTCCTTTGCGAAACGGGCGCGCTCGCGCGCGGGTGTGTCGCCGGTCCGGATCGCGACTCTCGGCTCGCGGAGCGGCGTCCCCATCCGCTCGGCGACATGACGGATGCCGACGAGCGGACCGCGCAGGTTGCGCTCGACGTCGACCGCGAGCGCCTTCAGCGGTGAGACGTAGACGACGCGGCAACCGGCCGGCGGCGCATGGAGGAGCTGGTCGATCGCATAGAGGAACGCGGCCAGCGTCTTGCCCGACCCGGTCGGCGCGAGCACGAGGGTGCTCTGACCCGATGCGATCTCGGGCCATGCGAGCTCCTGCGCGCGCGTCGGCGCCGCGAACGAGCTCTCGAACCAGTCACGCGTGGGCTGATGGAAGGTCGCGAGGGCGCCGCTCCCCATGGGGAGAGAGTACTAGCGCTGGTCGAACTCCTGGTGCCCGAACATGTCGCCCGTCACCACTTGTGGCAGGGACGTAGTGCATCTAACAGTGACCTTGCCGGTCCCCGCGTCCAGATCGAGCGTCACGGGAACGGGAAGTCGCGGCCCGTCGTCGAAAGGCCCGGCAAAGATCTGCTTGCTGGTCGCATCGAAGACGAGGAAGTAGGGCGGCATCAAGCGGGTCCCGTCTGCACAGAGCGTCGTGCGGCTCAGATCGACGGGCAGGCGTGCGGCCGGATTCGAGAGGACGAGCGGGTTCGAGGAAGCGAAGGTAGTGGTGAAGGTGCTGCTCGCGCTCGACGCGGGTGAAGCCGCCTGCAGCGGTGCGGCGGACCGTGACGGAGGCACGACGAGCGCCAGGAGGAGGACGAGCGCGACCGCGGCGGTCGCCGCCGACATCACGGCGACGTGTACACATCGCGTCGGCTCGGATGTCGCACCCTCGATGTCCTCGATCATGTCAGCGCAGCTTGTTCGCCAGCTCCGCAAGTTGCGCCACAGTCAGGGTCCGTGACGACATCTCGAAGACCATCGTGTTCTCGACCCAGCGGATCGCGGCAGTGCCATTGACGGTGAACGTTGCCTGCGCCGCACGGCCGCGTACTCGTAGGGGCGGGTCGATGACCAGCGGCGACGTATAGGGCAACGCCTCGCTCTCCGGCAGGGGCGCGACCGTGACGAGATCACCCGTCGCGCGCAGGCGATACGTCGTGGCGATGGAATCGTTGTTCACCAGCCCGGTCTGGCCGAGCGAGGTGATGCGGAAAGTCGTGACCGCGTCCTCTTCTGGGAGGACGAGGGTCCGATCCGGGACCGGCCGCGTGTTGAAGGTGGGCCGCGCCATGGTCGGGAGCGCAGGCGCCGAGAGGACGAAGATCGGCGTCTGGCTGGCGCGCTTGCCAGGCGCGAAGGCGAGCGCGGTGAAGAACACGAGCGCGACGCCGACGGCGACGGCGGTCACGGCGGTCATCCGCACGCCCCCGCGCCCCGGGCGCTCCGGCCGGCCGGCGTCGAGGTCATAGATCACGGGAGAAGTATCGCGCGGCTAGGTAGCGGGAAGCTGCTTCGCGAGCCAGTCCAGGGCGTGGTCGGCGACCTCTTCCCAGCCCGGCTGCCCGACGATCCAGTGCGTCCGCCCGGGGAACTCGCGGTAATCAGTGACCGCCTCAGCGCGCGCGTACTTGCGGAAGTTGGCGAGGTTCATGCGCGCCTCCACGGTGCGGTCCAGCGCGCCGGCGATGATCAAGAGCGGCGCGCGCAGACCGTTGCGGTAGTTGACCTTGGTCACATCGGTGAGCGGGGCGAGAAGCGCCTGGAGAAAGATGCGGCCGGACGTCGGGATGACGTGCGCGTCGTAGGCGGCACGCTGCTCCGGCTCGGTCAGCGTGTGGACCCAGCCCCACTGGAAGTTCTTGAACGACATCCGGCGAACTCTTTGCCAGCTCCCCCATGCCAGAAGGACGGGGAGGCTTGCCCGCACCGCATTCATGCCCGGAAAGACGCCCTTCGGCGGCGCCGGATCGATCGCGACGCCGGCCGCGCCGAGGCCGCGGTCCAGGAGCATCTGGACGAAGAGACCGCCGAAGGAATGACCGACGAGGATCGGAGGCGCCTCGAACGCACGGACGATCGACGCGTAGTTGTCGACGATCTCGCCGATGCCGAGCTTGCCGAAGCGCGGATCGGGGCTGCGCTGGAGATCCTCGACGCTGTGATCGAGGAATGGCCATGCCGGCGCGACGCACTGGTAGCCGCGCGCCTCGAAGCGCTGCCTCCACGGATCCCACGACTCCGCGGACATGAACGCGCCGTGGATGAAGACGACCGCCCGCACGTCAGTCGTGCTCGGAGATCCCGACCGCACGGCCGTACGCCCACGCGCTGATCTCCGGTGGCTCGATGCCGCTAGCGCCCAGGATCGTCGTGGCCTGCGTGCGGTGTTCGTTGCCGTGGTGCACGAGCTGCGCGAGCACGGTGCCGACGGTCGAGTGGGTCTTGCGGCCGGGTTCGTCGTCCACTGGGATCGCGCGGTCGGGATCGTCGGAGGCAGCGATCGCGAAAGCGCGTGCACCGAGCGTGACCGCGATCGACGCAAGCTCGTCGAGCGTGCGCCGTTGGTCGCGCCGGATCTCGGTGCCGATCAGCTCTCCAGTCATGAGCTGCACGTACCACTGCTCGCCGCTCACGAGATGCTGCAACGTCCCGTAGAGCGTCCCGTACGTCCCCGGAGCCTGCTCGTCGAGCCGCGCAGGATCCAGGGCGCGGCAGAAGTCGAGGAGCTTGCCGTTCGCCCACGTGTTGTGACGGAGGACGTGATCGAGCGCGGTCTTCACGTCTGGAGGATCGGGCTCCCGCGCTTGATGAAGCGTCCGCGGCCCCTCCGGCCGAGGAACTTGTCCTTCTCTACGATGACCTCTCCGCGCGACATCACGACGACCGGCTTTCCCTTCACCTTGCGTCCTTCATACGGGTTGTAGTCGACGCGCATGTGGTGCGTCTTCGCCGAGATCGTATGCGTCGCGCGCGGATCCCAGACGACGATGTCGGCATCGCTGCCGACCGCGATCGTGCCCTTTCTTGGGAACATGCCCATGATCTTCGCGGGCGTCGTCGACGTCACCTCGACCCAGCGATTCAGCGTGATGCGGTTCTGCACGACGCCGCCGTCATAGGTGAGGTACATCCGTGTCTCGACGCCGGGCGCGCCGTTCGGGATCTTCGAGAAGTCGCCGATCCCGAGCTCCTTCTGTTTCGGCTGGCCCCGGAACCCCTCCTTCATGCAGAACGGGCAGTGATCGGTACTGATCACCTGCAGGTCGTTCCGCGCAAGTCCCTTCCACAGCTCGTCCTGATGCCACTTCTCGCGCAGCGGCGGCGACATGACGTACTTCGCCCCGTCGAAGCCCGGTTCGTCGTAGTTGTCGATCGAGAGGAACAGATACTGCGGGCACGTTTCCGCGTACGCGGGCAGACCGCGATCGCGGAAGAGCCGCACCTGCTCCAGCGCATTCGCGGCCGAGAGGTGAACGATGTACAGGGGCACGCCGCCCGCCATCTCCGCCAGACGGAAGGCGCGTCCCGTGGCCTCGCCCTCGGCCTCCGGCGGTCGCGTGAGCGCGTGCCATTTCGGAGCGGTGTGCTTGTTCGCGAGCGCACGCTTCACGAGCACGTCGATGACGCCGCCGTTCTCCGCGTGCATGCAGATGAGGCCACCGTTCTCGCCGGTGCGCGTCAGCGCCTTGAAGATCGACGCGTCGTCGACCATGAAGACCCCGGGGTAGGCCATGAAGAGCTTGAAGGAGGAGATGCCCTCCTTGACCATCGTGTCCATCTCGCGGAGCACCTTGTCCGACACGTCGCGCACGATCAGGTGCAGTCCGTAATCGATGACCGCTTTGCCGCGGGCCTTCTTCAACCACGCGTCGCGCGCCTTCTCGAGCGGCTCGCCCATGCCCTGCACGGCGAAGTCGACGATCGTCGTCGTGCCGCCGAACGCGGCCGCGCGCGTGCCGGTCTCGAAGTCGTCCGATGAGGACGTGCCACCGAACGGGAGCTCCATATGTGTGTGGACGTCGATGCCGCCGGGGATGACGTACTTCCCCTTCGCGTTGATCGTCTTGGCGCCGGCCGCCTTCAGTCCTCTGCCGATCATGGCGATCTTCTCGCCGTCGATGAGCACGTCTGCCTTGTAGGTGTCGGCAGCGGTCACGATGGTCCCGCCGGTGATGAGCGTCTTCGTCATGCTCCCTCCCCGAGGCGAACGCGCGGCAGTCTAGGTCAGCGCAGCGAGTCGGCGAGGACGACGAGCTCTGGAACGCTCCGGTCCGCCGACTCGAGGCGATACGAGATGCCGTGCTCGGTCCAGTTCACCACGGTGAGCCCTTCGACCGAGGCGATCCCCATCGTGCCGCGGATGGCGACGACCGCGCGCAGCGACGCTGACGGAGGCTCGTTCGCGAGCCAGTCCGGAAACGCCGAGAGCTGGACGTCGTTCACGCCGGACGGCAGCGCGAGGGTCGAAAGCAGCGGGCGCGGCGCGAGGAGTGCGCCCGTCGGCGTTGGTGTGGCGGTCGGCGACGGCGCGGGCTCGGTGCCACCGCGCTGCTGCGCGAGCAGCGCGGCAGCGACCAGCGCGGTCCCGATCAGGATGAGCACGATGCGCTGCCAGACCGCGGCGCGCCGCTCCCTGCGATCGAGATCGATGAGTACGGAGTGGCGGTCAGTACCCGACATAAACGACGCGCTGTTCGGTAAAGAAATCGAACGCGGCGGTGCCGCACTCGCGGTCGCCGAAGCCTGAATCCTTCACGCCACCGAATGGGACCTGGGGCTCGCCGCCCACCGTCGGGAGGTTGACGTGCAGCATGCCCGCCTCCGACTCCTCGGCGTAGCGGAAGGCCGCACCGAGGTCACGCGTATAGATGGAGGAGGAGAGGCCGTAGCCCACGGAGTTCGCAGCGGTGATGGCGCTCTCGAAGTCGTTCGCGGGGATGATGCTCACCACCGGCCCGAAGATCTCCTCCTGCGCGACGCTCATGTTCGGGTCGACGTCGGCGAAGATCGTCGGCTCGACGAAATAGCCCGCCTTCAGGTCCGGCTTCGACGGCGCGCTGCCATCGCGCACGACGCGCGCGCCCTCGCGCTTCCCCGCTTCGATGCGCTCGCGGACCTTGCGCAGCTGCGTGTCGTCGACGATCGGTCCTAGCCGCACGCCATCCGCCAGGCCGTCGCCGGCGCGCCAGGTGTCCGCCTTCGCCGCGAGCAGCTCTGTGAAATCAGAGATCCGCGACCGCACCACGATCGCGCGGCTCGTCGCGGTGCAGCGCTGGCCGGTCGCGCCGAACGCGCCGCCGGCGACGCTCTCGGCCGCCTTCTCGAGGTCCGCGTCGTCCATGACGATCACGGCGTTCTTGCCGCCCATCTCGAGCTGCACCTTGCACAGTCGCTGCGCGGCCTGCGCGTAGAGGCGTCGCCCGACGGCGCTCGAGCCCGTGAAGGAGATCGCCTTCACGCGCTCGTCGTCGATGATCGCGCGCGAGAGCGCGTCGCCTGGTCCAAGGATCATGTTCAGCACGCCATCCGGAACGCCCCCGTCGACGAAGCACTGCACGACCTGCGCGGCGCAGAGCGGCGTGAGCGTCGCGGGTTTGAAGACCACGGCGTTCCCGGCGACCAGCGCGGGCGCGATCTTCCACGCCGGGATCGCGATCGGAAAGTTCCACGGCGTGATGCAGGCGACGACCCCGAGCGGGTCGCGCACGGTGTAGATGAACGTGCCGCGCTGCGCGGAGGGGATCGTCTCGCCGGTGAGGCGCGAGCCCTGCGCGGCCGCGAAGCGCACGTTGGCGACCGCGCGATCGACCTCGCCCAGGGACTCGGGCAGGGTCTTGCCCTCCTCCTGCGTCAGGAGGCGCGCGAGCTCCACCCGCCGGCGCTCCATGAGGTCGGCGGCCTTCCGCACCATGTCGCCGCGCTGCGGCGCGGGCGTGCGGCGCCACTCCTGATACGCCGCGGCGGCGGCGTCGATCGCGTGCCGCACATCCTCGGGCGTCGAGACGGTCGCGTCGCCGAGCGACTCGCTGCTGTGCGCGGGATTCACGTCGCGCACCCGCTCGCGCGAGGTCGACTCGACCCACGCGCCGCCGATGTAGTTCAGCGCCGGGAGGGTCACGGCGTTAGGGCTTGACCACGTCGTCGTACATGTCCGGCCGGCGGTCGCGGTAGAACTGCCAGGTGTTTCGGACCTCGCGCACTAGATCCATGTTCAGGTCCGCGACGAGGAGCTGCTCGTCCTTCTCCGACGCCTGCGCGACGATCTTGCCGCGCGGGTCCGCGAAGTACGACGAGCCGTAGTAGTCGTTCGGGCCGAACTCCTTCTCCTGCCCGACGCGGTTGATCGTCCCGACCCAGTAGCCATTCGCGATCGCGTGCGCGGTCTGCTCGATGAACCACAGATGCATCGAGAGGCCACGCGACGTCGCGGACGGGATGAAGACCAGCTCGGCGCCGTGCAGCCCGAGCATCCGCGCGCCTTCGGGGAAGTGGCGGTCGTAGCAGATGTACACGCCGACCTTCCCCACCGCCGTGTTGAACACGGGGTACCCCATGTTCCCGGGCCGGAAGTAGAACTTCTCCCAGAACCCGTTCACGTGCGGGATGTGCGTCTTCCGATACTTGCCGAGGTACTTGCCGTCGGCGTCGATGACCGCGGCGGTGTTGTAGTACACGCCGATCTGGTCCTCTTCGTACATCGGCGCGATGAGGACCATCCCGTGCTTCTTGGCGAGCTCCTGCATGAGCTTCGTGGTCGGCCCGTCGGGGATCTTCTCCGTGTACGAGTAGTGCTTTGCGTCCTGCACCTGGCAGAAGTACGGCCCGTAGAAGAGCTCCTGGAGGCACATCACCTGTGCGCCCTGCTGCGCGGCCTGCTCGATGTACTTCACGTGCTTGGCGACCATCGAGTCTTTGTCGCCGGTCCAGGCGCACTGGACGAGCGCCGCCTTCACCGTGGTCACCTCTTCACCTCCACGTCGCAGGGACAAGGATGGCGCGGACCCGCCGTCCGCGCCATCCCACTCTCGCTAGGCGTGCGCCGAGGCCCGGCGGGCCTCGCCGCCGATGGGTTCCCCCGTCTGCTCCTCGAGATAGTGCCTCCCGAAGAGCGACATGAGGACGTAGTAGGACACAAGGGCCGTCCCGAAGCTCCAGAACCACGACCCGGTCTGGAGCCAGTCGAGCCACGAGCCCTGGTAGTTGTCGATCTTGACGAACCAGCCGATGACGTTGAGCCAACCGATGAAAGGCGGGACGATCCCGATGAGCAGCGCGATGATGGCGTAGGGATTCACGCCCCACGAGTTCCGGTAGCTGTAGACCCCGTCCTCCCGATACAGCTCGAGGAGGTTCAGCTTCTGGCGCCGCAGCAGCCAGTAGTCCGCGATCATGATGCCGCCGATCGCGCCGAGGAAGCCGCCGTAGCCCGAGAGCCAGGTGATCGCGTAGGACAACGCGTTGAAGAACAGCACCCAGGGCTGCAGCAGCGTGCCGATCACCGCTGTGATCACGACGCCCCAGGCCCAGTTGAGCCGCTTCGGAGCGAGGTTCTGGAAATCGTTCGCGGGAGCGATGACGTTGGCGCCGATGTTCGTGGAGAGCTGCGCGAGCACCACGAAGACGAGCGCCAGGACGATGATGATCGGGCCGAGGTCACCGTTGAGCTTCGCGAAGAGGTTGATCGGGTTCCATAAGTCGTTGGCGCTGCCGGCCTGATTGGCCGTGTCCTTGAGCGTCTCGGTGTAGGCGCTGACGCCTCCCGCGGTAACGAGAACGCCCATGCCACTGAAGAACGCCATCGTGCCGACGAGCCCGATGGCCTGCCCGATCATCTGGCGCGTCTGCTCCTTCGCGAAACGCGTCACGTCCGAGATGTTCAGGGCCATCGTCGCCCAGAAGCCAACGTTGATGTTCAGCAACAGGAACCAGAAGTAAAAGCCGCCGCCGAGCGGCTTGTCCGGCGTCAGCTGGAAGGAGAACATCTTGTCGAAGCCGACCTTCAGCCCGAGGAACAGGAACAGGAATAGCGTGAACGCGAGCAGGAAGGGCGCCGACCAGTCGAACATGACCTTGATGGCCCGAGAACCCTTCCACGGCGGAGCCGCGATCGCGATCCACACCTGGATCACGAGGAACAACGCGAACATTGACATCTGGAATGGCCCGGGCAGGACGAACCAGTCGACCTTCACCGGCGGATCCTTGAAGCCCGGGAAGAGGATCCCCAGAAGTACGTACATCGCGTAGCCGCCGAGCCACGACTCGATGCCGAACCAGCCACACGCGACGATCCCACGAAGCATGGCCGCGACGTTCGCGCCCCAGGTCCCGAACGACGCACGGACGAAGACCGGGAACGGGATCCCGTACTTCGCGCCGACGTGAGAGTTGAGGAGCAACGGGACCGTCACGATGGCGTTGCCGAGGATGACGACGAAGATGGATGTCGCGGGATCGAACCCGAATACGAGCCCGATGTTCGCCAGGCTCCATGACGGTATGACGACGCAGCAGCCGACCCAGAACGCGAGGAACGAGTACAGACCCCAGTTACGCAGGCCCGCCGGTGTCGGTGCGAGGTCCTTGTTGTAGAGCTGGGACCTCGGCAGCTCCGCCGAGAGTTCGTGCTTGCCGTCAGCGGTGACGACAACAGTCGCAGTCATGTCTCCCCCTCCCTTATGACCACGCGAAGAGACCCCTCGCCCGGCCGATCACCCCCTTCCGGAAGCAGGCTCCGGGCGGGATGGTGATAGGGAGCGGCTCGACAGGCAAATGGCGGTCGCGCGCATAGCATCGAACGCATGGCCGCTGCGATCGAGATCAACGCTGTCAGCGCCGGTTACGGCGCGAGCACAGTCGTTCGCGACGTCGACCTGACGATCGGCGCCGACGAGGTCGTCGCGCTCGTCGGACGGAGCGGGACGGGCAAGACGACCATGCTGCGGCTCGCGGCCGGGCTCCTCGCGCCGTCCGCGGGGACGGTCCGGCTGCTCGGGGGCGCGCCGGAGAACGCCCGCCGCCAAAAGCGCCTCGGCCTCGTCGCTCAGGACGCGCGCCTCCATCCCTGGCGGACCGTTCTCGACAACGTGCGCCTTCCG
>JBGPZT010000216.1:0-3408 GCA_041493915.1 Candidatus Limnocylindria bacterium
CGCGAGGGTCTCCTGGTCGAGCGAGCCGACGAAGTTCACGTTCGCCTCCATCCGGTGCTCGTGCACCAGTCGTCGCAGCTCCTGGATCTTCTCGGTCTCAGGCGCGTCGTCCTCTGGATCGAGCGCCCCGCCGACGACGAGGAGGCAGATGTCACTTCGCAGGTCGGGCCGACGGAGGAACAGGAGGCCGAGCGCTCGCAGCAGCACGTCGATCCCCTTGATCTGCTCGATGCGACCGACGAACAGGACGATGCGCTCGCATTGGTCCCGCCCGAGCTGTTCGCGTGCGTCCGCCTGCCGCATCGGATGGAACAGCTCGGGATCGACGCCGCACGGGATGATGTGGACCTTCGCAGGATCCGCGCCGTATAGGTCACGCAGCTCGCCGAGCTCGATCTCGCTCGCCGCGACGACGGCCGCGGATTCCTGGACGGCCTGACGCTCGATGGTGACACGCACGTCGCTCTCGCCGTCGATGTCCTCGTCCATCACCTCGCGCTTCACCAGACCGAGCGTGTGGAACATCTGGATGCGCGGCACGGCCCAACGTGCCGCCATGGTGCGGGCGACGCTGGCCGAGAGCCAGTAATGCGCGTGTACGAGGTCGTACGACCGACCCTCGGCCGCGACGTGCTCGTCGAGCTTTGCCGCGAATTCATCGAGGTGGTCGTACACATCCATCTTCGGCCAGTACCCGATCGGCCCTGACTCGATGTGGATCACGCGCGCGTTCTCGCCGAGCTGTTGGACGCGCGGGTCGTACTTCTCGCGCCAGCGCGTGAAGACGTCGACTTCGATGCCGCGCTGCCCGAGAACACGCGCGAGCTCGCGCACGTACACGTTCATGCCGCCGGAGTCACGACCGCCGAGCTTCGCGAGCGGGCATGCGTGGACCGACATCATCGCGATGCGGCGGGTCACGGAAGCGCCGCCTCGAGCTTCCCGAGCCAGCGGTCCGTCGCGCCGAGGTCGTACTTGTACCGCTCGTCGCCGCGCAGCAGGTCGTACGTATCGAAGCGTTCGCCGATCGCTTCGCGGATCGCCCAGGCATGGCTCACGATGCCGATCGACAGCGATCCGAACGCGGGGTCGTACGCGGCGTTGTAGAGCGCGAGCGTCCGGCGGTACGCGAAGGCGAAGAGCACCGCGGCATCTTCGTCATGCGCGCGCAGCACGCCGAGACGCAAGCGTCCGAGGGGGGCGAGCGCGTCGGCGATGTCGCGGAAGAAACGCTCCACGTCCGGCGTCATGAAGTCCGCTTTCTCACCGCGCGAGAGCCGGTGCAGTTCGAAGAAACGATCGAGCGTTGCGCCGCGCTCGGCCTCGCTGGCCCAGCGGAACGTCGCCCCCGTCGCGTTCTCGAGGCGGCGGATCTTCCGACGCAGCTCGTGCCGCTCCTTCTTCCCGAGGCTCTGCACATAGGTCTCGAAGTCGCCGGGCAGGCCGAGGCGTGGGCTGGTCGTGAGGCGCGAACGTTCGACGCGGTAGCCGCGCTCGCCGAGCAAGGCGGCCATCGCTTCGAGAGTTGGCGCGTCCTCAGGGACGAATTCGAGCCGGACCCGTCGCGGCGCCTCGGCGGCGATCCAGCCGGCGACCGCGGTCGCGACCGAGCGCTCGTCCTCGGCCGAGGCGACGACGTCCTGCTCATCGGTCAGCTCGCCGCCGGCGAGGCGAAGGGTGCCATCGGCGTCCCGCGCGAGTGCTGCGATGCCGTATGGCGGGTCACCCACCGCGAGGGTCACCGCGTCAGCATTGTCGTGTTCGCGCGTCACCGCGATCCACTCCGGAGTGAGGAAGATGCTGGCTGGCGATCGCCGTTCGGCGACCTGCGACCACGCTCCGGAGAGCTCGGCGGGGGCGCGCGGGGTACAGCCCGCGTCTGGCCCGGTCGTGAGGGTCACGTACTTCTGAGTCTAGGGGGCACGCCGGATGAACGTCCGCGTCGTACCTATCATTCCCGCGTGCCCGAGCGCGACGCGCCGCGGGTCGTGATCGCTCCCCAATCGTTCAAAGGCAGTGCTGATGCTGTCGCCGTCGCGAGCGCCATCGCGCGCGGTGTGCGTCGCGTCTGGCCGCGCGCCGAGTGCGTCGAGCTGCCGCTCGCCGATGGGGGAGAGGGGACGGCGCTCGCCCTCGTGCGGGCGACCGGCGGCGAGATGCGCCGCGCGCGTGTGCACGATCCGCTCGGGCGTGAGATCGATGCCCAGTGGGGCGTGCTCGGCGACCGCGTCACGGCCGTTCTCGAGATGGCCGCCGCCAGTGGGCTGCCGCTCCTTCGAGACGACGAGCGCGATCCGCGCGTCACGTCGACGCGCGGCACCGGCGAGCTCATCCTCGCCGCCGCCGCGTCGGGCGCGCAGCGGATCGTCATCGGCATCGGTGGCAGCGCGACGAATGACGGCGGAGCCGGTATGGCACGCGCGTTCGGCTACCGCTTCTTCGATGCATCTGGGCACGAGCTGCCGGAAGGTGGTGCCGCTCTCGTGCGTCTCGCGCGCATCGAGGGACAGACCGATCCGCGTCTCATTCGGCCGGCGATCGACGTCGCGTGCGACGTGCGCAATCCGCTGCTCGGCCCTGAGGGCGCGACCGCCGTCTACGGACCGCAGAAGGGCGCTACGCCCGACATCCAACGCGAGCTCGAGACCGCGCTTGAGCGCTTCGCGGACGTCGTCGAGGGATTCGTCGGTCGCGATGTGCGGAGCGTGCCCGGCGCGGGCGCGGCCGGTGGCCTTGGTGCGGGGCTCATCGCTTTCCTCGACGCGCGACTGGTCTCGGGATCAGCGCTCGTCCTCGACGCGGTCGGCTTCGACAAGCGGCTGGTCGGCGCGGACCTGGTGGTGACGGGCGAGGGTCGCATCGACGGGCAGAGCATTTACGGAAAGCTCACTCATGCCGTGACGGTCGCCGCGAAAAGGCGCGGCGTTCCCGTGGTCGCGGTGGCGGGGATGATCGGCCCCGGTCACCAGGCGATGCGCGATGCGGGTATCGAGGCCATCGAGACGCTCGCCGGCGGCTCGGATGCCGACCGCGACGCGGCGATGCGGGATCCACTGCCGCGCATCGAGGATGCCGCGGAGCGACTTGTGCGCGCTCGTGCACCGGCGCGTGGAAGCCGGTAGGGTCTAGCCCCATGCTCGGCCCGCCGGTCCCCACCGATCGGACCTCCAGTCTCGAGCTCGTGCGCATCACCGAAGCGGCCGCGCTCGCGGCCGCGCATTGGATGGGTCATGGGGACAACGACCGCGCCGACGAGGCTGCGGTCGAGGCGATGCGCAAGGCGATGGACGAGGTCGCGTTCCACGGCACCGTCGTCATCGGCGAGGGCGAGCGCGACGAGGCGCCGATGCTCTACATCGGGGAGAAGGTCGGGCGTGGAGAGGGTCCTGAGGTCGACATCGCCGTCGA
>JBGPZT010000025.1:0-22644 GCA_041493915.1 Candidatus Limnocylindria bacterium
AGCCGAAGGGCAACTACGCGATCATCAAGGGCAACAAGGCCGATGCGAACGCCGACTTCCTGCGCAGTGGCATGGAGCAGGTCATCGGCGCCGCCGTGAAGGCTGGCGACATCAAGATCGTCGGCGAGACGTACACGGATAACTGGGACCCAGCGAAGGCCCAGACCAACATGGAGCAGATCCTCACCGCGAACAAGAACGCGGTCGACGCGGTCCTCTCCGAGAACGACGGCATGGCCGGCGGCGTGATCGCCGCCCTCACCGCGCAGGGCCTCGCCGGCAAGGTGCCCGTGTCCGGCCAGGACGGCGACAAGGCCGCCCTCAACCGCGTCGCTCTCGGAACGCAGACGGTCGACGTCTGGAAGGACGCGCGTCTGCTCGGCAAGACAGCCGGAGAGGCGGCGACGCAGCTGTGCGGTAGCGCCGATGTGAGCAAGGTCAAGAACACGGCGATCTTCAAGACCCCCGGCGGGAACAGCGTCAGCTCGATCCTGCTGACGCCGAACCCGATCACCCAGGCCAACCTCAAGGAGGTCCTCGACGCGGGTTGGGTGACCAAGGCCGACCTGTGTCAGGGTGTCGCGGCCGGGAAGGTCTCCGCCTGCGGTTGATGCGTTCGCGGCTCATGTGACGACGCGCCCTGCCCCAGCTAACGCGGGGCAGGGCGCGGCTTTACCAGCGCAGAGAACGGAGATCGAGGCAGCAGGCTGATGGGAGTCTCAGTCCCGACCGAAGCCGCCCCCGAGAGCGGATCCCGGTCCACGCTCAGCGCAGTGGTCGCTCCGATCACCGGTGCGCTGCGCCTGTTGGAGGTCGACACGCGCCTGCTCGGCATGCTCGGCGCGCTTCTGATCATCTGGTTCGGCTTCAACATCCTGTCGGGCGGGACGTTCCTGTCCCCACGCAATCTCTGGAACCTTTCGGTCCAGAGCGCCTCGATCGCGATCATGGCCACGGGGATGGTCCTCATTATCGTGTCGCGCAACATCGACCTCTCGGTCGGATCGATGCTCGGCTTCCTCGGCTACACGATGGCGATGATCCAGGCCGTATTCATCCCGAATGACCTCGGGTTCGGGCACGAGCAGCCCTTCATCTGGATCGTCACGCTCGTCCTGGGCATTGCGCTCGGGGCCCTCGTCGGCGGGCTGCAGGGCTTCGTCGTCGCGTACGGCGGCGTGCCCTCCTTCATCGTCACCCTCGGCGGCCTGCTCGTCTGGCGCGGTCTGATCTTCCGCTACGCGCAGGGTCAGACGATCGCCCCGCTCGAATCCACGTTCCAGATGCTGGGCGGTGGCACCGTCGGGACACGCGTCGGCGCGCTCGGGGAGTGGCCGAGCTGGACGGTCGGCCTCGTGATGTGCCTCGCGATCGTGTACCTGCAGATCGCGTCGCGCCGCCGCCGCCGCCGCTACGGCTTCCCGGTGCGCCCGATGTGGGCCGAGGGGCTGGTCGGTGCGGTCTCCTGCGGCGCCGTGCTCGGGGTCGTGTGGGTCGCGAACAGCTACCCACTGCCCGTGAACGTCGCCCTGCAGTATGCCGAGGAGCACGGGATCACGGTGCCACCGGAGGGCCTGTTCATACCGACCGGTGTGGCGTTCCCGGTCGTGATCATGCTGATCGTCACGCTCGTGGTCACGTTCCTCGCGACGCGACGCCGCTTCGGCCGGTACGTCTACGCCATCGGAGGCAATCCCGACGCCGCGGCCCTGGCCGGCATCAACGTTCGCCGGACGATCATGCTGTCCTTCGCGCTCATGGGGAGCCTGGCGGCGATCAGCGCGGCCGTCCAGACCGCTCGTCTCAACGCCGCGGTGACCAACCTCGGCGTCCAGAACGAGCTCGATGTCATCTCCGCAGCGGTCATCGGCGGCACCTCGTTCTCCGGTGGCATCGGCACGGTCCCCGGCGCGATCCTCGGTGCGGTTGTCATGCAATCGCTGCGTTCGGGGATGGTGCTCCTGCTTGTCGACTCGCCGACGCAGGACATCGTCGTCGGCCTGGTGCTCGTCGCGGCCGTCGGTCTCGACACGTTCGTGCGCAGGGGCGTACGTTGAGCGAACGATGCAGACACACGTAACGCAGACGCCGGTCGCGACGACGCAGCGCGTACCGCTGGTGCAGCTGCGCGATATCCAGGTCTCCTTCGGTGGCGTGCGCGCGGTCCGCGGGGTGACGATCGATCTCTACGCGGGGGAGGTCGTCGGCCTCGTCGGTGGGAACGGTGCCGGCAAGACCACGCTCATGCGGACGTTGTCGGGTGCGCGGCCGCCGGATTCAGGACAGATCCTGGTCAATGGTCAGCCGGTCACGATCGGCAACCCGCGAGACGCCAAGGCGCTCGGCATCGAGACGATCTACCAGACGCTCGCGCTCGCGGACAACCTCGACGCCCCGGCGAATGTCTTCCTCGGCCGTGAGGTCACGGCGTCGGCGACGCTCGACGACGCTGCGATGGAGTCCGCCACCCGAAAGGTCATCGCTCGCCTCAACCCGAACCTCAAGAATTTCAAGACTCCCGTCCTCCGACTCTCCGGCGGACAGCGCCAGGCGGTCGCGATCGCGCGGGCGATCCACTTCAACGCGCGCATCCTGATCATGGACGAGCCGACCGCCGCCCTGGGACCGGCGGAGACCGCACAGGTGCACAGCCTGATCAAACAGCTCAAGAGCGAGGGCATCGGGATCTTCCTCGTCAGCCACGACATCCACGACGTGTTCGACCTGTCCGAGCGCATCAGCGTCATGTACCACGGCGGTCTCGTCGGCACCGTGAACAAGGACGCCGTCACGGTCGACCAGGTCCTCGGGATGATCATCCTGGGAAAGCCGCCTACGAATCTCACGAGCCAGGATCTGGCGGAGCTGCACGGTTAGTCACGCAGGTCAGCGCGGCGGCTTCGCTCCCGGCTTCCGCGATCCCTCGACCGCCCAGATGCGGCGATTGACCAGGCCTTCGAGAAGCTCCTGCTGCCCGGACCTCGGTCGCGGATCGATCGCGCCCGACGCGACCCGGCGCTCGAGGTCGGCGAGCGTCACGGAACCCGACTGGATCGCGGCCCCGAGCTCGTTCGACCAGCCCGCGTAGCGCTCCGTTCGAGGCGTCGTGAGCGTCCCGTGCTCGACCATGTCCGCGGCCACGAGCAGCGCCCTCGCGAGGGTGTCGATGCCGCCGATGTGGGCGTGGAACAGGTCGGTCCGGCTCACACTCTGCCGCCGCAGCTTCGCGTCGAAGTTGAAGCCGCCCGTGGTGAGCCCTCCGGCGGCAAGGATCTCGTGGAGGGCCAACGAGAGCTCGTCGACCGAATTCGGGAACTGGTCGGTGTCCCAGCCGTTCTGGTAGTCGCCGCGGTTGACGTCGATGCTGCCGAAGGCGTCGAGCGCGATCGCGCTGGCGACTTCGTGGTGGAAGCTGTGGCCCGCGAGCGTCGCGTGGTTGGCCTCGACGTTCAAGCGGTACTCGCCTGCGAGATCATTGCGCTGAAGAAAGCCTACGACGGTCGCGACGTCATAGTCGTACTGGTGCTTCGTCGGCTCCTGTGGCTTGGGCTCGATGAGGAGCGTGCCCTTGAAACCGATCCGGTGCTTGTGCTCCGCGACGAGCGTCAGGAACCGCGCGAGCTGGGCTTCTTCTTGGCTGAGATCGGTGTTCAGCAGCGTCTCGTAACCCTCGCGACCGCCCCACAGCACGTAGTTCTCACCGCCCAGGCGGTGGGTCACCTCGAGCATCGTCTTGACCTGGGCGGCGGCGTATGCGAACACCTCGGGATCGGGATTCGTCGCGGCGCCCGCCGCGTAGCGCGGATGTCCGAAGAGGTTCGCGGTGCCCCACAGGAGCCGCGCGCTTGTGCGGGCCATGTGTCTCTCGATCTGGACCACGCTGACATCGAGGTTCGCACGCGTCTCGGCGTACGTCCGGCCTTCGGGCGCGACATCTCGATCGTGAAATGTGAAGAAGGGGACGTGGAGCTTATCGATGAACTCGAACGCCGCGTCGATCTTCCCTCGCGAGGCGGTCGCGGCATCGAGGCCCGCAGCGAGCCAGGGGCGATCAAACGTGCCCACACCGAAGACGTCGGAGCCCGGCGAGTTGAACGAGTGCCAGAGGCAGACCGCGATGCGGAGCTGGTCCTCCATTCGCTTCCCGAGAACTTCGCGGTCGGGCTGGTAGACGGCATAGGTGAGTGGATCGGAGGACTCGGGCCCGCCGTACCTGATACGCCCCGGCACTTCAGTGAAGAAGTCGCCGCTCATGCCGCTCCTCCTGCACCGCTCGCTGACTTTTCGAGGCGGAGCCCAGCCCTTCCGTTAGACCTCGACTGTGATCTCGTACACCTCAGCCGTCGGGTGTTTGGTACGCGCGTGGACCCGCATCACAGCTTCCTTGTTCGGACCCGACGAGAGGCAGAAGACCTTGCCGCTCTTAGGGTCAAGCCACGCGCGCTCGAAATGCACGTTCTCCTCTTTCTCGATCGCCAGGTCCGCGTCGTGTGCCTGCTTCAACTGTTCCGGGGTCACTCCGACGAACCCGTCGTGGACGTCCATGAACTTCGCCATGCGTATTCCTCCCCGCAGTCGCCATAGCCGCCAGCCAGGGCTTGGCGCGACCGAGTCTAGTGGGTCCCGAACGACTTCAGACTCCGAGCGCGTGACGAGATCGCACCGGAGGCGATCCCCTCCGCGACAATCACGGCACGTCACACGCTTTGCGAAGCGAACTGACGACACCGGAGGAGACCCCATGAGCGCCGACGGTTCGATCGAGACCGGGGCCCACGAAAGAGCGATGAACTCAGCGAAGACGACGCCGCTGTTGTTCATACCGCGGTTGATCAGGAACGTAGAGATCCGACGGCAGGTCCACGGCGCCAGCGCGATCGGCGGCTTCAACGCCGCGGCGGCCGTGTGGATCACCAAGGTCGTCGGAACGATGTACTGCGCCTACGTCTTCACGCTGGTCGCCCTGATCGCGCTGCCTGCGGCGATCCAGCAGGGTTCGCCGACCGTGCTGGTGAATTGGCTCTCGTCGAATTTCCTGCAGCTCGTCCTGCTCCCGATCATCCTCGTGGGGCAGAACGTGATCTCGCGCGCGCAGGACGCCCGCGCTGAGGCTGACCACGAAACGCTCACCGCGCTCCATGAGCTCTCGAAGCTGCAGATCGACATCTTGAAGGGCCAGAGCGAGATCCTCGAGCTCCTGAAGCTGAAGGCGGGTTGAGGTGCTTCTAGCGTGATCCATGCGCTCGCTCTCGAGCAGCGAACGTTGCACGGTCATTTCTCGTGCGATCTCCGGCCCGTGCTGACGATCGAGCCCGGCGATTCCGTCCGGTTCGCGGTCCCGAACTCGTCCTGGCTCCTCGAGTCCGGTGAGAAGTTCGTGCCGCGCGATCCGACCATCGACAAGGGGCATGCTCTCATTGGGCCGATCGCGGTGCGCGGCGCGCGGGCGGGTCAGACGCTCGCCGTCCGCGTCGATGACATTCGACCCGGGTCGTGGGGCGTGACTTACACCAAGCCGCCGCATGCCGTTCACTGGAAGCTCGATGGCGTCACGGCCACGGGTCTCGGACGCACCGTTCGCCTGGCGCCTTTTCTCGGCGTACTCGGGATGCCGCCGCCCGGGGGAGGCGTTCATTCGACGGTCCCACCGCGGCGCTTCGGCGGCAACATCGACTGCAAGGACCTCATCGCCGGCACGACGCTGTTCCTCCCGATCCCGGTGGACGGCGCGCTCTTCTCCGCCGGCGACGGGCATGCCGCCCAGGGCGACGGCGAGGTCTCCGGCACAGCGATCGAATGTCCGGTGGAGGGCCAGGTCACGCTGAGCGTTCGCGACGACCTGCGTCTCGAGTGGCCGATCGCGCGGACCGCGGACGCGTGGCTCACGTTCGGCTTCGATGAAGACCTGCGCCAGGCGGCGCGCTTCGCGCTCGACGGGATGCTCGACCTCATGGGACGCGAACACGACCTGTCCCGCGACGATGCGCTGGCATTGGCCTCCGTCGTGGTCGATCTGCGCGTGACCCAGCTCGCCAACAAGACCCTCGGGGTGCACGCGATCCTCCGGGACGACGCATGGTCGTGAGTTTGAGAACACGAGCGCCTTCGTTGACTCCACTGGACGAGTCCGCGCTCGCCCGCGCGGTCCGCACGCTGGTGCGCACCGAGCCCCGTTTCGCGCACGTCGTGAGACGACACGGTCCGCCTCCCCTTTGGCCACGCGAGCCCGGCTTCCAGACCCTCGTGCTGCTGATGCTCGAACAACAGGTCTCGCTGGCACAGGCGCGCGCCATGTACGCGCGGATCACTAACGCGACCGGGGCGGTGACGCCTGCGAACGTCGCCGCACTGGGCGAATCTGGCCTGCGCGCGCTCGGCGTGACGCGACAGAAGTCCGCGTACCTCGCGGCACTTGCGGACCAGCTCGAGCAGAAGGTGCTCGATCTCGCCGCGCTCGCCGCGCTGCCCGACGCTGATGCGGCCGCTGCGCTCGATGCGCTGCGCGGTGTCGGACCCTGGACCGCGCAGTGCTATCTGCTCTTCGCGCTCCGGCGCTCGGACGTGTTCCCCGCAGCCGATCTCGCGTTGCTGGAGTCGGTGCGCCAGCTCTGGAGGCTGCGCGAGAGGCCGTCGCCCGACGCGCTCGCGCGGCGCGCACGCGCCTGGCGTCCACATCGCGCGGTCGCGGCCCGCCTCCTCTGGCATCACTATCTGAGCGAGCGTGGGCGGAGCTAGTTCGAAGGCACCGCGCGCGCCGAAGAGCGGCGACGCGATCGCGCGCGCCGACCGCGCGCATCAACAGATCTACGCGCGGCTGCTCAAAGCCGTGAGCCGATTCGGTCCCGTTCTCGAGGAGCGCGGCGAGCGCTCCGTCTTGCTCCGGAGCCGCGGCGGTTTCCTCGGGATCCATCCCACGCGCGATGGTCTCAATCTGCAGATCGTGACCGACCACGTCGTCCGCGCTAGTCGAGTTGCCAAAGTCGATCGTGTTTCAGCCAGCCGGTTCCACGTACACGTCCGCATCGTGTCGGCGAATGACGTCGACGCACAGCTGCTCGGCTGGCTTCGCGAGTCCTACGACCTCATGGCGTGAGCCGGGGTCCTCGTGCTTGCGCCGGAAGGGAACGTCGTCGGGCGGGAGCGCCTGGCCGGGGGATCGACGCCCGCCAGGCCAAGGGGGCCTGGGCCAGCCCGTAGCATTCGATGCCCCTGGAGCGTTCTTCGTAAGCGCGACAGGAGGTATCCATGCGTGATCTTGGGCAGCAGGGCTCGACCGCGGCCCTGAATGCGATGCTTGGCGCCGGGTCTGTCTTCGAGGGCAAGCTGCACTTCGAGGGTCAGGTCCGGATCGATGGCACGTTCACCGGCGAGATCACGACCACGGACCTCCTGGTCATCGGCGAGGGGGCCAAGGTCTCGGCCACCATCAACTGTGGCTCGGTCGAGATCAAGGGCGACATCACGGGGAACATCAATGCCAGCGAATCGATCCTCCTGCGCGCGACCGCGCGGGTCCAGGCCGACATCTACGCACCGTCCCTCGTGGTCGACAAGGGCGCGGTCTTTGAGGGCAACTCGCGGATGACGAGCGGTGCGCGGGGTATGGTCACGGTCGCCGGGGGCGATCGCCGCGAACGCCACAAGAAGGGGAAGGGCTTCGCGTACGGTCGCGAGCTCGTGCCGAGCGGCCGGTCATCGCAGGAGACCTCTTCTAACGGCCACAGCGAAGAAGGCGGCGACCACCCGGTCGAATAGTCCCAGTAAGGTCTCGAACCCCCGCGTAGGTGATGCGCCGGATGACATGCCGGCGGTACACCTACGACGGGCAACCAACAGGGAGTTCGGGGATGACGATCGACGAGACGACTTCACCAAGCCCGCTGACGCTCACATCACCGCTTAGCGGGCGGCCGGATCCGGCGCCCGCGCGAGGCGAACTCGTGTGGAACGAAGAAGGCGGCGTCACGAACGCAGCGGCGCAGGCGCCGCGCGCAGTCCCGGCGACCGCCGAGGATCTCGATCCGGAGCCGCTGCCGTACGCGGTCGCCCAAGAGGCGCCGGCCGAGGTCATCGACGCGACTGCCGGAGCGCTCGCGTCCGAGCTCGCCCGACGTCGTGCCGAGGGGTTCGAGCGTCTGGAAGTCGAGATGCGCACGCGGCGTGCCGAGCTCATGCAGGCGATGGAGCTACAGCGCGCCGAGGCCGAGCGGCGTGTCGCCGAGGCGGAGCGCCTCGAGCGCGAAGCGATCGCGCGCCGGCGCGAGGAGATGGATCGGATCTGGTCAGCCGAACAGCCACGGAACCTCGCCGAGCGACTGAACGGCGCGCTCACTGTGGAGCTCGTCGAGACGAGACGGCGGTACGAGGCGGCCGAGCTCCGGCTCCACGCCGAGTTCGAAGGTCGGCGTCGTGAGGAGGCTGAACGCCTCGAGACCTGGCGCCGGTCGGAGCGGGAGCGCATCGAGGCCGAGCTCGCTTCGGAAGAGCAGCGTTTCAGCGACCGCCTGATGCGACAGCTCAAGGAATTCGAGTTTCAGCTGGGCGAGCGCCAGCGCGAGCAGGAGCAGCGTCTCGTGCAGTGGTGGGACGAGGCCGAACAGCTCGCACGGCAGAGGGTCGCTACGCTCATCGACGAGACGCTCTCGAAGAAGGCGCTGACCGGCACGTAGCGTCGCCGATCAAGGCATAGCATCCCGCCGTCGCTACGTGCGACACGGGAGGGCAGCTTGTCTCTGGATCTTGGCGTCAACTACGTCGCCGTCGTCGTCGCGACGGCCGCGGTCATGGTGTTCGGCTTCGTCTTCTTCCTGCCCCAGGTGTTCGGCGCACGCTGGATGGCGCTCATCGGCCGACCCAACGAGCCGATGCGGCCCGGCCCCGAGTTCGTGATCTCCATCCTCGCCGCATTCGTCAACGCCTGGACGCTCGCGGTCCTGGCGCGGTCGCTCGGCGCGTCGACGCTCGCCGATGGGCTCGTGCTCGGCGCGCTGGTCGGCGTCGGATTCTTCGGGGCGGCGTTCGCCGCGAACACCGTCATCGCGAAGCGACCGTGGAGCCTCTTCGCGATCGACGCGGCGCATGGACTGATCGGTCAGATGATCATGGCCGCGATCGTCGCCGCCTGGCGCTAACGCACGGTATCGCCGAGCGCACGAACGGTGCGCACAGCGTCCGCGATGGCAACGTCGCCAGGGAGTGCGACGATCGGAAGGTCGGCGCCGGCCGCGCGATAGTCGTCGAGTCGCGCGCGACAGCGTCGCGCGTCACCGACGACGGCGAACGCGTCGAGCAGCTCGTCCGTCACCGCCGCAGCCGCGGCATCACGCTGACGCGCGTCCCACGAGCGGCGGATCTCTTCGGCGGCGTCGGCGAATCCGTGGCGCGCGACGGTCTCGCGGTAGAAACGGCCCATGCCCCCGATGTAGAACGCGAGATGGCGCCTGAGCACCGCGCGCGCCGCTGCTTCGTCGTCGCTCACGAGGACGGGGACGTACGGCGCGACGGTGAACGCAGCGCGCTCGCGGCCCGCGCCGCGAAGGGTCTCCTCGATCGTGGCGACGTCGGCGCGCAGCGTTTCGGGACTCGCGAAGTACGGCAGCCACCCATCGGCCACCTCGGCGCACTGCCGTATCGCACGCGGCGTGAGGCTCGCGTGATAGATCGGGATGCGGTCACGTGGACGAGCCAGCGTTACGGCGAAACCCGGCGCGATCTTCAGCGTCTCGCCGCTGTATCCGCGACGCGATCCGCCAATGATGGCGCGCACCGCTTCCGTCGTCTCGCGCAGGCGGCGGAGCGGTCGTGCCATCGGCACGCCGTGCCATCCCTCGACCACGCGCTGGCCCGACGTTCCGAGGCCCAGGATCGCGCGGCCACCGGAGAGCTCGTCGAGCGTCACCGCGGCCATCGCGAGCAACGCGGGCGTGCGGCTGTAGACGTTGACGATGCCGGTGCCGAGGCCGATGCGCTCGGTCTCGCGCGCGAGCGCTCCGAGCGTTACGAAGGCATCGCGGCCCCAAGCCTCCGGGACGAACATCGCCTCGTAGCCGCATCCCTCCGCCGCGCTTGCGTAGGCGACGACCTCCGCGAAGGGGCGGTCGTGCACCGAACCGAGCGCGATCCCTATCCGAGACATGTGCGCGCATCCTGACACGTAGACTCGCGGCACATGGCAGATCTCGTGATCATCGGGGCGGTCGCCCTCGGCGCGATCGCCGGCTGGCGTAAGGGCTTCGTCCTTCCGCTCATCGCGCTCGGGGGAGCGCTGCTCTCGATCGCCTCGCTGTACGCGGGCCCGCTCAACGGCATCGTGCCCGCGGGGACCGCGGGCCTCGGACTCGGCGCGGTCGCACTCTTCATCGGCGGGACCGTGCTCGGTCGGGTCGGTGGCGTGCTCGTGGGACTGGTGTACCGGGTCCCGGCCCTACGACGGTTCGATCAGCTCATGGGCATCCCGCTCGGCGCGGTGACAGCCGCGGTGGCCGTATACGTCGCGGTCCTTGGCATCCTCGCGGTCGACGGCTGGCTCTCGCCGCTGCACGGAAAGGCGACCATCGACGTACAGGACATCGCCGCGGTGCAGGCGGTGGCGGCCGTGAATCCATCGCTCGCGATGTTCGCGGACCCGACGGTGCTCCAGGCGCTGGCGACGGCCGCGACGAGCTCCCCGCTCGCTACGGACCAGCTCGCGAAGTTCGACGCGACACTCGCGTTCTACGAGCAGACCGTCCGTCCCGAGCTGCTCCAGAGCCGCATCGTGCCCGTGGTCCTGGCGGTGGGGGAGTCACTTCCCGTCATCGGACGGCACGCGGAGCTACCGAAACACTAGCGTCCATCGCGAACGGTCGCGCCTCATAGACTCAGGCGCAGCCACGACGAGGGAGAAGACCATGGAGCTGAGTTCCGGCGATGCCGCGCCCGCCTTCGCATTGACCGATGAGAACGGGAAGCTCGTCTCGACCGATGCGATGCGCGGCAAGAAGTTTGTCGTGTACTTCTACCCGAAGGACGACACACCGGGGTGCACCGTCGAGGCCCGCCAGTTCAACGACAACCTCACCGCCTTCCAGTCGCTGGGGATCCCGGTCCTGGGAGTCTCACGAGACGATGCGGCATCGCACCGCGCGTTCCAGGAGAAGTGCTCGCTCAAGTTCCCGCTCCTCAGCGATCCGGACCGCAAGACCCACGATGCCTACGGCGCCTGGGGCGATCGGCCCGGCCGCGGCGAGGGCGTGATCCGCTCGACGTTCCTGGTGGACGAGGGCGGCAAGGTGAAGAAGGCGTGGTACGGCGTGACGCCGGACGGCCACGCGAAGGAAGTTCTCGAGGAGCTCAAGAGCTGACCGACCGTTTTGGTCGGGACCGAACCGGTGACACACCCAGCCGGTACGCTGTGGGACGATGAAGACGTATCGGCCGTCCACCTCGAACGACTCGGTCCTGCGGCGCGGCGACTTCATCGCACCGGTCCTCCACGAGATCCGCAAGGTGATCGTCGGCCAGGATTACCTCGTGAACCGGCTGCTGCTCGGTCTCCTGTGCAACGGCCATCTGCTCATCGAGGGCGTGCCCGGACTCGCGAAGACGCTCGCGGTGAAGACGCTTTCCGACACCATCGAAGCGAGCTTCAAGCGCGTCCAGTTCACGCCGGACCTTCTCCCGGCCGATCTCAACGGCACGATGATCTACAACCCGGCCGACCAGACGTTCCGGCCGCGCCTCGGCCCGATCTTCACCGACATCCTTCTCGCCGACGAGATCAACCGCGCGCCGCCGAAGGTGCAGAGCGCGTTGCTCGAGGCGATGCAGGAGAAACAGGTGAGCATCGGCGGGACGACGCACCCGCTCGGTGAGCTCTTCATGGTGCTCGCTACCCAGAACCCGATCGAGCACGAAGGAACGTATCGCCTGCCGGAGGCGCAGGTCGACCGCTTCATGATGAAGGTGGTCATCGGCTATCCAACGCAGCAGGAGGAGCGCGAGATCATGGATCGCCAGACGATCGGCGAGATCCCAGAGGTTCGCCGCGTGGCCACGCCGAAGGCGGTGCTTGACGCGCGCGCCGCCGTGAAGCAGGTCCATATGGAGAGCTCGCTCAAGGACTACGTCGTGCGCATCGTCTTCGCGACCCGCGAGCCCGAGCAGTTCGGGCTGAACGACCTGCGCCCGATGATCGCGTACGGGGTCTCGCCGCGCGCTTCGATCTTCATATCGCTGGCCGCGCGCGCGAACGCTTTCCTCGAAGGGCGCGACTACGTGCTACCGGATGACGTGAAGGCGGTCGCGACCGATGTGATGCGCCACCGTCTCATCGTTACGTACCAGGCGGAGGCCGAGGAGATAACGCCCGAGTCCGTCATCGCGAAGGTGCTGGACAAGGTCCCGCTCCCCTGACCGTGATCGCGACGTCACGCGCTCACGCCCGCGTTCGGGGCGATCAAGCCCTTCCCGCGAACGTGCTCCGCCGTATCCGTCAGGTCGAGATCAAGGCGCGCATCCTCGCTGACGAAGCGCTGCTGGGCACCTATCGAAGTGTCTTTCGTGGGTCGGGGCTCGAGTTCGAAGAGGTGCGTGAGTACGAGGCCGGCGACGACATCCGCAGCATCGACTGGAACGTCACGGCGCGGATGGGCACGCCGTACATCAAGAAGTTCCGCGAGGACCGCGAGCTCAACATCCTCCTGGCGGTGGACGTTTCCGCTTCGTCGTGGTTCGGCTCGGTCGATCAGAGCAAGCAGGATCTCGCGGCGGAGGTCGCCGCGCTGCTCGCGATGACCGCGATGCGCAGCCACGACCGTGTCGGGCTGCTTCGCTTTGCGGAGGGAGTCCAGGAATGGATGCCCTCGCGCCGGGGACGCGAGCATCTCTTGCAGGTGATCCGCGAGCTCCTGTTCGCGCCGCCACGACGCGTGCGGACCGAGATGACCGCTGCCGCACGCTTCCTCACCAACGTGACGAAGAAGCGCAGCGTGGTCTTCCTCATATCCGACTTCCTGGACGTCGGTCTCGTCGACGATCCAGCGGTGCGCATGCTGGGCCGAAAGCACGACGTCATCGCGCTCGTTCTCAACGATCCGCGCGAGCTCGAGCTCCCGAATGTCGGAGTGGTCGCGCTTGAGGATGCCGAGACCGGCAGCATCGCGCACATCGACACGAGCGACCGGAGGCTGCGAGACGAGTACGCGAGCACCGCCCGGCGGCGCCGCACCGACCGTCGGCAGGCCCTCGCACGCATGCACATCGATAGCGTTGATCTCTACACCGACCGTCCGTTCGTCCCGGCGCTGATGGCGCTGTTCAACGCGCGGACGCGACGCACATGAGGCGGCTCGTTGTCGCGCTCGCGCTCGCGTTCCCGCTCACGGTCGCGAGCGCAGCCGCCGCGGCGGACCCGGTCAACGCGGCTGCGACGCTGGATCGCGCGACCATCACCGTCGGCGACCCGGCGTTCCTGACCGTGTACGCCGACGCCGAGGCGGGATACCAGGTCTCCGACCCCACCATCGCGCACACGGTCGGCGCTCTCGAGGTGCTCGAGGTGCTCCCATCGGGGCGCTCGACGCGCCCGGGCGGCACCCTGCGCTGGACCTTCCGTTACCGGATCACCGCGTGGGTCGTCGGCGACCTCGAGGTGCCGCCGATCGAGATCCCGTACAACGGGCCGAACGGCGTGACCGGCGTCGCGGTGACCGCGCCCCTGGTGCTTCACGTCGCGACGGTCATCAAGGACGGCGAGGACATCTCGGACGTCAAGCCGCTGAAACCGCAGCTCGAGCTGCCCGAGGCATTCGGGGCGAAGCTCGGACGGATCGCGCTCGGCGTCGCGGCCGTCGCCGCTTTCACCGCGCTCGCCGGCGTCATCTTCTGGATGCTGCTGCGGCGACGCGCCCACATACCGGCGGCGGAGCGTCTCACGCCTGTGCAGCGGACGCTGCGCGAGCTCGACGCGCTGGCGGACCAGCGCCTGCCGGAAAAAGGAAAGACGGCGGAGCATTACGAGCTGCTGACGGCGAGCCTGCGCCGCTACGCGGTCCAGCGTTTCGGGATCGAGCCCGGCCGCACGAGTCGAGAGCTTCGCGCCGCGCTGGAGCGCGCGGGCGTCGACCGGACGCAGGCCGGCGCCATTTACGAGATCCTGCGCGAAGGCGACGAGGTCCGCTTCCGCCACGCGATCCCGTATCCGGCGCACGCCCAGAACGCGGTGCGCGCGGCGCTCGACGTCGTACGGCGCGCTGCGACGGCTGAGGAATACGAGATCGCCGCCCTGAGGCCGCAGTGAGCGCGCGCATCTTCGGTACGGAGATCCTCTTCGACGCACCGTGGGCGCTCGCGCTGCTCTCGCTCGCCGTCATCGCCGCGGCGCTCGAGCTCCGTCGCGAGCGCGGTCGCAGCGGCGGCGTGCTGTTCTCCTCGCTCGGCCTCGTGCCGCGCGCGCACGGCAGCTGGCGCGTCCGATCGCGTTGGTTGCTGTTGCCCCTGCGGGTCGTGGCCGCGACCGCGCTGATCGTCGCGCTGGCCGCGCCATCCGTCGTGCAGGCCGCGTTCGACGTCCCGGCGGAGGGGATCGACATCGTCATCGTCCTCGACACGTCGTCATCGATGACGACGCCCGATCTCGGTGGTCAGCCGCGGATCGAGGTCGTCAAGCGCGTCGTCCACGACTTCCTCGACGGGCTCAAGAACGACCGCGTGGGCGTCGTGATCTTCAGCGCGGAATCGATGGTGCTCAGCCCGCTGACGCTCGACTATGCGGCGGCGCAGCACCTCGTTGAGCCGGTCGCCGCCGGGCGACCGCTGCGCGACGGGACGGCGATCGGCACCGGTCTGGCGACCGGCCTCAATCTGGTGCGCGAGTCCACGGCGCGCGGCAAGGTCGCGATCCTCCTCACCGACGGGCAGAACAACGCGGGCGACGTGCAGCCGTTGGATGCCGCGCAGATCGCGAAGCTGCTGGGCGTGCGCCTGTACACGATCGGCGCCGTCGCGGCGCGCTCGCGCGCGGAGGTCGACGAGTCGCTCATGAAGCGGATGAGCGAATTGACGGGTGGTCTGTACTACCGCGCGTCTGACGAGACCGCGCTCCGCGACGTCTACCGCGAGATCGAGACGCTCGAGAAGGCGCGCGTCGGCACGCGCGCGTTCATCTCGACGGAGGATGCCTCGCTCCCGTTCGCGGCGGCCGGCGCGGGACTCCTCGCGCTGCAGTTCCTCCTCGCACTCACGATCTTCCGGAGGACGCCATGACGGCGCTGGGCTTCGCGCGGCCCGAGATGCTCTTGCTCCTGGTGGCCGTGCCGCTCGTCGGCGCGCTGGTGGCGCTCGCGTACCGCGCGCGCGTACGCGCGCTGCGCTCGTTCGGAGGCGCTTCCGCTCTGGTCTCGCGCAGCGGCGCGCGCTGGTGGCTGAAGTCGGCGCTCGTCCTTGTCGCGCTGGCGAGCCTGGTGATCGCGCTCGCCGGTCCGTACATCGATCTGCGCGCACGTGCCGCGCGGCGGCTCGGCGTGGACATCGTCCTCGCCGTCGACGTCTCGCAGAGCATGGCGGCGCGCGACGTGGAGCCCGACCGGCTGCGCGCGGCGCGCCACTTCGCGGAAGAGCTCGGACGCCAGATGGTCGGCAGCCGCGTCGCCCTCGTCCTCTTCGCCGGTCAGGGGATCGTGCGGTACCCGCCGACGACCGATCCGCGGATCCTCGGCGAGGTCCTCGACAACTCCGGGCGCGGCGTGAGGCTCCAGCAGGGATCGTCGCTTCGCTCCGGCCTCGAGTCGTCGCTCGGTGCCTTCCCGCCCGATCTCGATCCGCTGCGGCAGCGCGCGATCGTGCTCGTATCCGACGGTGAGATCACCAACAGCGACGTGCCGGAGGCCGGTGAGCTGAAGGGCGCGCGCATCTTCGCCGTCGGCGTCGGCACGACGGCCGGCGGCGAGATCCCGACGTACGACGCGAACGATGGGAAATTCACGGGTTACCTGCGGGACGCCGGTGGCGTGCCGATCGTGACGCATCTCGTCGAGGAGACGCTGCGATCGGTCGCGGACAAGGGCGGCGGCCGCTACTTCCCGTACGTCGGCAACGACGGCGTGATCGGCGATCTGGCCCGCGAGCTTCGCACCATGGAGGCCGTCGAGCCCCTCGACGACGCCGGCGCGGTCCCGGACGAGCGCTCCGCGCCCTTCATCGGGGTGGCCGTCGCCCTGCTGCTCCTCGAATGGCTCATCTCCGATCGGCGTCCCATGCCGACGCCGCGCGGTCTGGGCCGCCCGGTGGCGCGTCGCGGCCGTCGGATCCTCGGGATCGCGATCGGCTCGGCGGCCCTGTGGGCCATCGCGTGCGGCGACGCGGCGCTCTCCAACGAGACAGCGAACGGCCTGTTCGCCGCGGGCGATTACACGGGAGCGCTCGCCGAGTACCGGGATCTCCAGGTGGACGCGCCCGACTCGCCGGAGCTCGCCGTCAACGCAGCGAACGCGTTGCACAAGCTCGCCGAATATCCGCGCGCGTTACCCGAGTACGGCAAGGCGATCGAAGGAAAGGACCTGAGGCTCCGCGCGATCGCGCAGTACGACCGCGGGAACACGCTCTTCCGCATGAGCCGCTACGAGGACGCGCGCGATGCGTACCGCGAGGTGCTACGGCTCGACCCGAGCGATCGCGACGCGAAGTTCAACCTCGAGATCGTCCAGCGCATCCTCTCTGGCCGGCCGGGGCAGCCGGGTCAGCAGTCCGGTCCCGGACAGGGTCAGCCCGGCAGCCCCAATCCGGGCGCGCAGGGACCCGGACAGAGTGGCCAACCGAAGGAGAGCGCTTCGCCGCAGCCGGGTCAGAACACCGGACAGCCGCAGGAGCCGACGGGCGATCCGACGAACTCGAGCGATCCGAACGCGGAGCCGGCGCCGGCGCTGCGCCCGGCGCTCGACGACTTCCGGCGCGGGCTGACGATCGACGAGGCGCTGCGCGTGCTCGACGCGCTGAGCGGCGAGCAGCGCGGTGTCGGCACGTTGCTCGAGGGGCCGCGCAAGGGCACGGGCGGCGAGTACTAGCCGCTGACGCGCCGCCGCTAGATCTCGATCGTCCTTCCGACGCCGCGTTCGCGCGCGAGCCGCAGCACCAGCGCGGCCGCCGCCGCGTCCTCGACGGCGACACCGACGGACTTGTAGAGCGTGAGCTGCGAGGCGTCGGCGCGGCCGGGGCGCGCGCCGGAGACGATCTCACCGAGCTCGGCGTGCACGTGCGTCGCTTCGATGAGCCCGTCGCGGATCGGCCACAGGAGATCGTTCGATCCGCCCGGCGGCGGCGCGAGGGCCGCGGCGCGCGACTCGACCACCACCAGGGCCGCTGCGACCGTCTCGCCGTCGACCTCTCGGCCCGCGGTGTTGTAGCCGACCGAGTTCACGTGCACGCCGGGTCTCAGCCACTCGCGCCGCACGACCGGGTCCGCGCTGTGCGTGCACGCGCATACGACGTCGGCCGCGCGCACGGCCTCGGAGAAAGACGCGGTGCGCGTCGACATGCCCGTCTGCGCGGCGATCTCGCGTGCGAGAGCCAAGGCCTTCGCCCCGTCGCGAGCAGCGATGACGATCTCGTGGAACCGCCGCACACGCGGCACTGCGCGGAGATGTGCGCGCCCCTGCACGCCCGCACCGAGCACCGCGAGCGTCGCGACATCCGGGCGCGCGAGCAGATCGGTGGCGAGCGCGGAGCCCGCGGCGGTGCGCGCGGCCGTGATCGCCTCGCCGTCCATGAACGCGGTGGGCGTTCCGGTCGCAGGATCGAAGGCGACGATCACCGCTTGATGAGTGGGACGATCCGTGTTCCGCGGGAAGAGCGAGACGAGCTTCGTCGTGAGCGCGCCCGCACCGGGGAGGTAGGCCGGCATCGCGGCGAGGAGCGCGCCCTGGTCGGCGACCATCGCGGCGATGCGCGTCGGCATCGACGCACGGCCGGCGGAAAGGTCTGCCAGCGCGGCGGCGACCGCGGCGCGGAGGGCGTCCGGATCGAGGAGCGATTCGACCTCGCGTTTGTCCAGGAGGAGCACCCTCCGGATGCTACCGAGGGTTCCCGACCGGCCGGAGTGGCCGTATCTTTCTCGTGTATGTGTCGAAGCATCAAGACGCTCCGTGGCACGGCACCCGCGACCGACGAGGAGGTGCGGGCGGCGGCGCTCCAGTTCGTCCGGAAGATCAGCGGTTTCAGGGCACCGGCGCCTGCCAACGCCCGGGCCTTCGACGCGGCCGTCGAGGAGATCGCCGCCTCCTCGGAGCGGCTGCTGCACCGCCTGCCGGCCAAACGCCCCCGCGCCGCGGCTAAGCAAACTGACGTATAGGCCCTAATCAGGGCGTTTCGGCATGCCCCCTCCCCGTTAGAGGGATGGACACGCCAGTTAGCCGAGCCACACTTCCCGCAATTGGCTTAACCGGCGGGTGCCGGCTGTTGGAGGAAGAGGAAGATGACGCTCCTGCGTAAAGGCCTGTATCTGGTGCTCGCCGCTCTGCTGGCGGCGAGCTGCGGCGGCGCCAGTCCCATCGCGGCAAAGCCGACTCCCGATCCCCTCGCCGGGACCTTCGTCACAAAGGGTGGCGGCGGGGCGCTCGACGCCGTCAAGGCGTTGACGTCGGGTTTCTCGGCGGTCCACACGACCGTGATCTGGCAGGGTTTTGACGACGTGGGGTCAGATGCCGGCGTGTCTCTCACCGTGAGCGGCACCGTTGACCTCGGCTTCATCAGCCGCGACCTCAAGGCGCCTGAGAAGGGCACGGTCGAGAGCGTGCCGATCGGCGCGTCCGGCACTGGCGTCGGCGTCAACGCGTCGAGTCCGGTCAAGGCGCTGACCAAGGATCAGGTCGCGAAGATCTTCACCGGCCAGATCACCGACTGGAAAGATGTCGGCGGCACACCGGGAAAGATCCGCGTGCTGCTGCGCGAGCCCGAGTCCTCGACGCGCTCGGCGTTCGAGTCGTACTTCTTCGGCACGACCAAACCGGTCTACCCGAAGGACGCGGTCGAGGTCTTCCAGATCGATGAGACGCTTAAGGCCATCGGCTCATTCAAGGACTCCATCGGAATGATGACCATGAACGCGAAGGCATTCAGTACCGCCGACGTGCGCATGCTCACGATCGATAACATCGGCGCGACCAAGGAAACTCTGGCGAACGGCACGTACCCGATCCGCCGTCCGCTGTTCTTCGTGTACCACCCGGAGCCGGCGAAAGTGAAGCCGACCATCAAGGCTTTCATCGACTTCGTGAAGGGTCCCGAAGGGCAGAAGATCCTGGCCGGACTCTAGTACCGTCTCGTGGGATTCCTCAACCAGCTCTTCGCGCCAAGCCTCCTCCGCGCGCTCGTCGGTCGGACGGTCGCGGTGGCCGTGGGCGCCCTGGTGGTGCTCGCGGCCATCGCGCTGTACGAATCCAATGATCTGATCACCAAGCAGTTCGAGGAGGAGGCGAGCATCGTCGCCGTGGCCGCGAAGAACGACATCCAGGACCAGGCGTCGCTGGCATTGCGCGCGGCATCGCTCATCGCGGGACTACCGACCACCCGCGAGCTCGCCGAGGCGAAGGACCGGCAGGCGCTCGAGGCATTCCTCCTTCCGCAGAAGTCGCGCCTCAGCGTCAACTTCATGAGCGTGGCGGATAAGGACGGCCGCCTTGTCGCGGGCGCGCAGGACTTCGTCCCCGGCGAGACCCTTCTTCCGCAGCTCGTGGTCGATGCAAAGGCCGGCGTGCAGCAGTCGTGGATCCTGTCCGACGAATCGGACCGGGGGTTGGTGATCCGCGCCATCTGGGAGATCCGGGGCCAGGACGTCGAGAAGATCGGCTTCCTCGAGGTGGGCACGATCCTCGGTAATGACTACCTGAAGACGATCAATACCAAGAGCGACGCGCAGATCGCGCTCATCTGGAACGGCAAGGTGCGCGCTTACACGACACCGATCCCGAACGACACGGCGCTCCCGACGCTGGAGCAGGTCGACGGCGCGCCGCGCGACGTCTACGTGCAGGACGTGAAGATCGGAGACCAGAGCTATTACGGCATCTTCCAAGTTGTCGGGCAGCGGGCGAATCTTGGGGTGCTGGCGGTCTTGCTGCCGCTCGATGCGCTCGCCGCCTCGCAGCGGACGCTCCTGGTGATCCTGTTCGTCCTCGCCGCGGGCCTCATCGCTCTCGTCACGTTCTTCGCGTATCGCTCGGCGACGGCGATGACCAAGCCGCTCGAGGAGCTCGCCGCGGCGGCGCAGCAGATCGAGGCGGGCGACCTGGGCGTGCGCATCCGTCAGCGCTCGCACCACGAGATCGGAACGCTCGAGCGCGCGTTCGACACGATGGCCCGATCGCTCAGCGAGCGTGAGCGCGCCCAGCAGGAGTACCTGGCCGAGGTCCGCACGGTGAACGAGGTGGCCGACGCCGTCGTCGGTGTCACCGACCGCGAGCGGATCTTCGCCGAGTCGCTGTCCCGCATGGTCGCGCTGTTCCACGCGGACGGCGCGTCGATCGTCATCCGCGAGGACGCGCCCGGCGCGCCGCTGGGGTCGGGCGGTCGGCTCATCGCGCCAACGACGATCGGCATCGACGCGGACACGGCGGTGATGCTCGCGACGCGGGTCTTGGTGAATCCGGTGTACGACCCGAACCAGATCCAACACCTGCACGTCCCGCAGAGCCCGATGCCGTACGTCGCGCACATCCCGCTGTCGGCGCGCGGCCGCGCCGCGGGCCTGCTCTCCGCGTACTTCAAGACGCCGCGGGAGATCACCGACACCGAGGCGCGTGCGCTGCGCACCATCGCGCGCCTCGTCAGCGTGGCGAAGGAGAACGCCGACCTGGTCAACGAGCTGAAGGACAACAACCTGCAGCTCGAGCGCGCGAACCGGCTGAAGAGCGAGTTCCTCGCCTCAGTGAGCCACGAGCTGCGCACGCCGATGAACGCGATCATCGGGTACACCAAGCTGATGCTCGACGGGCTCGACGGCGATCTCAGCGAGCAGCAGACCGCGGATCTCGAGCGTGTCGTTCAGGCCGCCGACAACCTGCTCGGCCTCATCAACGGCCTCCTCGATCTCGCGAAGATCGAGGCCGGCAAGATGGAGCTCAACATCGAAGAGGTCGACGTCCCGCTCGTCGTCGACGACGTCATCGAGCTCATCCGCCCAAGCGCCGATGCGAAGTCGCTCAGCCTGCGCGCCGAGGTGGCCACCGCGCTACCGACGGCCTGGGCCGATCGCGCGCGCATCCGGCAGGTGCTCGTCAACCTCATGGCCAATGCGGTGAAGTTCACCGAGCACGGCGGGGTGACGGTCCGCGCGACCGCGGTCGACGGCTGGATAACGATCGCGGTCGTGGACACCGGCGTGGGGATCCCGCCGGAAGCGCAGACGTACATCTTCGACGAGTTCCGTCAGGTAGACGCTTCCACGACGCGCCGCTACGGCGGCACCGGTCTCGGTCTCGCGATCTCGAAGCGGCTCATCGCGCTGCATGGCGGCCGCATCTGGGTCGATAGCTCTGTCGGCACCGGCAGCAGTTTCCTGTTCACTCTGCCGGTCCGCGTCCGCGCCGCGGCCCTCGCTGAGGGCGGCCTGACCGGAGCGGCGGCAAGGTCATGAGCGTGGCTCGGGTGCTCGTCATCGAGGACGAGGCGAACAACCTCGACGTGGCGCAGCGCATCATCCGCGCCGCCGGTCACGAGGCGCTCATCGCGATGGATGGGCAAAGTGGCCTCGACGTCGCGCGCGCCGAGCATCCCGACGCGATCCTCGTCGACCTGCTCCTCCCGCTGGTGGACGGGTGGACCGTCACGCGGACCCTGCGAGGAGAACCTTGGGCGGCTCGCATCCCGATCATCGCCGTCTCGGCGCTCGCGATGCAAGGGGATCGCCAGCGCGCGATCGACGCCGGCTGTGATGACTTCGTCTCGAAGCCGTATGCGCCGGCCGAGCTGCGGGCGGTGCTCGCGCGCTTCCTCCCCGAGAGTGCGCCGCTGGCAGTAGGGATCAGACGGCCGGATATGGCCGCGACCACGGTAGACCGCCTCGGCACGGTGCTCGCGGTCGACGACGAGCCTGCGAACCTGGATCTCATCTCGCGCCGGCTCGCGGCGCTCGGCTGCGCTGTGTTGCGCGCTTCGAGTGGCGAGGAGGCCCTCGCGAGCGCGGAACGCGAGCGACCCGACCTCGTGCTGCTCGACGTGATGATGCCCGGCATCGACGGGTGGGAGACCTGCCGCCGTTTGAAGGCGAACGAGCACACCGCGGCGATCCCGGTCATCTTCGTCACTGCGAAAGACGAGACCGACGACGTCGTCACCGGTTTCGAGGCGGGTGGCGTCGACTACGTCGCGAAGCCGTTCGAGCCCGTCGAGCTGGCGGCGCGCGTACGAAGCGCACTGTTCACGAAGCGACTGCAGGACGAGCTCCGTGCGAGCAACCAGGAGCTCCTGAAGGTCGAGCGCTCGCGGCAGGAGCTCATCGGGATGCTCGGCCACGACATCCGCAACCTCGCGAACAGCGTCGTGGCCTTCCTGCAGCTCGTCGGGATGGGTCAGCTCGACCCGTCGCGACCGGAGTTCGCCGAACTGCTCGGTCTGTCCGAATCGAACGTCAGCGAGATGCTGCGGATGGTCAATGCTCTCCTCGATGTCTACAAG
>JBGPZT010000243.1:0-2551 GCA_041493915.1 Candidatus Limnocylindria bacterium
AGACCCATGGCGATGCCCGCGATCATCTCCTTGATCGGGACGCCGGCATCCATGAGCGAGAGGGTGGAGCCGCAGGTCGACGCCATCGAGGACGAGCCGTTCGATTCGAGCGTCTCGCTGACGACGCGGATCGTGTATGGGAACTCGTCCTTCGTCGGGAGGACCGGGATCAACGCGCGCTCGGCGAGCGCGCCGTGGCCGATCTCGCGGCGGCCGGCGCCGCGCATCATGCGCACTTCACCGACCGAATACGGCGGGAAGTTGTAGTGATGCATGTACCGCTTGGTGTCCACCGGCGACAGCGTGTCGATGATCTGCTCGTCGCCGGTCGGGCCGAGCGTCGTGATGGAGAGGACCTGGGTCTGTCCGCGCGTGAAGAGGCCCGAGCCGTGCGTGCGCGGTAGGACGCCGACCTCGATCGAGAGCGGACGGATGGCCTTGGTGTCGCGGCCGTCCGGCCGCAGGTTGTCCTCGGTGACCGCGCGGCGGAACTCTTCCTCGAGGATCGTTTCGTACGCCGCGGCGACCTCTTCCGCGAGCACCAGGCTTCCCTCTTTGACGAACTGCACCACGGCTTCCGCCTTGAGGAGATCGAGCCCGCTCTCACGCTGTGCCTTGTCCGGATTGCGGAGCTTGGCGTGGATGCGCTCCTTGAGATACGCGATGACGGGACCGAGCTTGGCGGTGTCGACCGCCGTCGCGGCGACCGGCAGCTTCGGCTTGCCGACGGCGCGCCTGAGCTCTTCCTGCGCGTCGCATAGCTCGCGAATGCCTTCCTGAGCGAGCGCGAGTGCCTCGACGAGGAAGTCCTCGCTCACCTGACGGGCGCCGGCCTCGAGCATCATGATCGAGTCGCGCGTTCCGGCCACGACGAGATCGAGGTCGCTCTCGTCCATCTGCTGGATCGTCGGGTTGAGCGTGAGCTTGCCGCCGACGGTCCCGACGCGAACGCACCCGATCGGCCCGTCGAAGGGCGCGTCCGAGATGGTGAGCGCCGCGGACGCCGCGTTGACCACCAACACGTCGTAGTCGTTCTCCTGGTCGGCGGACCAGGCCGACGCGATGATCTGCACGTCGTTCTTGAACCCCTTGGGGAAGAGCGGGCGGATGGGTCGATCGGTGAGGCGGGCGGTCAGGATGCCCTCCTCGGACGGACGACCCTCGCGCCGTGGGAACGAGCCGGGGATCTTCCCGGCGGCGTACAGGCGCTCTTCGAAGTCCACCGTGAGCGGGAAGAAGTCGATGCCTGGTCGCGTGGTCTTCGCGACCGTGGCCGCGGCGAACACGATGGTGTCGCCGTACCGCACCGTGACGGCACCGCCCGCCTGTTTCGCGTACTTGCCTGTTTCGATGACCAGCGGCTTCCCGTTGATCGTTGCTTGAGCTTGCGTGACTGGCATGTGTGTTGTTGGGGTGCGCCTCTAAGAAAAGACCCAGGGAGTTCCCTGGGTCATCCGCGCTCTCGCGGCCTCGCTACCGGCGCAGTCCGAGTCGCCCGATGATCGTCTGGTAGCGATCGGGAGACTTCTGGTGCAGGTAGGCGAGGAGCCGCCGCCGCTGGCCGACCATCTGGAGCAGGCCGCGCCGACTGGAGTTGTCGTGGCGGGCCGCGCGTAGGTGTTCGGTCAGATGCTTGATGCGCTGCGTGAGGACCGCGATCTGGACCTCCGGCGAACCGGTGTCTTTCTCGTCGCGCTGGTAGGCCCCGATGACCTCACGCTTGGATGTCGTCGTCGCGGGCGGCACCCACTGTCCTTTCTCTGATCCGTAGATCTTGATTTGTTCCGACGAGTGTACCCGACGGGGTGACCGCCCGTCACGAACGCGGCCGCTCCCGCAGGGCCGCGCGCGTGGCCTCGACATCGCGGGCGATCTGCGCAGTGAGCTCTGCCGCGGTCGCGAAACGAAGCTCGTCGCGGAGACGTTTCACGAATGCGGCATCGATCCTGTCGCCGTAGACGTCGCCTTCCCAATCCAGCAGGTACGCCTCGAGCGTTCGGTCGCCGCCCCCGAAGGTCGGCCGCACCCCCAGGCTCGCCGCTGCGCCGACCTCCTCGTCGCGAACGCGCACCGACATCGCGTAGATGCCGTCGCGCGGCAGGAGGCGCGCCGGCGGGACGGCGAGGTTGATGGTCGGGAACCCCAGTGCCCTCCCCCGCTTCGCGCCATGGACCACGGTGCCTCTCACGCGGTACGGGCGGCCAAGGAGACGGGCCGCGTCTTCCACGTCGCCCGCGAGGAGCGCATTTCGGATGCGCGTTGAGCTCACGACCTGGGCACTCTGTTTGACCGGTGACGCGACGACGACTTTGAAGCCGTACTTCGGTCCGGCCGCGGCGAGCGTCCGCACGTTGCCCCCGCGATCGTGGCCGAACTGAAAGTCTTCGCCCACGAAGACCTGACGTACCTCGCCCGCGCCGGCGAGCAGACCGACGAACTCTTCGGCGCTGCGGGCGGCGAACTCCTTCGTGAACTGGAAGACGACGACGTCGTCAGCGCCGGCCGCGTGGAGCAGACTCGCTCGGTCCTCCACGTCCGACAGCGCGGACGG
>JBGPZT010000130.1:0-7677 GCA_041493915.1 Candidatus Limnocylindria bacterium
CGACCCATCCGCGCTCGAAAAAGCGACGTAGAGACGAAATCTGGTCCTAGCCCACCATCCGCTCAGCGGCGCATTCCGCGGCTCGTCTCTGCAAGAGCTCGCGTTCCCGCAAGTTCTCAGTCAGCGACGCGCCGCGCTCGAACTCGGCGCGCGCCTCCTCCGACCGGCCGAGCTTCCTCAGGAGGTCGCCGCGCACTGCCGGCAGTAGGTGGTACGCCTTGAGCGAGGGCTCAGAGACGAGCGCGTCCACGAGGTCGAGGCCGGCAGCGGGACCGAACGCCATTCCCACGGCGACCGCGCGGTTCAGCTCGACCACCGGCGACGGCGCGAGCTGCGCGACCGCGTCGTATAGCGCCACGATGCGCGGCCAGTCGGTCTCGGCCGCGATCGCCGCTCGAGCGTGGCAGGCGGCGATCGCCGCCTGCAGCGCGTAGGGACCCATGGCGCCCCCGAGCCTCTCGGCGCGCTCGAGAGCCGCCAGGCCGCGGCTGATGAGCAGGCGATCCCAGCGCGCGCGGTCCTGATCGAGCAGGAGGACGGGCTCCCCGGATGGCCCGACGCGAGCACGCAGGCGTGACGCGTGTAGCTCCATGAGCGCGACGACGCCGTGGACTTCCGGCTCGGTCGGGGTGAGCTCGGCCAGGATTCGGCCCAGACGGAGCGCCTCCTCGCACAGCTCCGGTCGGACCCAGTCCTTGCCCGCTGTCGCGGAGTACCCCTCGTTGAAGATCAGGTAGATCACCTCGAGGACCGAAGCGAGGCGCGCCACGCGCTCGGGCCCGTCCGGGACCTCGAACCTGACGTGCGCCTCTGTGAGGGTCCGCTTCGCCCGGACGATGCGCTGGGCGATGCTCGAGACCGGGACGAGAAACCCCCGCGCGATCTCCTCGGTCGTCAGACCGCCGAGGACGCGAAGGGTGAGCGCGACACGTGCGTCCTTCGACAGGACCGGATGGCACGCCATGAAGATGAGGCCCAGGAGGTCGTCCCCGATGTCCTCGTCGATCGCCGCGTCCAGCTCGATGCCCTCATGAGCGCGCTCGACATCGCGTCCGATCTCTTCGTGCTTGCGCTCGAGTGTCTCGCGGCGTCGGATCAGGTCGATCGCGCGGTGCTTCGCGGTGCTCATCAGCCAGGCGCCGGGCCGCTCCGGCACGCCTGAGGGGGGCCACTGCTCGAGCGCGGCAACCAGGGCGTCCTGGGCGAGCTCCTCAGCTGTCCCGATGTCGCCGACGAGGCGAGCCAGCCCGGCGATGAGCCGGGCCGACTCGATCCGCCAGATCGCTTCGATGGCGCGATGCGCGTCGGTGGGTACCGTCTCGGCATGGCCTGTGCCCTCGGGTGCGTCTCCAGTTCGCGGACCTATGGCGAAAGCTCTTTCACACGCCCTCGTGCATGAAGATCTCGCGGACCTCGAAGATCCCGCCGTCGTAGGGTGCTCGCTTGAGCCACTCGAGGGCCTCGTCGATCGAGCGTACCTGCCACAGCCAGTACCCGGCCACAAGCTCCTTGGTCTCCGCGAACGGCCCGTCGATCACGGTGCGCTTCTTGCCGTCGAACCGAACGCGCTTGCCCTGCGAGCTCGGGGAGAGGCGGCCAGCCCCGACGACCACCCCCGCCTTGACCAGTTCTTCGTTGAACTTCTGGTACTCGGCCATAGCCTCCGGCGTCGGAGGGGTCGCCGCGCCGCTCCGCTCGCCTTCCTTTGCCAGAATCAGCACACGCATCTCTGTCTCCTCTTATTCGACTTGATCCGGGCATTTGTCGGAGATCTGATCCACAACCTTACGGCTTGGACTCTTCGAGGCCTCATCCATACATCGAATGACACGCGGCCTTTTCGACATGGCCACCCAAATGGCTACCAACATTTGGGAGGCCCGGCGACGAGGTAAACGCGCAAGCTCTCGAATGAATTCAGTAGCCCGGAGGGGATTCGACCCTGACGCTCTTCCTTGAAAGGGCCCTTCACATTTCCTCCACATCTGCCGCGCACCATCCGTCGGAGGTTCGGAGGAAGAAAGATGAAAGCGCTCGTGCAGGACGGGTACGGCTCAGCTGACGTTCTGAGGCTTCAGGAGATCGAAAAGCCGGTCCTCACCGAAGGCCGTGTGCTCGTGAAGGTCCACGCGGCATCGGTGAACGCGCTCGACTGGCACACCGTGCACGGCGGGCTCGCGCTACGCGTGGTCGCGTCCCTGATGCGCCAGCGGGACATTCCCATTCGCGGCGTCGATCTGGCGGGACGCGTCGAGGCCGTCGGCCCGGGCGTGACACGCTTCGCGCCTGGTGATGCGGTGTTCGGGGGAGCGCCGGCGGCGTTCGCCGAGTACGCGCTGGCACGCGAAGAGAGCCTGGTGTTGAAGCCTCAGAGTCTGTCGTTCGAGCAGGCCGCGGCCATCGGGGTCGCCGGAAGGACGGCGCTACAGGGTCTGCGTGACATCGCCCAGGTGAATCCGGGACAGCGCGTCCTGATCTGCGGCGCCGGGGGCGGCGTCGGGACCTTCGCCGTCCAGATCGCGAAGGCGCTCGGGGCGCACGTCACGGCGGTGACCAGCACGAGGAACCTCGACCTCGTCCGCGCGCTCGGACCGGATGAGGTCATCGACTACACGCAGGAGGACTTCACCCGTCGCGGAGAGCGCTACGACGTGGTGTTCGACGTCGCCGCGAATCGTTCGTTCTCGGATCTGCGGCGCGTCCTGACGCCGAACGGGATCCTCGTGCTTGTGGGCGCGGCGAAGCGCGGCGGCATCGTCGCGATCTTCGCGCGAATCGCATCAGCGTATGTGCGTTCGCGGTTGCTGAAGCAGCGGATCGTGTTCTTCATGGCGAAGACGAACCCCGACGATCTCGTCGTCCTGAAAGAAATGATCGAAGCAGGGAAGGTGTGTCCCGCGATCGATCGGACCTACCAGTTGAGCGAAGGCGCCGACGCCGTCCGATACGTGGGAAGCGGTCAGGCTCGGGCCAAGGTCGTGATCAAGATCTGAGCTTCCCGAAAGACTAAGCACTAGTCGCTCACTCACGGCCCATCGTGGTGGCGATGTCGGCCTCGTTGCCCGCCGCGTCGGCCAGCGTCCACCATGACGGCGCGAACTCGTCGCGCACCATCCTGCCACCCGCGGCGAGCGCCGCCGTGATGCGAGCCTCCGCCTGCTCGTACGGCACCCATATCGCGACGTGGATCGCTCCGCCGCCGTCCGGGCGCGGCTCACCCATTTGCTCGAACCAGAACGACGGCCCCCGACCGCGTGGATCGACGAGGTCCGCGTCGGGGCTGTCGCGGCGAGGCTCATACCCGAGCACGGCCCGCCAGAACGGCATCACCTCGCGGGTAACGGTCGCGCCCGGGATGACAAGCAGGCTCTGGACCGCCGACGGGTCGGCAGACAGGCCCAACTTTCGGGCGACCGCCGAGATCTGGCGGGCCAGCTCGACATGGCGCCCGCTCATCCCGGCGTAGTCGTCGGTGATCGTGATCATGCGCACGGTCACGCCGTCGTGCCGCAGGTCAACGTCGGGGTGGAGGTCATCGACGCCCGGCAACTCGCTGATCGCCTGCACGAGCCGGGCGCCTGCCGCGAACGACCCGGTTCGGAAGTACGCGCACGCGCCGTCGCCGAGCACGCACCAATCCTCGACGCCCTCGGACTCGCGGAACTGCTTCGGGCTGATCTGGTCGGTCATGCGGGCCTCCTTGTCACCGAACACTCATAGCCATAACTCGATTGTGCGAGCTGATCGCACCTATCAAGATCTTGCGGTTCTCGGCGAGATACTCGCAGAAGTGGCGGAGGGCATTGGCATTCATTGCCCTACCCGTGCTCATCCACTGACGATGCGTGCGATCTGCTTCACATGGGATCGCTCGTGGTTCGCGAGCCACCGCGCGTAGTCCAGCACCGTCCGTTCGCGTGGCCTTCCGGCGCCCGTCACCGTCGCACTACGTGACCAGCCTGCCTTTGGCAACGGTCGCAGGAGCGCCAACAGCTCGGCACGCTGCTTCGTAAAGGCGCGCAACGAGAGCGCGAATTCCAGTTCGGGATAGTTCGTGCTCTTGATCCAGGTCGTGGGATTCATCGCTCGGATCGTCGGCCGGTCTTCGGCGACGATCGTCGCGATGTACTTGCCCCACATGTCAGCGCATGAACGGAGATGGGCAAGCACATCGTTGACGGACCACTCGCCGCGGCTCGGGGAACCGTGCAATCGAACTCGCGGCAGGCCTGCGGTAAGCGCGGCGATGGCCTTCGGCTGCTCCGGAGCAGGGTCATGGCCTGGTCGATCGTGAGCGGTCTGTCGTACACGAGGAACACACATGTTGCATGACGACGACCGCCCTATTCAGAGGAGATCTAGCTGCTCTCCCGCGCGCCTAGTTGAGGTCCTCATAGAAGGCCCTAGTACTCGGCGTCGGCGCGCCTTCGCAAGATCTCGATCCATCCCACGAACCCGATTTGGTTGAGCGCGTCGTACGTGGCCGGAGGACCGCCGCGAAGCTCAGCGACCGCCTCGCGCACCGCCTCGGCGAAGGCGCGCCCGAGCACCGAACTCGTTGTCATATGCCCCATCTCGCGTACGGCGCGCTCGGCGTCATCCGGCCGACCCAGGATCACAGCACGGAAAGCCGCGTCGAGCCACTCTGACCAATTCCGCCGCCGCGACGCCAATTCCTGGTCGGTCTCAGGTGAGTCGAGGCCGAGCAGGGCTTGAGGAATCGCCGCTACAACATCGATCTGAACGTCGTTGGTCGGGATGGCGCGCAGGAGGGCCATCGCTTCCTCTCGCTCGCCCGCGAGGGCGTGTGCGACCGCGCCATCGCGCAGGATCGAGGCCGCGGCCCGGCAGAACGCTGACGCCTTTTCGTCGACGATCAGTCGCGCGGTCCGGTGCGCGAGCTCGATCACGGCCTTCCAATCGCCTCGGGCGACGAGCATGTCGCTCACGTAGGTCCACGCATGCGTCCGGTTGTGCGGGCCCATTGGTTCCGCGAGGGCGACCAGGTCGCGATTTCTGGTCTCCGCGTCAACGAGGTCGCCGCGCGTCCACGCGTCGCCCGATCGCTCCATGACGTAGTCCATGCGCTCGAGCGCATCTGCACCTTCGAGCGATCGCCCGACCTCGTCAAGGAGCGGGACGGACTCGTCGAATCGGCCGTCAATGCGGAGCAACGCGACTTTGGTGAGGAGTGCGCTCCGCCGCGCCTCAGCGTCACCGCTGGACTCAGCGGCATCGATCGCCGCGTCGATGAACGGCCTGCCCAGTTCGTGTCGTTCTCCATCCACGTTCAAGAGGTATGCGCCGTGCGACTCCAGGATCCGCGAGAGCAGGCGCATGTCGCCTGCCGCCTTCGCGGCAGCGGCACCCTCCTCGCCGATCCGCACCACTTCGTCCTTGCTCGGCAGCCGCCGGAAGGCACCGGTGAACACAGCTGAGCGCATAAGCTCGGCGTAAAGATCGATCGGCACGGCACCGTGCGCGCGGAAGAGATCGAGCGCCCGCGTCAAGTGCTCCCATGACTCGTCCTGTCGGAGGATCTGACGGTAGGCGACGCCGAGTGCTTGCTCGGCTTCGGCGCGCTCACGATCGTCACTTGCGAAGGAACGCGCGCGCTCGAGCAGCTCGACCGCCTGGTCGATTGCGGAATGTCCAGCATGTCGCTTTCCGGCAGCGAGGTTGGCGGCGAAGGCCGCGTAGCGCATCTGGAGTAGCTCAGCCTCGCCACCCCAGACCCACTCTGCGTCGGGCGGCCGCAGAGCCTCCCACCAGTGGTACGCGAGCGTCTCGATATCGTCCGGAGACGCATGCTCGCGAGCGAACCGGGCGTGCGCGCGCATGCGCTCGGCCGAAAGGAGCCGACCATACGCGACGTCGCGAACAAGGCCGTGGTGGAACCGGTATCCCGTGTCGGACACGACAAGGAAGTGGAGGTCGGCGAGCCGTACGAGCGCGCGCCCGGTCTCGACGAAGTCTCGCTGCGCGAGGAACGCGGCGTCTTCCGCGGTGAACCTCTCGCCCGCGATGGCGGCCATTGACAACAGCGCTCTATCTGAGAGCGGCAGCTGGTCAAGTCGCGCACCGAGCGCGCCTTGTAAGGTGAGCGGAAGATCGTCGCTCCGCGCGGCGCGCGCGAGCTCCACGAGGAACAGGGGGTTGCCTTCGGCGCGCGCAACGACGCGCTCGTCGCTCCCCCCGGCTAGCGCCGCTAACTGTCGCGCCTCGCCGACCTCGAGGCCCTCAAGTTCGATGAAGAAACGATCGCCGCTCGGGCGGATCCCGGCGGCCTCCGCGAACTCTGGACGAGCGGTGGCGATGACCAATATGCGGGGACCGCCGTACGTGAGGCGATCCACGAGACTAACGAGCGACGAGTCCGCCCAGTGAATGTCGTCGATCGCCAAGACGACGAGGTGGTCCTGACCCAGGATCCCGAGGTAGCGCCGCCACGCCTGCACGATCTCGTCCATCCGCTCCGCCGTCGGTAGGCGCGCGAGTGAGCGGCTCGTCGCGATGCCCGCGCTCTCCGCAAGCCCGGCGACGACGCGCTCGCACTCGACATCGTTCGTGCACAGCCGTCCGACCTGGTCTGCAAGAGCGTCGAGCGTCGTCACGCCCAGGAGCTCGCGAAGCGGCGCGAACACGCCAACCTCATCGGCGGGGCGGCATCGCGTAGCGATCACGCGGCTGCCGCCGCCGCGCAAGCGCAGGAACTCCTGCACCAGACGCGTCTTGCCCTGTCCAGGCGGGCCGCTCACGACGGCGAGGACAGATCGTCCACCCTTGGCCCGTGTGTAGGCATGCCCGAGAAGTGCAATTTCAGCATCGCGACCGACGAAAGAGAGCGCGGGGATCTGCGGTCCGCCGACCCGCACAAGCTTCCAGATCGGCACCGTGCCGATCCCCTTGAGCTCGGCCGGACCGAGCTGCTCGAGATCTGCGGCACCGCCAGTGGCTTCGTGGGCAGTGGGCCCGACCAGGATCTCGCCGGGCTCGGCGCGTTGCTGAAGGCGGGCCGCGATGTTCACTACCGCTCCCACGCTCATCTGCTGTCGCGTAGACGAGGCAGCCTCCAGGTCGACTACTGCTTCGCCGGTCTCGATCCCAACACGTATCGCGAACGGATGACCATGTGGCTGGCCGTGAGCGCACCAGTCGCGCATCGCTTCGGCGGTGCGCAGCGCGCGGAGAGTGTCGTCCTCGTGGGCGAGGGGCGCACCGAAGATGGCATAGATCGCGTCGCCGATGTACTTCTCGACGGTGCCACCGTGTTCCGTGATCATTCGTGAGAGCTCTGCGAACGCCGCGCCGAGCTCGCGCTTGAGCCGTTCCGCCCCGAACTGCATGGTCAGCTCCGTAGAACCGACGACGTCCACGAACATGCAGGTCACTAGGCGGCGCTCCTCGCGGACAGCGGTCATGGCCGCCATTCTGCGGCGGACGTCACGCTGGGACGAACTTAGCGCTGCCGGCAAGAATGGCAGCGTCACGGACGGATGGTCTCCGCCGACTCAGCGCCCCGCGAGCACGAAGTAGGTGGTCAGCGGCCCGCGACCGCGAACTTCGATCGCACCGCGCTCCTCGCACACGAAGTCGTCCTTCACGAGCGCGTACGTCGCCTGGCTCACCTGGACGCGACCCGCGATGCCCTGGGACTCCATCCGACTGGCCGTGTTC
>JBGPZT010000122.1:0-8298 GCA_041493915.1 Candidatus Limnocylindria bacterium
AAAGAGCCAGATGGTCTCCGGTCCGTCAGCGCGATACGTCAGCAACCGCGTGTTCAACGACGTCAACCAGAACCTGTTCTCTGAGAACGGCGTCACGCAGTTCGCGTGGACGTGGGGACAGTTCCTGGATCACGACTTCGGTCTGCGAGTGGAGACACCCGACACGGCCGCGAACATCGCGTTCAACGCGAACGACCCGCTCGAGACCTTCGCGAACAGCTTCGGCGTCATCGGGTTCGACCGCACGCCGGCCGCTCCCGGCACGGGAGTGACGTCGCCGCGGCAACAGCTCAACACGATCAGCAGCTTCATCGACGCCTCCAATGTCTACGGCGTCACCGACGCGCGGCTCGACTGGCTGCGTGTCGGCTCGAACGACGGCAACCCGACCAACAACAGCGCCCGTCTGATGCTCAACCTCAGGGGATACCTGCCGCTTGAGGGCGCACGTGGGAACGTCGCGACGGCGCCACAGATGGACCTCATGGGAGCGCTCACCGGAAGGCCGGAGCGAGCGGTCGTGGCCGGCGACGTGCGTGCGAATGAGAACATCGCGCTGACCGCGATGCACACGCTCTTCGCTCGGGAGCACAACCGGATCGTCGCCGCGCTCCCGTCCCGTCTCTCCGAGGAGGAGAAGTTCCAGATCGCGCGCCGCGTCGTCGGCGCGGAACTGCAGTACATCACGTACACCGAGTTCCTTCCGAGCCTCGGTGTCCGTCTCGACCGCTACCGGGGCTATGACAACGACGTGGACCCGGGTCTCTCGAACGAGTTCGCCGTGGCCGGGTACCGCGCCCACAGCATGATCCACGGCGAATTCGAAACGGCTGCTCCGGCGGGTAGATACACGCCAGCGCAGATCGCCGCGTTCGAGGCTCAAGGCATCGAGTTCGATGAAGTGAATCGCGTGCTCGTGATCCCGCTCAACGTCGCGTTCGGCAATCCGAGTCTCCTCAGCGCCGTCGGCATCGGGAACCTCCTCTCGAGCCTCGCGGCGGACAGGCAGTACAAGAATGACGAGCAGATCGACAACACGCTTCGGAGCATCCTCTTCCAAGTTCCGAAGCCCGGCACGAATCCCGCCGATTGCAGTCCAGAGAACGTGAACCCCGACTGCTTCAGCGGCGTGGTCGACCTAGGCGCGATCGACATCCAGCGCGGTCGCGATCACGGACTGCCGAGCTACAACGACATGCGGCGAGCCTACGGGCTGTCGCCGAAGCGGTCGTTCGAGGACGTCACCGGCGAGTCCACCGACTCGTTCCCGCGCGATCGTCAGATCGACGCGAGGAACGCGATCAACGATCCCGACATCCTCGACTTCGTCCAGCTACGCGACGCTGACGGAAACGTGATCGCTCTGGGCAGCGACGCGGCAGCGGACGAGGCCATCGTTGGCGTCCGTCGCACGACGCTCGCGGCCCGCCTCAAGGCGATCTATGGAGACGTCGACAAGATGGATGCTTTCGTCGGGGTGCTATCCGAGAAGCACGTCCGCGGTACCGAGTTCGGCGAGCTACAGCTCGCGATCTGGACGAAGCAGTTCGAAGCGGCGCGTGACGGGGACAGGTTCTTCTACCAGAACGACCCTGTCCTCCGAAGCATCGAGCAGAACTACCGGATCGACTACCGGCACTCGCTCGCCGAGATCATCAAGATGAACACCGGCGTCACTCTCCAGGCCAACGTGTTCAAGGTCGTGGAGTAGGGCACCAGCCCGACACACGGATCGGGAAGTGAAAGAGGAGGGGGCGCACTGGGCGCCCCCTCCTCGTCAGGAGCCGGCGAGGCAACAATGGCGCCGGCGATCAGACGTCGAACGCGGCCCCGTCCACAGCGTGCTCGAGCTCGAGCTCGCCGATCCGCGCGAGCGTCTCGGCGCCGAGGTGCGTGAGGACGATCCGTCCGCAGTCGAGCTCGTCGCGGTGGGACATGAGCGTCCGATACGAGATGTGCGATGGATCGTCGCGGTCGAAGAACGACGCGTCGCAGATGAACAGATCCGCGCCCTTTGCGACGCGCGCGAGGTCGTCGCTCCACGTCGCATCACCGGAGTACGCGACGAGCTTGTCGCCCACGCGCACGCGGAGGCCGTGTGGGTCTGACTCCGCCACGTGCTTGACCGGTAATGCGCTCACGAGCGCGCCCCCGAGCTCCGTTTCGTCCGCGCCGAGCACGGTCTCTCGGATCGCGAATCCGACCTTCGTCCTCCGGAAGAAGTCCGGATAGAGCGCGGATTCCGCGGCGCGGAGCCGGTCCGATAGCTCGCGCGGACCGCCGATCACCAAAGGCGCGGTGCGCCCGGCGAAATGCTGCTCGATGACGAGGTACGGGATGCCACCGAAGTGGTCGCCGTGCAGGTGACTGATCGCGATCGCGTCGATGGCCTCCGGATCGACCTCGCGCTTGATCGCGGGCAGAGCCGAACCGCCGCAGTCCAGCAGCAACGAGACGCCCGGAGCACCGACGTGGATGCAGGCGTGCGAGCGGCCACCGTCCGCGAAGGCGTTCCCGCTCCCGATGAAAGTGACCCGGACGGTCAAGCGATCTCGGAGAGCTTCACGGTCCGCCGCTCGCGATACGAGCGGCTCGCGGCTTCCGCGATGCGCAGCGCTTCCAGCGCGTCCGCGGCGGTGCACGCGTTCTCGGCCTCGCCGCGCGCGAAGCGTAGGAAATGCGCGAGCTCGGCGCGGTACGCACCGTCGAAGCGGACGAAGAAGGACGGATACGGCGGCCCCGCCAGCGGCGGCGCATCGGCCTCGACCGAGCGCCACGGCGTGCGCGGGTCCACGCCGATCGCGAGCGTGTCCTTCGCGCCGTGGATCTCGACGTGGATGTCGTACCCGGCTTCGTTGTGGCGCAGCCCGGTGATGAGGCCGAGCGCGCCGCCGGAGAGCCGAAGGAGAACGGCGGACGTCCCGACGTCCTGCATGGCCTCGTACTGCGGGAAGCCGAGGGTGGAGCCGGTCGCGGTCACCTCGAGCGCTTCCTGGCCGAAGAGCCAGCGCGTGATGTCGAAGTCATGGATGAGCTGGTCCTTGAACTCCCCGCCCGACGTCGCGATGTAGGCGTCCGGCGGCGGCAACCGGTCGCAGCTCACCATCAGGAACGAGAACACGTTCCCCAGCTTTCCGGCGCGGATCGCATCGCGCGCGGCGCGGTAGCCGGCGTCGAAGCGGCGCTGGAAGCCGATCTGCAAGCGCCCCTTCGCCCGCTCGACGTGCGCGACGATGTCGCGCGTCTCGGGGATGCCGATCGCGATCGGCTTCTCGCAGAACGTCGCGATGCGCGCGTCGAGGCACTTCTTGATGAGCGGCGCGTGGGTATCCGTCGGCGTGACGATGACCGCCGTGTCGATGCCCTTCAGCGCGTCGTCCACGCTGGCGACAGCCTGCGCCTTCAACGGACCGGCGATCTCTTTCGCGCGGGCGGCGTCCGCGTCGTACACGCGCAGCTCCTCCACGTCCTTCGTTTCGCTCAGGACCTTGGCGTGGAACGCACCGAGACGGCCGACACCGAGGATCGCGACACGCATCCGACGCATTCTGCGATGGAACGACCATGTCCGTCAGAATCGCGCCGATGACCGCCATTCGCGGCGTGCTGTTCGACTGGGGCGACACGCTCTTCTCACCGCCCGACGCGGCGAGCGTGATCATCGACGCGGCCGCCCGCCGCGGCGTGCGTGTCTCGCCCGCGGAGGCGCGCGCGTTGTGGGACGAGCTCTGGGAGGCGGGCAAGACGCCGGAGGAGCTCGCGAAGGGACGCGACCTGTCGGCCGACGCGCACCGGGAGGTGTGGACCGCGCTCTTCGAACGCGCCCACGCGAGCGTGCCCAACGTCGCGTCCGAACTGTACGAACGCGTCATGGACCCTCGGGCGTGGATCCCCTACCCGGACACCGCGCCGACGCTGCGCGCGCTGAAGATGCGAGGTATGAAGATCGGCATCGTGAGCAACGTCCCGCGGGATCTCCGTCCGATCTTCGCAGCGCACGGCCTCGCGGATCTCGTCGACGCGTTCACCCACTCATACGAGGTGGGTGCGGAGAAGCCGGATCCCGCGATCTTCCTCCACGCCTGCCGTGCCCTCGGCACCGAACCGAGGGAAACGCTCATGGTCGGCGATCACGCCGTCGCCGACGGTGGCGCCGTGCGCGCCGGCCTGCGCTTCCACCTCCTCGACGCGGGTGGCAGCGCGGAGCGTCCCCGCGGCCTCGACCGCGTCGTGCGGATCGTGGAGGAGAGCGCGCGCTAGCAGCCGGCGCGCCACCGCAGACCCTCGGTCTAGAGGTGAGCTCCCAATGCTCGCGGCCGGTGGCCCGGGTGGCGCGCCAGCAGCTCTGTCCGCCACTGGTTCCGCCGCATCTCGGCCTCCTCATAGCCGCGGCCGTACGCACCGATCGCCAAGAAGCCGAGGGCGACGACCGCGAGCGCGACCCCGAGGAAGAGGCCGGCGAAGAAGATCACGCGGCCGCCCGCAATCCGCGCGCCGACAGGACGAGCAGCATGACGGTGCCGCTCGCGATGAGCGCCAGACCGAGCGCTATCAGGATCTCCACGCTGCCAACGCTACCGGCGCGCTGTCGCGGCCGAAAGGGCCGATGGTCACCACGAACCCCGGGGTGATGCCGCAAGACGGGTCGGGCCACGCCCGACACCGAGGGCCTAGACGAAGAGCGGGCTCATCTCGCGGCGCCTCTGGAGCTCATCCATCTCCGCACCGGTGGGACGAGTGCCGCCGCGCGACGCCGCGTCGAAGACCTTCGGCAGAAGGCCGACGTCGCCCACGGTGTTCAGGAACACACGCGGGTCACCGAGGACCCAGCGCACCGCGAGGTCGATGTCGCGCTGCTCGCGGAGAGGCTCGTACCAGGTGGTCGGCGACGCGGGTCGCTCGGCCTGCCACGGCCCGAGCGTGATCGCCTTGATCGTTTGCAGAGCGGTGCCGCGCTTCTCGCACAGCGCCATCAGCATTTCCACGTCGCGCGCGTAGACCGGATCGCGGAGCTGAACGTAGTTGTAAGGAAAGAGCACCGCGTCGAACGGGAAGCGCTCGAGGCTACGGCGGTGCTGCGCCGGCGCCGACAGGCCATGACCGGTGACGCCGATGAAGCGCACCAGGCCGGCGTGGCGCGCCTCGACCGCGGCGCGCAGCGCGCCGTCGGGACCGAATGCCGTATCCCACTCCGTCTGGTCCACCAGGTTGTGGAGCTGGATGAGATCCACGTGGTCCGTGCCAAGCCGTTCGACCGAGAGGCGGATCTCGTCCCGCGCCTCGGCGTACGTGCGCTTGCCGGTCTTCGTCGCCACGAAGAAGTGGTCGCGGCCGACGCGGGCGAGCCACGGCGCGATGCGCAGCTCGGCGTCGCCGTAGCTGGCGGCCGTGTCGATGTGATTGATGCCGTGCTCGAGCAGGAGGTCGAGGACGCCGTCGGCCACCTCTTGCGTCACGCGTGAGAGCGCTGCCGCGCCGAACAGCGTCCGCGTGCTGCGGTGCCCGGTCCTACCGAATGGCGCGAGCGGGATCACGTGCTCACGATACCGACGCCGGCTCGTTGTCGTCGCGCGCCGGTATCCCGATGTAGGCGAGCACGGCGCCCACGAGAGTGGCTACCACTGCGAGGGCGAAGCCCAGCTCGATCGAGACGGGCAGGACCGCTCCGGCCAGCGCCGAGCCGATCGGGAATCCGGCGAAGTTGAGCGCCATGGAGACCGCGAAGGCCCGTCCCAACCACGCCGGATCCGTCCGCCGCTGCCGGACGGTGAAGAGCACGACGTCGAACGGGCCCGTCGCCACCCCCCAGAGCAGCATCGCAGCAGCGACCGGCAGGGGCTGCGGGAACAGCAGAATGACCCCGAAGCAGGCGGCCGTGCTGAGCATCGCGCCGGCGAGCAACTGGCGCTCGCGACCGAGGGTCGCGATCCGTCCCATGATCAGGACGGAGATCGATCCGCTGATCCCCGAGAGGGCGAACAGGAGGCCCACGAACTCCGGCCCCGCGCCAAAGCGACGCAGAACGAGGACCGGCAGGGCGAGGAAGAACATGCCGCCGCCGAGGTTCGCGGTCGTCACCGCGATCGCGAGCGGCCTCAAGGTCGAGTGTTTCGCGACGTACATCAGTCCGCGCCACGCGTCCGCGAGGAGCTTGCCCGTCGCGGTCCGGTCGCCGACGTCGCGCAGGCCGATCGCCACCACAGCCGCGACCGCGTAGATCGACGCCGTCACCGCGAGCGCCGCGGGCGCGCCGAACGCCGCGACGAGCGTCCCCGCGAGCGCGGGGCCGAAGATGCTTGCGACGACGTAGCCGTTGCTGTCGATCGCGTTCGCACGCTCCCAGAGCCGCGGCGGAACGATCAACGGGAAGAGCGTCCGCACGCCGGTGTTCCCGAGCGGCTGCGTGAGCGAAGAGATCGTGACGATCACGAGAAGAGCCGGCACCGGCAGGCGGTCGCCGACCGCGAGCGCCGCGATGAGCGCCAGCGTCGTGCCGGCGATGACGTAGTCGAGCACGACGAGCCGCGTCCGGCCGTGCCGATCCAGCAGCGCGCCGGCGATCGGGCTCGCCAGGAGCCCAGGCGCGACGCTGAAGAACGCGACCGCTCCCGCGACCTCCGGCGAGCCGTAGTGCTGAAGGGAGAACAGCACCAGGATGAGCGCGACCATCTGTCCCGCGAGGCGCGCGAGCAGCATGCTCGCGACGAGGCGCGGGAAGCCCGCTATCGCGAACAGCCGCCGGTAGCTCGGTGTGTCGTCGATGGAAAATGTCACGGACCCGCGAGGCTAGCGCACACGCCAGGCAGATGAGGGCAGCGAAGGCTGCCCGACTATTCGGCGGCGCTGCTCTCGCGATCGCGACGCGCCGCGCGCCGCTCCTCGTATTTGCGAGCCGATGCGTCGAGCTTGTCGAGGAACCGATGAAGGCGCTCGCGGTCGTGCTCCGCCTCGGCGTCGAGACCGGTGCGCTCGAAGATCCGCCAATAGCGCAGCAGCGGCCACAGGATGTCGTCGTGGTGGATGCGAAGGTCGTAGATCCCCGCGTCCGCCATTCGCGCCGCCTTGCGCGTGAAGCCGACGATGCCGCTGCCGGGCATCTCGAACGTGAGCACCTCACGCGTGATGGCCTCGACGACCTCGGACGGCGCGACCTCGAGCATCGCGGCGAGCGCGTCGCGATAGAAGACCATGTGGAGGTTCTCGTCGAGCGCGACGCGCGTCATGATCTTGTCCGCGACGGGGTCCGCCGAATAGCGGCCGGTGTTCTGGTGCGACACGCGCGTCGCGAGCTCCTGGAAGGACGTGTACGCGAGGCCCTGGAGCACATCGACGTCGTGGTCATAGCCGGTAAGGACGTTCTGCATGCGGCCGCGCTCGAGCGCGACCGGGTCGATGTTCCGCGTCACGATCAGGTAGTCGCGGAGGACGATCGCGTGCCGGCCCTCTTCGGCGGTCCAGCGGTTGATCCAGTTCTTCCACGCGCCGTCGCCCTTGCTGAACATCTTGTGGATCAGTCGGTGGTAAGAGGGCAGGTTGTCCTCGGTGAGGAGGTTCACTTCGAACGCCGTCTGCGCGACGCCCGTCAGCCGAGGCTGGTCCGGAGTCCATGGCTCTTTGTCGAAGTCGCGGCCCATGCTGTACGGGATGTAGTCGTGCGGGAACCACTCCTTCGCCGCGCCGATGTGCCGGTCGAGGAGACGCGCGACCGCGGGCTCGACCTCCGCGAGGAGGGCGGCGTCGTCGCGACGGCGCGTCACGCGACCGATCGTACGCCCGAATGATCGTTCAGACGGCGGCAGCGGCCTTCTTGCGCTGGCCGGCGAGACGATCGCGGTCCTGCTTGGCGAGCATGCGCTTGCGGATCCGGTAGGCGACCGGCGTCACCTCGAGAAGCTCGTCGTCTGCAAGGAACTCGACGGCGTCGTCGAGCGAGAGCTCGCGCATGCCATCGAGCTTCGCGGCGATGTCCGAGGTGCTGCTCCGCATGTTCGTCAGATGCTTCCGACGCACGACATTCACCTCGAGATCGCGGTCGCGGATGTGCTCGCCGACGACCATACCCTCGTACACCTCGACGCCGGGGCCGATGAAGAGCTGGCCGCGCTCCTGCGCCTGGTTCAGGCCGAACGTCGTCGTCGTGCCCGCTTCGAAGGCGATGAGCGATCCGAGATCGCGCGACTCGATCGGGCCGGCGTAGGGGCCGTAGCCCGCGAAGAGCGTGTTCATCACGCCCTTGCCGCGCGTGTTCGTGAGGAACGCCTGGCGGAATCCGAGCAGGCCGCGCGTCGGGATCTTGTA
>JBGPZT010000232.1:0-2882 GCA_041493915.1 Candidatus Limnocylindria bacterium
ACGTGGGATTCCTCTTCCTCGGTGGGCGTCGCGGGAAAGAAGCTGAGCTCGTGCCGGCCGCCGGCATTCCGTTCCACGCCACACCGATGCCGTCGCTCCGAGATCCCGAGTCGCGCCTCGCGCTGCTGCGCACGCTCGTCGGCGTCCCGCTCGCGTTCGTCGACGCGCTCGTCCAGTTGGTGCGATTCCGCCCTGACGTGTGCTGCACGACCGGCGGCATCGTCGCGATCCCGGTGACGCTGGCAGCGCGTTTCTGCCGCGTCCCGGTGTACCTCTGGGATGGGAACGCGCTACCCGGTCGCTCGACCCGCCTTCTCGCGTCGCTCAGCTCCCGTATCGGCGTCACGTACGAGCAGGCGCGCCGCGCGCTGCCGCGCGGCCGGACGGTCCTGGCGGGGACGCCGATCCGCGCGTCGCTTCTGAAATGGACCCGCGAGCGCGGCCGCGAGACATTCGTCGTCCCTGCGGACGCGATGCTGGTCGTCGTGAGCGGGGGGAGCCAGGGCTCCGAGCGTGTGAACGACGCACTCTGGTCCGCGCTGGGTCGCATCGTCCGGCGCGCCTATGTCCTGCACATCACCGGCGAGAAGCACGGCGCCCGCGCCGAAGCGCGCCGCGCGAATCTGCCTGCCGAGGTCCGCGACCGCTACATCGTCCGTCCGTTCCTGGGCGACGAGATGGGCGGCGCGCTTGCGGCCGCGGATCTCGTGATCGGCCGGGCCGGAGCGTCGTCGATCGCCGAGCCGCTCGCGTTCGGCGTGCCGCTGCTGCTCATCCCGTTCGGCGCCGCGATGGAGGGCCACCAGGAGGCGAACGCGCGCGCGATGGTCGAGACCGGCGCCGCGATCAGCATGCGCGAGGGCGAGCTCGACGGAGATCGTTTCACCGCACAGGTCAGCGGGCTCCTGGACGATCCGACCCGCCTGCGCCGCATGGCGAACGCCGCCCACGCCACCGGTCGGCCCCAGGCGGCGCAGGAGATCGCGCGCGAGCTGCTCGCGCTCGGCGGCTGCGCTTGAGGATCCACATCGTCGGCATCGGCGGCGCGGGGATGTCGGCGGTCGCGCGTTTGCTCATCGCCGGCGGACACGACGTGACCGGCTCGGACAACGGCCGCTGGCCGCTGGCGGAGGCGCTCGCCCGGGATGGGGCGGCCGTGCACGAGCGCTTCGCGGCGGAGCACGTGCCGGGCAGCGAAGTTGTCCTGCGCTCGAGCGCGTACAAGGAGGACAACGTCGAGGTAGCCGAGGCGCTCCGGCGCGGCATTCCGGTCTGGAAACGCGAGGACGCGTGGCGCTTCCTCGCGCAGGGGAAGCGCGTCGTCGCGGTCGCGGGAACGCACGGCAAGTCGACGACGACCGCGCTCGTTTGGTCCGCGCTCCGCGCGGGAAACGTCGATGCTTCGCTGATCTGCGGCGCGGTACTGCGCGGTCTTGGCTCGAACGCCCACGCCGGCAGCAGCGAGGTGCTCGTGATCGAGGCCGATGAGTACGACAACACCTTCCACGCGCTTCGGCCTCTGATCGCCGTCGTGACGACGGTCGATCACGACCACGTCGACATGTTCCCCACGCGGGAGTCGTACCGCGATGCCTTCCGCGTCTTCGTCCGCGGCATTCAGCCTCGCGGCAGCCTCGTGACGTGCATCGACGATGACGGCGCGCGCGATCTCGCCGAGTACACGAAGAACGAGGTGAAGCGGGACGTTCTCACCTACGGCACCGACGCTGGCGCGGACCTGCCGGTTTCCCAGGGCACCAACAACTTCTACGCGTTCGGCGGCACCCTTGTCAGCCTGCAGATCCCAGGTCTCCACAACGCACTCAATGCCGCCGGCGCGGTCCTCGCCGCGTCCGCACTCGGCGTTCTGAAGCGCGAGGCCACGCGCGGCGTGTCGGAGTTCGCGGGCGTCGAGCGACGGCTCGAGCCGCTCGGCAGCGCCGGCGGCGTGCGCGTCGTCGACGACTACGCGCATCATCCCGCCGAGATCGCGGTGGGCCTGAAGGTGTTCGAGAACGCGGTCGTCGTCTTCCAACCCCACACGCCGAGCCGCCTCGCGACGTTCTTCGACGAGTTCGTCGCCGTCCTACGGCGCGCGCGCGCGGTCGTGATCGTCGAGACATTTTCATCCGCTCGCGAGCGCCCCGAGACGACCTCGCGCGCGATGGCGCTCGCGGAGGCCGTCGGCGGACGCTACGCACGCGATGGCGAAGAGGCCGCCCGCATCGCGGCGGATCTTGTTGGCCCGGGCGACGTCGTGCTGGTGATGGGCGCGGGCGACGTGCGGCCCGTCGGCGAGAGGCTCCTCGAGCTGCTGCGGACGCCGGTGTGAAAGTGTTGCCATTCGGCGTCCGCGACGAGCCGATGAGCAAACACACCTCGCTTCGCATCGGCGGACCAGCCGACTACTTCGTACGCGTCACGACCGAGCGCGATCTCGTCGGCGCGATCGCGGTCGCGCGCGAGCACGAGCTGCCGGTCCTGATGCTCGGCGGCGGGACCAACATGCTCGTGTCGGACCACGGCGTGCGTGGGGTCGTGCTGCAGAACGATTGGAGTGAGACGTCGGTCGACGGGCTCACGATCATGGCGTCATCCGGAACACCACTTGCCTCGGTGGCCGCGGTCGGCGCGCGCAACGGCATCGCGGGCCTCGAGTGGATGGCGACGGTCCCGGGGACGGTGGGCGGCGCCGTCCACGGAAATGCCGGAGCGTTCGGCAGCGAAACGAAGGATGTGCTGGTGGACGCGACGCTGATGGATCTCAACGGTGACACCTGGACGGAGGGCAACGCCGAACTCGGATTCGCGTACCGCACTTCGAAGCTGCAGAAGACGCCGATCGTCGTCGTCAGCGCCCGCTTCCGCGGAACGCCGGGCGA